>CAVJIN010000001.1:0-93974 GCA_963649615.1 bacterium
CAGAAAGGAGGTTTTTGCAAAACTTCGAAGAAAACAAGTCTAATTTGTTGTAAGCATTAACAATGCCACAACTTCAACATGTTCAGTTTGAGGAAAAAGGTCTACTGGTTGTGCCCCAACCATGCGGTATGGCCCATTGATGGTCAGATATCGCAGATCACGCGCTAAAGTTTGGGGATTGCACGAGATATAGACTATCGTTTTAGGGGAAATCTTAATAACAGAAGAGAGAAAACGCTCGTCACTGCCACTACGCGGAGGGTCCATGAAAAGGACATCGGCCTTAGAGATTTGCGTGTAGCCAGCTTTATTTTCTGGATCTATCCCTACAAAAGCACCATCTTGACCCAACCACACGTGACCTTTGGCCATATCTTTGAGAATTGCACTCGCGTCCCCGCAAAGGAATGTGGCGTTAGAAATGCCATTGATGGAAGCATTCTCAATTGCATCTGCCACAGCGCTCTCATTCAGCTCAATGCCAATCACCCGTCCGGCTCCCCACCGCGAAGAGATAAGGCCAATTGTACCAGTGCCGCAATACGCATCAATGACCGTCTCCTTCCCACTAAAACGTGCCATTCGCATTGCAATGGTGTATAGCTTGGCCGCTTGCACCGCATTCACCTGATAAAAGCTTTTGGCCGATATTCTAAACCGCAATCCGCACAGCTCATCTTCAATCCATCCCCGCCCCCAAATCAGTTTACATGGAGCATCAGAGAGCACCATAGACGTCTTTTCAGCATTCACGTTCAACAGCACACCCTTGACAGACGGATGCCGCCTTGCAATCTCCTGTGCAAACGACTCTTTTGGCCTGAATTTAGGAGACCCCGATACTATTACCACTAAACTCTGATTGGTGGACACAGCACGCCGGATAAGCACATGTCTAATTGCGCCCACCTGACGGTCTTCATCATACGGTTCAATACCTCTTGCTTTGACTAGCGCCTTGATAGTCTCCAAAATGGAATCAGCCTCTTCATCCTCAATCATGCAATCTCGAATGGGAATTAGTTTATGTGTGCCAAGCCTATAAATCCCATTGATAACCTCACCCTTGGAGTTTAGTCCAAAAACAGACTGCACCTTATTCCTATAATGAAAAGGATTCTCCATCCCAAGAATAGGAGCAACAGGCCCAAAACAAGAAAGCAAAGACTCAACATAAGCCTGTTTACGAGACAATTGAGTAGAATATTTAACACCATTTAACTGGCAGGCGCCACAAGCACCTGCCCTAGGACATTGTTTAGCCATTTGCTTTCAAATTGCTTTCAAAAATAATTATGCCAACTCTTTTGCAATTTGAGCTGCAAGCTTAGCATTGTTAAGAACTAGCTTAATATTAGATTCAAGACTATCGCCTCCAGTGAGCTTTTGAATCTTGTCCAACAAATAAGGAGTAGTCTCTTTTCCATGAATACCAAGCTTATTCATCTCACAAATAGCCTCATCAATAGCAGCATTTATACGCTTAGAATCCATGCTATACTCTTTTGGAATTGGATTAGCAACAATAAACCCACCAGAAATACCAAGACTAGTCTTAGCCTTCCAAATGCTGGCTAAATCTTCAGCACTGTCAGATCTGAAAGGAGCCTTAATTCCACTTTCTCTACTGTAAAAAGCAGGAAGTTCATCTGTCTGGTAGCAGAAAACAGGAACACCCTTAGTTTCAAGATATTCCATAGTAAGATTTAAATCTAAAATTGCCTTTGCTCCAGCACAAACAACAAGAACTGGAGTCTTTGAGAATTCGTCCAAGTCTGCTGAAATATCCATAGTTGTCTGAGCACCTCTATGAACACCACCAATTCCACCTGTAGCAAAAACTTGAATGCCAGCCATATTTGCAATAATCATTGTAGCCGCAACAGTAGTTGCACCATCTTCGCCTCTTGCAACCACAACAGGAATATCGCGTCTGCTTACTTTTGTAATAGCAGTACCTTTCTTTCCAAAGTATTCAAGATCTTCAGCAGTAAGACCAACCATTAACTTGCCCTTAATGATTGCAATTGTAGCAGGAACCGCTCCGTTATCTCTAATAGTCTGCTCAACAGCAATAGCCGTTTCAACATTTTTAGGATAAGGCATACCATGACTGATAATTGTACTTTCCAAAGCCACAATTGGCTTTCCACTCACCATAGCTTCTTTTACTTCAGGAGAAAAGATAAGACTTTTATTCAAATTTTCCATACGAACCTCGCAAAATTAAACTTGCAAAACTATATTATACAAAAGATTCTAATTCTTGAGAAATAGCTTCATTACTTTTTGCGTTAACACTTGCAACCTGTTGACCAAAAGCCAAAGCCTTCTTCATATCTCCATCCTTTAAATATGATTTCAAAAACCCAGCCAAAAGAGCATCGCCACAACCATTGGTATTTACAATTTCTCCATCTTTTGGTGGCTCAACTTTATACCAGGCAATTCCGCCATCTTCAAGAAATTGTACCTCAAAACAGAAAGCTCCCTGACTTCCAAGAGTTATAATTCCACGCTTAAGCCCTTTAGCCGCAAGTCTCTGTGCTACAGCATAAGGATCTTTTTTTGAGCTCTCGTTCATCCCTACAAGCTCACATGCTTCTGAGTAGTTAGCCTTTAACAAGAAAAGCTTATCTAGAACACCACTAAGCTTTCTTGCTTTAACAACAGAAACACAATCAGCAACAAACTTGCCTTCCATGCCAACAAGCGTTTTGATAGTCTCTTCTGGAATGTTTGCTTCAAAAACAACACAATCTACGCCTTTTAGAACATCGTTTACTTCTAAAACTTTTTCACAATCCAAGCTTTCATTGATGGCCATATCATTTACACCACAGACCAAAGTGCCATCTGAATCTAGAGTATAAGAGTAAACACCTGTTCTATACACAGAACAGTCAAGAAGAGGAAGAAGAAGAGAAATTCCCTCAGCCTTAATTGAAGAAGAAAGAGTAAGCCCAAAAGAATCATTTGCAATTGCCGTTAAAAACAGAACAGAACAACCAAGGCGCTTGAGTGCCACGGCAATGTTTCGCCCCACACCCCCGCTAGCATTTGAAACCTCTCCTATATTGGAATCTCCTTCTCTAATAGGAGAAAAACTTTTGGAGCAAATATCCATATTGGATGCACCAACTACAAGAATTTTATTTACACTCATTTTCTGTAAACTCATTTCATGAACTTTTTTATAATATTTAATTTGCTTTCCGAGTATGGGTGATATCGCATTGGAAGGTCAAGAAGGTTCGATTTTTTTACCACACTCTTGTAATGAGTAAAAGTGTCAAAGCTTTTCTTCCCATGATAACTTCCCATGCCACTTTCTCCAACACCACCAAAGCCCATGTATGGTGTAGCAAGGTGAATAATTGTATCGTTAATACAACCTCCTCCAAAAGACACAGACGAAAGAACTTTTTTCTGAAGTTCTTTATCATTTGAAAACAAGTATAATGCAAGCGGTTTTGGAAGGTGTCGTAAATTCTCTAGCACCTTGTCTATTGCAGAACTAAACGCAATAACAGGCAAAATAGGACCAAAGATTTCTTCTTGCATGATAGGACTGTCAAAAGTGACCCCTGTTAAAACAGTAGGCTCAATAAAACGAGTGCCCATTTCTCCACTTCCACCTAAAAATATTTGTGCACCTTGTGAAATTGTACCATCAATTAGACCCATAAGCCTTTTAAAGTGTTTTTCATTTACAATAACAGGGCTGTCCTTAAAGTCCCCATTTGGGAAAAATTCTTCTACAGCTTTCTTAAACTCTTGCAAAAAAGATTCCTTCACACAATTTTCAATTAATAGATAATCCGGAGCCACACATGTCTGTCCTGCATTCAAATACTTTCCAAAGGCCAAACGCTTTGCTGCCAGTTTCAAATCAGCTGTATGATCAACAATAACAGGACTCTTTCCACCAAGTTCTAAACTCACTGGTGTAAGATTTTTGGAAGCTTTCTCCATAACAATTCTTCCCACGGTAGAACTTCCAGTAAAGAAAATATAATCAAATTTTTGCTCTAAAAGCTTTGTGTTCTGTTCTCGTCCACCCTCTACAACAGCAACATATTGTGGTTCAAAAACTTCTTGCACCAAATTAGCAATGCAAGAACTGACCTTTGGAGCATAAGCAGAGGGCTTAATAATTGCCGTATTTCCAGCTGCAATTGCACCAATAAGAGGCTCAAGACACAGTTGAACAGGATAATTCCAAGGAGCCATAATTAGAACAACACCATAAGGCTCAGGAACAACAAAACTTTTTGCTAAAAACTGTGCAAGAGGAGTTTTCACGCCCTTAGTTTTTGTCCATTTCCTTATATTCTTGAGAACATAACCAACCTCATCCAAGACCATACCGGTCTCACTCATATAAGACTCAAGATTACTCTTTCTTAAATCAGAATAGAGAGCATTTGCAAGATCTTCCTCATGTCTTTTTATTGCGCACCTCAGCTTTTTCAAGAAATCTATCCTCATCTCCACATCCAAAGTACGGCCTTCCAAAAAATATGCTCTTTGTCTTTCAACCAACTTTTCAATATTCGTGCACGTATCCATATTTATCCTGCGCCTCCAGCATAACTATACAGCGTAACTATACAGCGTAATTATTATATCACAAGTGAGCTTAACAAAAGCCACTCAAAGCACTATAATCGCACATGATTTGCTTTGGGGCCGTGGTTCAATGGTAGAACGGTGCTTTCGCATGGCACAAGTGGCGGTTCGATTCCGCTCGGCTCCAAAATTTTCTCAAGAAAAATTCTCCACCTATTCATATTTATGATATCATTAAAACATAGAACAGGAGGAAAAATATGGGCCACGTAGTAACAATAGGAAGACAATTTGGAAGTGGAGGACATGAAGTTGGGCGCAGACTTGCAATGCGCTTAGGAATCCCATTCTATGACAAAGAGCTAATCACTCTCACAGCAGAGAATAGCCGTTTCGCAGAAAGTTACCTTGCAAAAATGGATGAACAAAAACCTAGCCTTTTAAACATGGGAAGTGCTGGCCTTGTTCCAAGTGCTGGTATTGCAATGTCCAGAGAAGTTGTAATGAATCAGTTCTACAATCTTTCACCAAATGACCAGGTATTCCTTGAAAAATCCAGAATCATTCAAGCTTTGGCAAAAAAAGGTTCCTGTGTAATAGTGGGACGTTGTGCAGATTATGTTTTACGAGATTATGACACAGTAAATTTCTTTATTCAGGCAAACCTTGAAGACAGAGTCAGCAGAAAACTAGCACTTGAAGAACATGTAGAACATGACAGAGCTTCAATGGAAAAGCTCATAAAAAGCACAGACAAGAATAGATCCAAATACTATGAGTATTACACACATAAAAAGTGGGGCAACGCTAGCAATTATGATCTTTGTGTTAATACAAGTTCTGTTGGTGTAGATGGAGCTGTAGAAATTCTTCTAAAGTTCATTGAAGAATTCAAGAAAAAAACTATCATGCCGGACAAGTAAGGATTACTTACAAGAGTTCAATAAAAAGAACAATCCACGAAGCAATTAGAACTAAATTCAGAAATAGCCTCAGTTACTGCACTCTTTGAGGACAGCGAGCAAAGATTTATTAGGTTAGCCATATTATCAACTATACTTGAAAACTCGCCACTTGAATCTTCAGAGATAATAGTACAGGACAAAACAATGTCGTGAATCTCTCCCGTTCTCGTGTCAAAAAACAAATGTCTCAAATGACCATCAACCGTTGCATTGTAATAAGAGCCAAAAGCAAAGGCAGACAAGAACACTTTGCTGGAGGCTCCACTTACAGAAACAGTACCTCGCTCCACTATATTAGAAGATAACGGATCTTCATTTTCAATGCCGTATAACACAAAACTCTGCTCAAAAGTTTCAGATAAAGTCACAACTAGGCCATTGTTTGACACTAGATAGCCATTTTTATAGCCAAGCCCTTCAAGCTCTTGAGCCAAAAGATATAACTTATAAGCATTAGTCATGAGATTCAAATCTATAACAACTGAGCCAAGTTCAAACTCAGAACTGAAATCCAAGTAATGTTCAGAAACACTAAAGCGAACAGAACAGGTAGAATCGTCTAAAAACTCCAAAGAAAAGTTAGATAAATCTGAAACTTCTCTAGCAATTTCACCAATTCTATAAGCCATATACTCATTATTCAATGGATCAAATTCACTAGCATCCTCCAAAATTAGAATACTTTTCCACTCAGAGTACAAGGCCCCAGCAAACATGTTGAAATTTTTCTTCTCTAATGTTCTAGAATAGGCATCCTTTAAAACAGCATATAGTTCAGGACTTACAGAAACAGAGACTCCCAAATTAGAGTTAAGAGCTCCAAGGCTCACAGATCCTTCGTAAACATTTTCTGCATCAAGTTGCCTGCAAACATCCAACAAAATAGAACTATAAACCTTTTGAAGTGTGCGAACTTCTTTCTTTATAGAATTACTGCTCCCTTCAAAATAATGGCTAAAAGAAATCTCCTTAGCAAACATGGTCACATCATTAGCATCACTAGAATCACTAGAGCTAGCAGAAATTGTCTGATACCCAGATTCTTTCTTCCCAATCAAAGATACACCGTATGAGAACGCACTAACAGCAATAACCAAGAAAACAATAAAGAGAACAACTTTTAAGCCAATGTGCTTATCACTAACTTCAATGTTTTTCAAATCTCACACTCTTGTAATGCTCAAGTTCTGCATCATTACCATAGATGAAATGACCATTGCCAAGGTCTTCCATATGTGGCTTATCAACAGAATAATCGTGCAAAGAAGGATCGTAAACAAAAAGTTTTTTATTTTTCTCAAGAATAGGATCTGGAATAGGAATAGCAGACATCAAAGACTTTGTATAAGGATGTAAAGGATATTTAAACAACTCCTCAGTCTCAGCAATCTCAACAATCTTCCCCTTATGAATAACTGCAATTCTGTCCGAGATAAATCTAACAATAGAAAGGTCATGTGCAATAAACAAGTAAGAAAGACCTCTCTCGTTTTGGAATTTCTTAAGAAGATTCAACACCTGAGCACGAATAGAAACATCCAAAGCACTAATTGGCTCATCCGCAACAATAAACTCTGGGGCCATAACAATAGAACGAGCCAATCCAACACGCTGTCTTTGTCCGCCAGAGAACTCATGTGGATAACGAGTCAAATGCTCTGGAAGAAGGCCAACTTCTTTGATAATTCTCTCCACCTTGTTGATTCTGTCCTTCTCATCCTCATACAAATGAAAATTAAACAAGCCCTCTGAAATAATATACTCAATGGTAGCTCTTTCATTCAACGAGGCGGCAGGGTCCTGGAAAATCATCTGAATTTTTCTGACCACTTCACGGTCATCCTTTCTTGACAACTTTCCCGATATCTTCTTTCCCTTATAGTAGATAGCGCCATTTGAACATGGATTGATTCTCACAATAGCACGCCCAATTGTGGTCTTTCCTGACCCCGATTCCCCTACCAATGAAAAGGTTTCACCTTTATAAATATCAAAACTTACATCATCAACAGCTTTGAATTCTTTCTTTCCATTCTTGAATACAACGTCAAGGTTTTGAACAGAAAGAACTACTTCTCTTTTGTTTTCTTCCATATTCCCCTCCTCACTCCGTGAACTCAATATGAGATTTCAGCATCTTCTCGTGAAGATTTTGAATAATCTTAGGCGGTTCCACCTTTGGGGCCCTAGGATCTAACAACCAAGTTTTTGCCCAATGGTGCTCATTAATTTGGAACATAGGAGGCTCTTTTACCATATCAATAGCCATAGCATACTGGCTTCTAGGCGCAAAAGCGTCTCCCACAATCTTATTATACAAAGATGGAGGAGTGCCAGGAATTGAGAAGAGCTCGTCACCTTTTTCCGCTAGCTGAGTAAGAGAACTAAGAAGAGCCCAAGTATATGGGTGTCTTGGCTCATAGAAGATATCTTCTACTGTACCAATCTCAACAATCTGTCCACCATACAAAACCGCAACACGCTCAGCAACGTTAGCAACAACGCCAAGGTCGTGAGTGATATAAACAGTTGTAAAACCAAGCTGATGCTGAAGATCCTTGATAAGTCTAATAATCTGGGCCTGAATAGTAACATCCAAAGCCGTGGTAGGCTCATCACAAATAAGAATTTTTGGCTGACAAGAAAGCGCAATTGCAATAACAATACGCTGTCTCATACCACCAGAATATTGGAAAGGATAATCGTTAAAACGTTTTTCTGGCTCAGGAATACCAACTTTAGACATAATATCCAAGGTTCTCTTTTTTGCCTCTTCCTGTGAACACTTTTGGTGCTTGAGAATAACTGTCATTATCTGCTTACCAATTGTGACAACAGGGTTAAGAGAAGTCATAGGATCTTGGAAAACGGTAGCTATCTTACACCCTCTAATCTGTTGCCAGTCTTTGGTGTACTTAACCTTTGCACAGTCAATAATTGCATAGCCTTCAACAAGACCTTTTTCTTCATCAAGGTTTCTGAATTCAACTCTAAAATTGCAGGTCTCAAAAATCTTATTTCTTTCTCTACTATTATTTAAGTCAACACCAGAGCACATGGCAAGTCTGAAAGCCTTATCAAGCTTTCTCATGAATTTTAACTGGGTAAATTTAGGGTATCGGGCTATAGAAAGAAGAATCTCATAAGCCAGAATTCTATTTCTGTCCAGTGTGGCCTGTGAAAGCCCAAAAGGATTGGCAGGGTCATCTAACTGGGCAAGCTTAGTCTCGCGTAAAGATGCCAAGTCCTCAAGAATCTTTTTATTACTTGCAACCTTAGCACTATCTGCCATGTAATCCTGACTTCTCTTCTTAATTAAGTCCAAACGCTCCTTGGAAATAGCCTTCTTTTGCTCTGTCCAATTTGCAATCTTTGCCTTAATTTCTTGAATCTGTGCTGCATCATTAGCATCTTTGCGGTCCAAAGCCAACATGTAGTTGGTTCTGTCCACAATATCGTCATCTAGATCCTTAAGGCGCTTGGCAAAATCAATCTCCTCCTGTGGAGTAAGAGATTTCTCGTGCCTAATTTCTTCCTTCTTCTGCTCAATGGCCACAAATTCCTTTGCACCCCGCTCCAAAGGCGAATACTTATTCAGCATTTCATACGCCCTCTTGAGGGTCTTTTTGTTTTGATCATTCAACGGAGCAACAGTCTTGGAGAGGTCGTCATCAGAGAAGATGATACTTCCATTACTAATAAAGCCATTTGAATCCAGCATGCCGGCGAACGTCTTGGTCAAGACAGACTTGCCAGAACCGCTTTCACCTACAATGGCAATAGCTTCATTTTCATAAATATCCAACGATACATGTCTTATGGCAGAAAGAATTCTACCTCTGACATTAAATTTCACATCTACGTCTCTAAGGGACAACAGAACTTTTTTATCGTTTTCCATGTTCTGCCTCCTTACATGTGTGTCCTTGGGTCCGATGCATCTGCCAAATTCTGACCCAGAACATAAAGAATAATAGTAACCATGGCTGCTATTGCAACCGGTGCCCAGAATTCCCACGGATAAATCAAGAACGCCGTTTGCGCTTCCTGTATCATTCTACCCAAAGATGGCACACTAGCAGAAAGTCCAACACCAATAAAGGAAAGGAACACTTCCATTGAAATATAGGAAGGAAGCTCAGTAGCCAAAAGCGTAACAATAACAGATGTCATAAACGGCAAAATATTCTTAGAAACTATACGCGTAATAGGTGTCCCAAGACATCTGGACGCCAGCGAGTACTCACGGTCTCTAATAATCATAACTTGAGTCCTGAAGAAGTACGCAATACTCATCCACCCCGTAATGGTCAACGCGAACACAAAACTCCAGAATCCAGAACCTATGATATACACCAATACCGATATCATTAAGATGTATGGCACATTTGCAATAATGTTATAGATAACCAACATCACATGGTCAAAGCTCTTTGAGTAGCCCCAAACAGCACCCATAAGAATACCAACAGTCATATTAATTGCAGCACAAATGACCGCCAAAAGAATACTTGTTCTTGCAGAAGCCCAAATGCCGTAGAAAATGGAGTTGCCAAGACCACCTGAGCCTAAGCACCACTTAAAAGAGAAGCCCCCAGTTAAAGCCATAGCCTCAGAAGGACTCTTGTGGAACATAACAGCATTGGTAACATTCTCATTAGGATCATACTTACAGAAAATTGGGATTACAAACGAGCAAATAAGAAGAGTTGCAAACAAAGCAAGCAAAACCCAGTTAGTTTTTCTTCTAAAGAAAACCCTAAAAACCGATTTCCAGTAAGAATATCTTGGAGCAATAATTTTTTCCGATTCAATTGCATCGTGGTCAATGAAGGTAAACAAGTCATCTTCATTAGTAATCTTTACTTCTTCCATGATTATCTACCTCCTTTTGTTTCAAATGAAATTCTCGGGTCATATTTTGCCATGAGCAGGTCTCCGGCAATCTGAGAAATAATAGAAAGCAAAGTATAGAACAACGTACAAGCAACAATAACTCCGTTATCGTGACCGTTAATTGCTGTTGTCAACAAATTACCAACACCAGGAACGGCATACACGCGTTCAGTAATAATTGCACCGGTCAAGCTTCCTAAAATGCTACCCGGAATACCATGAATAATAGGAATAATGGCATTTTTAGAAATATGCTTGGAGAAAATTTCTCCTTCTGAAAGACCCTCAGCTCTTGCAAACTTGACGTAGTCTGAATTCATTTGGTCAATCATGTAACGGCGCATCCATTTCATAAGACTTCCAATTGAAGGAAGAGCAAGAGAAATAGTAGGAAGAATGTAAGCTAAAGCCTGAACTTGAGCCGTTGCAAATTTATAAGGAAGATTGAATGCTCTAGTTCCAATAGCGGCAAAGAGGAAGATGTAAGCCAGCGAAGGAACGGACATGATGAAGATGATATACCACATACCAATCTTATCAACAATGGTATCTTTTTTACGTGCCATAAGAATTCCAAGGGGTAAACCCAAGAAATAGGCTATGATTGAAGCAATGATACCAATTACAAAAGAGTTCTCAATCATACTTAAACCACTACGTCTATAAGAAACAACTGTGTATTTATCAGTAAAGCGTTCTTTCTCGGCCTCTGTAAATTCTCCACTATTGTATGTGACAGAATGGAAGTCTGCTGCTGTTTCTTCATACTGATCAGTTCCTATCAGAGCCGGATACTGCTGAAGTCTTGTAGCTAAATCTCCTTGAGGCTGAGTAATAACAGAGGAAATCTCCTGACCTCTATAACGAGTATAAGAAACACCAAGATTTATATGTAGCCAGTTTTGGTGTATAAACGGGAATCTTGAATCAAAATAAAGTAAGTATTTATGAGTTGTACCACTACCAACAATAGCAAAAAGCCCACTGTACGGATCCTTCTCAAAGCGAACATAGCGCTCAGTAAGACTCTCATCCTTAACATCTTTTGTAGTTTCAACAGAAAATAGACCTTTGATGTAATCCATGAGCCTATAAATCATAGCCCTATTTCTTACCGCCAAAAGATAACCTGTTCCGCCTGGTTTAAGTTGCCCTTTAGTTCTTCCAGAAGAATAAGTAATAGGCTCAAGTCTAATAATTTCGTATCCTTGACTTTTGTATTCTGCAATGAATTTTTGAACTGCTTCACTAGAAAGATAGGTATCCCCTGTCTCTCTTTGAATCATTTTTGTCTCTGAAGTAACAAAAGTTGGGTCTGTTGCCCCATATTCTTGAGACAAATAATTTGTGTAGTTTACAAACTCAACATACCCATATCTTTGATATTGAGTGTATTCGTAAACAGCCCTATCGTTGTTACTTCGCTTGTTCCATACGTCATCCTGTTGGAAAATTACGCTTCTATCCGTTAATGAAAAGATTAGTAGCATAACAGTCCATATGACAACCAGCAACGAAAAAAGCGAAAACAGAATACGCCTTAATAGATACTTCCTCATAATCTACTCGTCCTTCTCTCCTTTGGACAATATCTTGCTTTATAAAGAATTACTTTATGAAGCCAAATATTATTCAAAAAGGCTCAAATAATACCATGGGAGGACATCTATTCAATGCCCTCCCATGAAAAATGCAATTAATACATTAAATTGTTAATTGGTTTAGAACAGACCAATAACCTTTGTCATGTATCCAGCACCGTTTCCAAGGAAGGTGTCAAGATATGAACAAGGATCACCATAGTCTGGACCCCAACCTGAACCGTAGAACAAGTCAAAGTTTCCAGCTTCTCCGTTGGAAGCTCTGTAACCACAAGCATAGTAGTCAGCACTTGTTGTTGTCTCAACAAGGTTGATAACTACGTTCTCAGATCCAAGGCAATCTTCAATAACTTTCTTAACTGCCTGAGCTTCTGCTGTGATTGTTGCACTTGGTGAGTAGTATACAACATCAATTGTAATTGGCCATTCAACAGAAGAACCAAGTTCTGCCTTTGCTGCAGCAAGAGCAGCCTTTGCACCAGATGGATCATACCAACCGTTTACACCGTCAGCAACTGTGATTCCAGCACCAAGTTGGTCACAATAGTACTGAACAAGTTCGCCATACAATGTTCCAGCTGCCCATGTCTTTCCATCAACTGTTACATCTTCTGAAAGCTGTACGAACTCTGGATGTGTATACATGTTTCTGAGGTTTGTAAGAGCAAGGTCAGCACCTCTTCTTGTTGCATTGACAGTTTCTTTGTCATAAGCCTTCAAGACAGCCTTTCTGAAATTCTTGTTGAGAAGAGCTGTGTGAGTGTCAATCTTCTGTTCCTCTGTCTTTGGAGATGTTGCTGCGCCACTTGCCAATGCAAATGTACCTCTGTTGAGGTTAAGTCCACCAAAGAAAGATGTGGAAGTTGTATCTGAAATGTAGTGATACTTATCAAAGTTTCCGTCAGCCTTTGCAAGAGCAAGGGTTCCGTTTCCTTCACCAAGACCCATACCTGCATAAACGCCATCACAGACATCTTTGTAAAGCTGAGTTGGGTTTTCACCGGCATCATAAATCCATGTAATAGAATCAAGAACTACGCTCTCTGGATCATAGTAGTTAGGATTTCTAACAACCTTAATGATAGAAGAGTCGTTGAGCTGCTGAAGAAGGAATGCACCACAGTAGACCTGTGAAGAAACATCTGTTGCCTTTCCGTATGTGTATGTATTTACATCATTGAAAGCTGCTGCATATTCGCTAATTCCGTAAACACCACCACGTGAGAGATAGAAGCTCTCGCAAATTGGCACAAAGCAACTATAGGTAAGCATTGTAATGAAGTAGCTTGTTGGCTGTTCAAGTGTAATCTGAAGAGTATACTTATCAACTGCCTTATAACCTACATCATCCCATGAGCCGCCTGCAAGGTACTCTGAAACGCCAGAAATTACGCCTTCAACGAGCCATTCAAGACCTGCCTGAGCATCCAACATGTGATGGAAACCAGCTTCAAAGTCTTTTGCTGTAACTTCAGCATACTTGACACCTTCTGATGTTGACCACCAAGCACCTTCCCTGATGTTGAATGTGTAAACAATGCCATCATCAGATACAGACCAAGACTCAGCAAGAGCAGGAATCATCTGACCAAGGTTATTGTACTGTACAAGACCATCAACACAGTTTACAAGAATCTCTGTATCTGACTGTGTAGATGTGTTGAGAGTATCAAGAGTTACAGGAGCCGTGGAGAAGGTTGTTCTGTATTCTTTGTTAATTGAGTGTCCCTTTGATGTGAGATATCCAATAGGATCATACTCGCCTTCACCCTTAACAGCCTTGTCCCAAAGAGCAAGAAGTTCTTCTCTCTCTGCAGGAGTAAGGAATGTATCACCAGAAATGACTACGCCCTTCCATCTGTCATCATCATTTCCCCACTGAACATAAGGAACTGTTCTTGGAGCAATTCTAGAGATGGTGTAGGCACCATTCTGTGTTGTGGTTGGGAGCATAACAGCAGAATCAAGGAGATAAGCCTCTGCCTGTGCATAGAGGACGAATCTTTCAGAATCTGTAGCAGCTGCCTTAGCTTCCACGCAGAGTTCTTCATACTGGCCAAGAATTGAGTAATAAATCTCTTCGTCATCACCACGTACATATGTTGATGGCTTTTCAACCTTTACCTCTTCTTTTGCAGTAGAAGTCTCTGTTTTAGCTGTCTCTGCTGAAGCAGTTGTTGTGGTAGTAGTAGTTGTTGTTGTAGTTGTTGCAGTCTCAGTTTTTGTTTCTTTCTTTCCGCAAGAAACACCAAGAACAATGAGAACAACAAGCAGTACTATAGCTAGTTTTTTCATGTTTTTTCCTCCTGGATTAGAATTTTCCCAAAAAGTATTTGTAAAAGTATACAAAAGTTATTCATTCTAATGCAAGAAAAAAGAAACAAACGAGTTAAAATTTCGAGAAAAACTGCAAGTTTTTGTGAATATAATTACATACTTCTACATATTACTGGGATTAAAACCATTTGGATTATTCTTCTGCCACCTCCAAGAATCCTCGCACATTCTCTGAAGGTCATACTTTGTTTCAAACCCAAGAACAGCTTTTGCCTTAGCAGGATCAGCATAGACAGTGGCCAAATCGCCTGCCCTTCTTTGCCCTATAACATAAGGAACTTTTTGCCCACTAGCGAGCTCAAAAGCATGAACAATATCAAGAACACTAGAGCCCTTTCCTGAACCAATATTAAAAATTTCACACCCCGTATTCTTGGCAGCAAAACCCAGTGCGTACAAATGAGCCCTGGCAAGGTCTACAACATGAATATAATCTCTAACTCCGGTTCCATCTGGAGTATCATAATCATCACCAAAAACAGTTAAATGGTCTCTCTTTCCAATAGCAACCTGAGTCACATAAGGCATTAGGTTATTAGGAATCCCTTGTGGATCTTCTCCCAAAAGCCCACTTTCATGAGCTCCAACTGGATTAAAATATCTAAGTAGAACTATTGAAAGCTCTGAATCTGCCACACAAAAAGCCTTAAACATTTGCTCTGACATATACTTTGTCCAACCATACGGGTTTGTACAATCCCCTGTCTTTGAACTTTCAACTAGAGGCATTTCATTGTCGCCAGAATAAACGGTAGCACTTGAGGAGAAAACAAGCCTTTTAACATTATGTTCATTCATAACTTCCACAAGTGTCATTGTGGCATCAAGATTGTTCCTAAAATATTCTAAAGGCTTTCTAACGCTCTCTCCAACAGCTTTAAGCCCAGCAAAGTGGATAACCTCGTCAATGTCACACTCACTAAAGACTTTATCCAAGGCCTGTTTATCACATACATCTATATTATAGAAGAGAGGCCGTTTGCCAGTGATGATCTTAATCCTATCCAAGGACTCTTCATGGCTATTACAGAGATTGTCCACAACAACAACGTCATAACCTGCGTTAATTAATTCTACACATGTATGAGATCCAATAAAACCTGTACCGCCAGTTACCAAGACCATGTTTAACACCCCTTTATAGAAAACCCTCAAAAATATTCTTATTGAACCAAACTTAACGATATTATATCATAATTTACCTATGAGCGATTACCCTTTGACGTTTAAAACAAAAAGAATTATTAAACTCAAAAAGAAAATTGATATTGCAGATGTCACAACTGCAACACAGCAAGAAATTGATGAGTATAATCGCTCTGATATCAAAGCCAAAAGAGTTTTTAAAATTCTCTATAAGCCAGTAAAAAAAGACATCCAAAGAAGAACCTTCATTATTCCTGTTAATGATGGCGCAATTACAGGATATTTGTTTGAAAAATACAAAGACAGAGCCGTTTCAGGCCAAAGTTCTTTAATTGTCTTCTTCCATGACGGTGGATGGATGCTTGGGAATATGACAAAGTGTGCTGCTTTCTGTAGCAATCTATGCAACGTCACAGGGGCATCGGTGTTGGCGGTTGATTTTAGACTTGCTCCTAAGTTTAAGTTTCCAATTCCAGTTGAAGATTGCTATCAAGCTTTTCTTTGGGCTTATCAAGGCGCTAGATATTGGAGAATAGACCCTTACAAAATTTATCTCATGGGAACCCTGACCGGTGGAAACCTCGCAGCTGCCGTAAGCAGACTTGCTCGAGACAGAAAAGGCCCAAAAATTGCAGGCCAAATTCTTGTTTCCCCTGTCACAGATGGCAGGATAAGAACAGAAAGTTATGAAAAATTCAAGGAAGGCCCTTTCTATACCAGTAAAGAAATGTCTTTCTTTATTCAAAATTACTCTCGTGAGCCAAAAGATATTTTGGATCCTCTTTTCTCTCCGTTGTTGGCTAGAGACAACTCTAGGCTTCCACAAACATTGATATTTGCATCTGAATTTGATCCGCTCTTTGACGATGCAAGATTGTATAGTGAAGTCTTAAACAGAGCAGAAACACCATCTAAGTTCTTGATGATGAAAGGGATGTTTAATGGTTTCTTGAAATACCCAAGTGCACCAGACTGGTTAGATGTAATGCTAGCCATTGCCTCTTTTGTGGGAGGAAGAGCAGTAAAAGATGTTGAGATTATGACTAATAAAGAAAGACGAAAACTTGCTCGCAGGCCTCAATTGATTGTGCAGTAAAAATTATTTGTTTGAAACATTTGAAATATTTGGAACGTTTCCCAGCAAAAGTCCTATAGCCTCATGCCTAATTAGAAAATTATTTTCTCCAGAAGCCGAGAAATAGCAATACCAACATTTTTCATCGGCCTTATAGTGAACATCACAACCTTTAATGTATTCACTTGCCCAACCTTTGTCTGCAGGAACCATTATTGGCCCATTTCCACAACGTTGCCAGTTGTAGCCATCATAAGACTTTAAAACAATCATCACTGAAGAGGTTCGCTTTTTTTCTTGATCCCAAAAGACTGGACACTGGAAGGCATAAAGAAAATCCCCACAAGGAACAACTCTAATGCTACCACAACCAAGGTTTGTCCATTTGTCATCTGGAATAGGCTCAAAAAGAGGCCTTTCTGGTTTTTGCATTGAATAAGGCCCTGTAATTGAAGGAGCAGAAGCACAAGCAAAATATCTTGAAAACTTTTGTTTTGAATCCGGAAGAACAAGATGAGAAGCACCAAAGAACAACCTGTATTCATCTCCGGCTTTAATAAGTTGCGGTCTAGAAATACGTGGGTATTTAAGATAATCACCAGCAAAAGGAATTGTTCTACTATCCAAAATTGGTCTTGGCTTACTCCACGTAACTAAATCTGTAGAAGTTTTCATCTCAAAACAAGAATAAGAATCGTGCTTGCCTTCTCCAGACCGACTATTTAAGAAAGGAATTTTCCCATCATGCTTTTCATACAATAAATAATAATTCTCGTTTTCAATGAAAATAAAAGGAGAATGAGCTCTTGGCTCAATAAGTTTGTCCTTCTCCCATGCAATGCCACTATTGGAAACACTATGATGAAGCCCCAATAGAGAATGATAAAACAGGTGCCACTTGCCGTCACATGACTGTTCTGGCAATAGCACTTGTGGATCACAGAGAGTTGGAGTTAATTTTCCGCCACGAACAATAGGTTCGTCACTAAACGGAAACCAAACACATTTCTCAATCTCTTGCATTAACTATCCTTAATTTTCTTTGGGCTTTTTATTCTTAGGTCTTTTTTTAGAAGAGAAAATAGGAGCGAAAGTTTCTTCTGCATTAACTCTCTTTGTGTACCATTTAATAAACCTAGAATAAAGGAACCAAGAAAGACCAATGGAAACAAAAAAAACCAAAAGGAACCCAATCAAAATCCCAGTTGGATCATCTTCACTAACAACTTGATTCATTATAACAAGACCAATCAAAAAAAATGCAAGCATTAAAACAATGTTCGCTAATGTAGCTAATACCATAAATATTGCAGTATTTCTCTTTTTCTTGCCATCATTTGTCATTTTTTTCTTTTCCTTCAGGCTTTACAAAAACCATTGATATCGCTAATAAAGTTACAAAAATAACCACACAACTGTCACTAACATTAAAAGTGGGCCATCTCTCCAATCCAAAAAGCCCATAAAATTTTACACTTATAAAATCAACAACTCCAGAATCAAATCTAAAAATTCTATCAATTATTGTTCCAATTCCACCACCCAAAATTCCGGCTGCAAACCATCTTTGTGCAGAACTAAAAAAATTCTTTTCAGAAACTATTAACCAGCCCACAAAAACCATTAAAGCAATGGGGAAAACAATCAGCACAAGAACTCTCATGAAATCAGAACTCTCGGCCCCTAGACTAAAAGCTGCTCCAGTATTTCTTACATGACAAATCCAGAGAAAATCACCAAAAAACGTTTTTGAGATAGTCCCAACTGGAATGTATTTTACCACAAGATACTTAGTAATTTGGTCAAAAATCACAATTCCAAGAGAAAGCAAAAAAGGTAAAAACTTCTTTCCTTCAAGTTTCTTCATTTCCAACCCCAAGACCTCTAAAAGACCTTAAATTGAAATTGGCCTGTCAATAAAACAAGCTTCAAGACCCATTTGAGAGATTTTCTCCATGACGGCCTTCACTCCAAAAACCTCTGTCTCATAATGACCCAAACACATAAGAGTAAAAGAAGGCTCCTCCATGCAATCATTGAACATTGTGTACCTAGCTTCTCCTGTAATTAAAGCATCCAAGTCCTCACTAAGAGCATCATACATATCAGAAGCACCATCTCCAGAGACAATGCCAACCTTCTTGATTTTACGATCTAAATCTCCAATCACAAGAGTTCTCTCATCTCTTCTAACTCCAAGATTGGCAATAATCTCATCCGCCGTCATAGGTTTTGGCAGGGAGCCTTTTACCCCTACGTGCACTCCACGGAAAAAAGAAAACTGTTCAATATCCTCTATGCCAAGACGCTTGGCCATTTGCGCATTATTTCCCACCTCTAAATTTGCATCCAACGGAAGGTGGCATGCGAACAAAGCCACATTATTATCCAAAAGCGTCTTTACGCGCCTATAATGTCTTCCAGTAATTGCAATTGGTCTTCCCCAGAACATCCCATGGTGCACGAAAAGCATATCCGCACCCTGCTTTACAGCCTCTTCAATTGTAGCCATGCTAGCATCCACAGCAAACGCAATCTTCTTCACGTCAGCTTCAACATCACCCACCTGAAGGCCATTCAAGGAGATATCCGCATTACTAAAGTCCGATATCTTTAAAGTTTCTGAGAAATAATCAACCAAATCCTTAACTTTCATGCGATTCATTATAATTTATTGACATGAGTTTTTCCACTACCTACAATTTGCCCATGAACCTTGAAGAAATAGGAATTAAAGAACTCTCAGTAGAAGAAGCAAGCTTCTCCTATAATCAAAATACCATTGCCTCTTTTCGCAAAACATGTGGGAAAAACGGCATTGTTGGACAACCTCGTGCTTTAAGTGCATTAAGCATGGGAATGAGCGTAAATACAAAAGGCTACAATATTTACATTAGCGGTGAAGATGGAACCGGAAGACATAGTGCAGTACATCAAATTGCAGAAACCCTTCCAGCTCCAAAAGAGCTTTACGACTTAATCTACGTTCACAATTTTGACAGAAATGAATCTCCATTTCTTCTTTTGTTGCCAAGTCCCTATGGAACAGTCTTACAAAACTCACTAAGCGCTGTTGCATCTTTTGTAGATGCAGGACAGTGGGAAAGAGCTCTTACAGAAGAAAAAGAGCTTGAAAAAACATTATCAGCTGTAGCTGAGCCCTTACTTCTAGTATTCCTAAGTCAACTTAGAACAGCCTTAGGAAAACACACAGAAGGCTATAAAAGATATCTTGGCAACCTTATTCACAATGGTTCAAAAACCAAAGTTCGTCCCCTTGTAGAAGAATACCACCCAACCCATGCAAACCTGTTTGGACAACTTACAAAAAGAGAAGAATACTGTCATTTAAGTCTCTCTGGTGGTTCCATTCTTGATGCAGTAGGAGGCTTTTTTGTAGTAAGAGCAGATAAAATTCTTTCTCAGAACACCCTTTGGGAAGACATTAAACTTTTTGCTGAAAGCTCAAGCTTCACAATTCAAGGGCAACCAAATGACAATTTGCAAGACAAAATCATCATAAGACCTGTTGTTTCTAAACTCCCAGTAAAGATCATTTTAATTGGCAGTGACACGCTCTATGACAAACTCTGTGACACAGACGAGGAGTTTCTTAGACTCTTTAAGGTCTCAGCAGAATTTGATTTTTCCATGCCAGCCAACGAAGAGAATATCAAGGGAACAATAGCCTATATCTTAAGTGTCATTGAAAAAAATTCACTATTACCAATCTCAGATGCAGCTATTTGTGAACTATTAAAATACAGTTCATGGTATGCAGAAATGAGAGGAGAACTCACAACAAGGCTCTCTTTTATAGGAGATCTTCTCTTTGAAGCAAACTATTTTGCAACTCAAAACAACGCCACAACCATAGATGAAAAATGCGTTAAACAAGCCATGAAGGCAAGAGACTTTGCGAACGGATTGACAGAAGAAAAAATCAACAAGGAAATAGAAGAAGGTGAAATGATAATCTCCTTGGTTGGAACAAAAGTTGGAGTAGTAAATGGCCTTGCTGTCATGGACAGAGGTCTTGCTTCCTTTGGTACACCCACAGTGATATCGGTCTCTGTTGCACCCGGCTCGGAAGGAATTGTAAATATTGAACATGAGGCTGGCCTTTCCGGGGAGATACACGATAAAGGCCTTCTCATCCTGGAAGGATATCTCAGAAAACGCTATGCACGTTCTTTCCCGCTTTCAATCTATGCCGGAATTTGCTTTGAACAATCCTATGCAGAGGTAGATGGTGATAGTGCGTCGTCCTCTGAGCTCTTTGCTCTGCTCTCTGCCATTGGAGAGCTTCCTGTGCGCCAAGATATAGCAGTCACCGGCTCTGTAAACCAAATGGGAGACATCCAACCAGTTGGCGGAATAAATGAAAAGATAAGTGGATTTTTCTCAATTTGTGAAAAAATGGGCCTTACAGGCAGACAAGGAGTCATCATTCCAAAGCAGAATGTAAAATCCTTAATCTTGCCGGATAACATTATAGAGTCCATTCAAAAGGGAAATTTTCATATCTACCCAATCACAACTATAGATGAAGGAATGGAAATCTTAACGCTACGTCCAAGTGGAGAGCGCAACCCCAAAGGAACATTCCCACAAAACTCGGCAAACCGCATTATTGAAGACAGGCTCAAAAAGCTCTACGAACTTTCCAAGCCAGCAAATTAACCTAATTCTTGTGGTATATTTTTTGTGATTTACTTTCCAGAATAAAATCTAGAATCCCAATCACTTTCCTTCTTTTTTCTTTCTTCCTCTTCTGGTGCGTGAGTATTCGCAGAGGTGAAATCTTCTGTCTCCGGATTATAATAATATCTATGCTTGCTCTTTTTGGAGGCTTTCTCATCTTCCTCTTCATATGGATTTACAGGAAGAATGAAACCTAAGATTGCGTAGATAACTAAACATGGAAAAACGGCTGTAAAAATAGCTACGAGAATAAATACGAGCCTTACGGCGTCTTCCGAAAAATCTTTCCATTGGGCAATGCCCTTGCAAACTCCAAAGATTTCACCATTTTTTGATCTATAAAGTCTTTTTGTTGCCATTTTATTTTCCCTTTCTCAGCTTTTTTCCATTTTTTTCTTCAGTTCATCAAGTTCTTTCTGAATTGCATTCAATTCTTCCAAATCCTTGAATTTTTGCTCTAAATCTTCTTCTTTTTTTGCCTGTTGCTGTTCTTGCTCTTTACGAGCTTTCATTCTATCAATGCGCTCTTCCATTCTAGCAAAACGCTCCATTGGGTCTTCTTTGTCCGTTTTCTCGGAATGTCCTTTCTCTGAGGAGCTAGAAAAATTATAAGAGTATGAAGTCTCTGTGCTTTGCTCTTGTTTTTTCTGACTTTCTTCTCTCATCTTCTTGTACTTCTCTTTAGCACCAGCAAGCTTTTCTTCAAGCTGGGCAATGTCTGCCTTATATTTTTCAATAGCACTTTCATATTTTTGAACTTCTTCCCTTAATTGCAAAAGTTCTTCAGTAAGCTTCTTTTTCTCAAGTAAAGCCTCCTTTGCAAGAGAATCCTTTCCATTTGCAATAGCTAGTTCTGCTCTAGACTGCCAGCGATTAATCAAAGCCTCAAGTTCCTTAATTTTTCTATCGGTAGTAGTCTTTGAACCAATCACTGACGCGCAACTTGTTTTAATTTCAATGATGGTATCCTCCATCTCATTAATCATAAGCTTAATCATCTTCTCAGGATCTTCAGCCTGATCCAAAAGCGCATTTATATTTGAATTTACAATATCAAGAAATCTAGAAAAAACTCCCATGATAAATCTCCTTACACTTTCTATGTAGCATTTTGCATGCCAACTTGATTTTTCCAGTTAAAAGGGCTTAAAACCCGATATTTTTATAGGTGTAGACTTCTTTATCTTGGCCATTTTAACCTTTTATGGTAAATTTTACCACATGGACAGACAAACTGAAAACTACATAGGCGAATCAGAAGTTTTTCTAGACTTTCTACATAGAATTGCAGAGGCTGCAACAGTAGATAGAAGCGTTCTTGTAATAGGCGAAAGAGGAAGCGGAAAAGAACTTGCGGCAAGTAGATTACATTATCTGTCTAAGCGTTGGCAAAAACCCCTTGTTACGCTTAACTGCGCGGCTCTTGCCCCTTCTTTAATAGAAAGCGAACTCTTTGGATATGAGCAGGGAGCTTTTACAGGTGCAAACAAAACCAGAAAGGGAAGATTTGAAGAAGCTCAAGGAGGAACACTCTTTTTGGACGAAATTGGAAACATTCCAATGCAAGTTCAAGAAAAAATTTTAAGAGTTGTAGAATATGGAACCTATGAAAGAGTTGGATCCTCAGTAACTCATGAGGCAGATGTAAGAATAATTGGAGCAACTAATGCCAATCTAAAAGAACTATGCGAACAAGGAAAATTTAAAGAAGACCTGTTAGACAGATTAAGTTTTGAAGTAATTTTTGTTCCACCTTTAAGAGAAAGAGGAGAAGATATTCTTCTTTTAGCAAATTATTTTGCTACTCGTATGTCTATGGAGTGCGGAATTGTAGGCAATCCCACTTTTTCTGAAGATGTTCAATTTAAGCTACTTTCATATTCTTGGCCGGGCAATGTTCGAGAGCTTAAAAATGTAGTTGAAAGAGCTGTTTACAGAAGTAAAGGAGAGACAATCTCTTCTATCCAAATAGACCCTTTTGTTAATCCGTTTGAAACAAAAGAAACAGATAAAAAGCCAACGGATATTGATGTACAAAAACCTCAAACAACGGCCTATTTCTATGATAACATACCAATAAACAAGCTTAATGACACAAAAGAGAGCATTGAAAAGAATCTTCTCGAAAGAGCTTTACAAAAAACAAACGGCAACCAAAAAGAGGCTGCCGTTCTTATGGAGCTTTCATATGACCAATTTAGAGGTCTTTATAGAAAGCACAAAGCTCATTTTGCAAAAACCTCAGAAGTTAATTAGCAAACTTAGCTTTGAGCTCATTAAACTCAGCTTCCACACTTGCATTCTGTTCCATACTTACAAAAGAAGTCTCAACTTTGTTTGCTTGAGAAAAAACAGAAGCCTCTGCTTCAAGTCGCTCAACTTTCTCCTCCATTTCGTTAAAACGTTTAACTGCTTCTGAACAATCAAAAGAATTAATCTGCTTTTCCATCTCAATCTTCTCTTTAGCATGTTCTGCTCTAGCAACTAAGGTTCTTTCTTTGGCCTTTACTTCCTGAAGTTTTTCTGAAAGTTTTGCAATTTGAACTTCCTGGCTTGCGGAAATTTCTTTTAAAGTTTTCAACTCCTCTTCAACTTCTTCAACTCTAACCGCTGCCTTTTGTTTTTCAGAAATTGCTTCTTTTGCAAGCTCATCTTTGCCGTTTTTTACAGCCATTTGCGCTCTCATTTCCCATCGGGTAGTTGCAGCTTTATACTCTTCCAAAACCTTTTCTCTTCCCTTAATAGTACAAAGAGTCTCTGACGCACTTTCCTTTGCCTTTTCTAAGGTCTCTTCCATCTGAGTAATACTGTACCTAATCATTTTAGAAGGATTTTCCATCTTGTCTAAAGCATGATTTACATTTGAACTAAAAATGTCGTGAATTCTCTTAAATGCGTTCATCTTTTAATCTCCTCGTAGGGAGGTTTTCAAAAACCTCTAAAATTATTCTCTTTAAACCACAACACTTGTGGACACAAAGTCTATTGCAAAACCCGTGCCAAGTTCCCGTAAGTCTATAATTGAACACAAAATAAACAAGAAGACACATAAACCACAACAAATGCAAGAACCAAAAATGGTAAAATTTACCACGAGAAAAAGTCGACCAAAAGTTGGCAAGCACAGAAAACGTTTAAAAAATCTTGCGTTTGTATTGCAAATGTATTACAATTTAAACAACAGGAGGGTTTTATGGCTAAGGATGCTGTTCTTCAAATTAGGATTGATTCGGAACTTAAAGAAAAAGTTGAGGCTCTATATGATAATATGGGATTTTCTTTTGCTGATGCCGTTAGAATGTTTGCCGTTCAAAGCTTAGCAAACAATGGATTACCCTTTACTCCAAAATCAACAATACTTCTAAACAATTATCCAAATTCTGCTGGTGGAATCTTACACAAATATGCAAACGCTTCTTTGTATGAAAAAGAAAAAGATGCTTGGGCAAGTGCGGTGGGAGAAAAGTATGGTCTTAATTGATGCAAACATTATTCTACGCTATTTACTAAGAGACATAGAAGAGAAATATGCTATTGCAAGCCAAATCATAGAAAAAGGATGCTGTACAACAACGTGCTAGGGCAATCCGTTGTAAGTTTTGATAAAAAACTAAATTCTCACTTGTTAGTTTTGTAGAAAAAAGATCAACAAGAAAACCAGTGTTGCATAAAAATGCCTGCAGCAACAGAAACGTTTAAAGACCCTTTGCTTCCACCAAGAGAAATAGAAACTCTTTTACCTGCACAAGCTAAAACAGCAGGACTTATACCAAATTCTTCAGAGCCAAGAATCCCAACACCCCGTTTAGGAAAAGAAAAAGAATCAATATCTTCCCCTCCAACTTCTAATGCAAGAACCTCATCAGCCCCATAAGAACTTAGAAAAGCAACTACCTCTTCTTCCTTCATAAAAGTCCAATTAACAGTAGAAACCGTACCCATTGAAGTCCGCTGGGCTCTGACATGCTCGGGAGACGCCGTTCCTTCAACAAGAATGATCTTGCTTATACCAAAGGAATCTGCACTTCTGAAAATAGCACCAACATTATAAGGACTTCTAATTCTGTCTAAAACTAGAACTTTATCCTGTAAAACCCGTACACTTGAATCCAAAGCACCAGTAGAAGTTTCTCTGAAATCCCAGTCAGAAGGCTCTGCGCCAAGCCTTTTCAAGATATCTTGGCTAATATCGTCTAGTTTAACAACAACTGCTTCAGAAGGCAATTTGTCATCTATTTTGTCATAAGATGTTAAAGATAGGACATCATTTATGTATCCTAAGTCAACATCTTTACCGGCTCGAACATCAAAAGCTGCCTGATGCATAATAATAGAAATTTTTCTAAGCCTTGTCCTCTCTTTAAGACTCTCAAGCTTCTTCTTCGTTATCATCTAATGCACCTTTTTCCTGAGAACTCTGAGGCAAAACGCAAAGAGCAAACTCTCCTTTAACCACTTTAAGGCTTTCTTTAACCTGTAACGGTGTTCCGCTGATAATTTGCTCAAAAGCCTTTGTTAACTCACGGCCAAGAACAATAGTTCTTTCTGGGCAAAGTTCACAAAGTTCATCCAATAACTTCTCAATTCTAAATGGCGATTCATAGATAATAAAAGCCTCATTGCGCTCCAACAATTCTTGTATTCTATTTTTGCGCCTTCCACTCTTCAGACTTAAGAAACCTTCAAATGTAAAGGTTTTTCCAGCCAGTCCAGCAACACTTATAAGTGTTATGCAGGCGCTTGCTCCCGGAATTGGAACAACAGTAAAGCCGGCTTCTCTAACGGCTCTAACCAACCTACTTCCTGGGTCGCTTACTCCTGGAGTTCCAGCATCGCTCACATAAGCCACAGACAACCCTTGAGCTAATAAATTCACAATACCAGCGCTCGAATTTTCTTCATTGTGGGCATGACAAGCTATAAGCCTCTTTCCGGTAATCTCAAGATGATTCAGCATCATCTGAGTATGTCTAGTATCTTCACAAGCAATGACATTAGCCTCTTTTAAGACTCGGATTGCACGTAGGGTGATATCTTCAAGATTTCCAATTGGCGTGGCCACAACAAATAGAGTGCTCATTTCCAACGCTCCTTTATATAAGAGCACACTTCCTTGAGAGCTTCTTCTCCCTCTGGGATGAGCTGATAGAATTGAACAAACCCATGAATGGTGCTCTTGTAGGTATGAAGCGTAGAGTTTGTGCCTAGCGTTGTAAGAAGAGCGTGATACATAATGCCGTCATCTCGCAGGGTATCGGCACCAGCAACCTGAATAAGGTGGTCTGCAAGCACATAAGTACCATCCTCATCCACCTCAACAGATGCCTTTGCATACTCATTTTCCCAATTATCTATCTTAAGCGTACCCTGAAGCATCAAAAGAGGCGACGCATATGGCTTATAGGCGTCTTCTGGGTCTTCCAAGTAATCGTCAATAACCTGAGTCATCAACTTACCACTAAGCATAACCTTCCGCCCATCAAAGCCACCAAAAAGCAAATGAGAGGCCTTAATTTCCCCTTTCACCGTTAAACTCGGATACATCAACACAACACAAGAAGGCTGACTCATATCATTTTCTTTCAACCTAATTGAGATCCCTGTAGCAAAATTTCCACCAGAAGAATCGCCAGCAATAGCCACTTTGCTTGAATCTGCACCATACTCGGAGGCATGTTCTAGCATATAACAATAAGCATCCCACACATCGTCAACACCGGCTGGGAACTTGTTTTCAGGGGCAAGCCTGTAATCTGTAAAGAAGACCACAGAATTCAGCCTATCTGCAAGTTCGCCCACAAAAGACTGATATGTGAGATAATTTCCACTATTGTACGCTCCACCGTGAGTGTAAAATAAAATTGGCAAGAGCTCTGCACTATTTTCATTCCACTTTTTAGGATATGCAATCCACAACGTGCAATTTGTAAGCTCAACAGAAATTACAACGCGGTCTTCTTTCAGCACTGGCTCTGGTTGCCCCTTGAAGGTGCCATCCGAATTCATATACTTATTCATCATATACAGCGCCAAGGCCGATGCTTCTGACAGCTTTGTATCTGGGTCCATCGTTTGTTGCAACTGTTTAACCTCTTCTTTGCTCACTCCCAACTTAGACCTTACAAACTCCGTCTTAATTGTTGAGCAAGAAGAGAGCAAAACAGCAATCAGCGTTAGCGCAATTACGAGGACCCTTTTCATGCATTCTCCTTAAGTTTCCATTCTTGATATCCCGCACAAAAGAAGGTTGTGCAGAAAGTATTCGATTTTTTCTAACTTTTGCAAATTTTCGTATAAAAAGTATTCGATTTTTTTCAAAATTAACCATTTTTCGAATACTTTTCTACTACTCCATTGCAAACAGGTTACTTCTCTTCATCTTTCTTGATGATAAGATGAAGTTCGTCAAGCTGCTTCTGGTCTACATCGTTTGGACAATCGTCCATAGGAGAGATTGCAAAACTGTTCTTTGGGAAAGCAATAACTTCCTTAATAGAAGACTGCTCACTCATGATCATGACCATACGGTCAATACCAGGAGCAATTCCACCGTGTGGTGGTGGTCCAAACTTAAACGCATTAAGCAAGAAGCCAAACTTCTTTTCGCCTTCTTCATCTGAGAAGTTGCAAATACGGAAAATTCTCTTCTGAAGTTCAACATCATGAATTCTTATTGAGCCAGAAGCGCACTCGTATCCATTACAAACCATGTCATACAAGTCTCCACGAACCTCGCCAGGATTCTCTTCAAGAGTATCAATATACTTAGCTTGTGGCATACTGAACATATGGTGAGCAGCTTCCCAATGGCCTTCGTCCTCGTTGTACTCAAACAATGGGAAATCAACAATCCAGCAGAATTCAAAACCAGGTTTGATAATGCCAAGGTCTTTTCCAAGCTTAGATCTAATGGCACCAGCAGAAGCACAACACTTCTTCCAGTTCTCATGTGCAACCATGAGAATAACATCTCCTTCTTTTGCCCCCATAAAGTCGCAAACTTCTTTCTCGTGTCCAACAAAAAACTTTGCGGCACTGCCAGAAAGAGCATTGTTTGCACCAACTTTAATGAAAGGAACAAACTGAGCACCATAGACTTTAGCTGCTGCAGCAATCTCATCAAGATACTTTCTTGTAAAATCAAAGCCTTCTGTTTTTGGTGCACAAATAGCCTTAGTATAGCCATTATTGGCTAAAATTGTCTTATAAGCATCAAAAGAGGACATCATTACAAGATCTTTTATATCTTTGATTTCACAACCAAATCTGAGATCTGGCTTGTCGCAACCATAAGTATTCATTGCATCAAAGTAATCAATTCTTCTGAAATGAGCAGGAAGCTCATAGTTCATAACTTCCCTGAAGACATGACCAAAGAGTCTTTCTATGAGAGCAAGAACATCGTCTCTCTTAACAAAGCTCATTTCAATGTCTAGCTGAGTGAACTCGAGTTGTCTGTCTCCTCTAGCATCTTCATCTCTGTAGCATCTTGCAATCTGGAAGTATTTGTCAAAACCACTTACCATGAGAAGCTGTTTATAAAGCTGTGGACTCTGAGGAAGAGCATAGAACTTTCCAGGATATTTTCTTGAAGGAACAAGGAAGTCTCTTGCACCTTCAGGGGTAGATCTAATGAGAGTAGGAGTTTCAATCTCGTAAAATCCTTCTGTATAAAGATATTCTCTTATTGCCTTGATAAATTCATGTCTGAGCTTAATTCTATTCTGCATTCCACTTGAACGAAGGTCCAAGAATCTATACTTGAGTCTCAAATCTTCATTTGCCACATTTTCGCTATCAATCATAAACGGAAGAGTTGCACACTTTGACAAAATAGAAATCTTTTCAGCCTTGACTTCAACTTCGCCAGTTGCCATGTCATGGTTAATCATATTCTCTGGTCTGAGTCTTACAACACCTGTAACCGCAATGCAGTATTCCATCCTGAGCTCTGAAGCGGTCTTCTGAAGCTCAGGGCTAGCATCATCATCTACAACTACCTGGGTAATGCCATACCTATCTCTTAGATTGATGAAATGAAGTGCACCGTGATTTCTATCCCTATGCACCCAGCCGTTAAGAACAACAGTTTTCCCCGCGTCAGCTCCTCTGAGCTCTCCGCATGTTACAGTACGCTGATCAAAATTCATGCTAAGTACCTCTTTGAGCACCAATTGTACCATTATGAAAATTGTCCTTCAAGATATTAATAAATTGCGTGATTGAAAATTTATTGTTAAAATTGAGGTATGACAACGAGAAGCCGTATTAAAGTCTTTGAGATCTTCACAAAAGCCCTAGTTAGTCTTGAAACTCAAGACAGGGCCCTTTTCTCCTGGCCTCGCAATAGAATCCCACTTGCTCACGCACTTGCCCTTCATCTTCACGAAGAGCTTGGTTCTTCTCCGTACTCAGTAGACCTCTGCCCAGTCATATCACGGTCCAAAAAAACTATTAATCCCGATATTCTTGTGCATAATAGAGAAACAGACCATCATTTACTTTCAATCCTCTGTAGAAATGAATACCTAACAGAGGCAGAGCAAAAAGAACTTTCTACTATAAAAGCACTAGGCTGTGACTATGTTACCGCCGTTTCATTTCTACCACAAAGAAACTATATCCTAGTTTACATTGCAAATGAAAACGGCATGGAATACTACCATTTTGACAGGAACCTCTTAATCATGGAGCCCGTCAGAAAAAGACTATCAGTAGAGTCTAATGCCGACAACAAACAGCCAACTTTAGAAAAAATTCTTAAGAAGAAAAAATAATGGGAATCAAGTATCAATTAGAAACAATCCCGGTTTGGGATGGCATAACAAGTAATAGTGAATGCTTTCTCTGCAATCTCATGCAAGAAGCACAGAAAGATGCTCTAAAATTCTACCTTGGCGCTTCAGTAATGAACCCAGAAACCCGTATTAGGGTTAATGATATTGGCTTTTGCCCAAATCACACCACTATGCTAGTCCAAAGTGGAAGCCCTAATGCAATGGCTGTTCTTTGGGAATCTCACTTTACGCAAACAAGAAAAATAATTGAAAAATCAATTTTAGAGTTATCCAATACACACAATCCAAAGAAAACAATTGCAAAACTGTCAAAAACAATAGAATACAGAATTGAAGACCCTCAGTCTAATTGCCTAATTTGCAAACGCATGGAAGATAGATTAAACCGGTACTGTTTTACAATCGCCTATCTTTGGGGACAAGAACAGAACTTCAAAGAAGCTTTTGCAAACTCAAAAGGATTTTGCCTTCCTCATATGACAAAAATTCTTGAGCTCTCTCTTGAAGCACTAGATTCAAAACAACAAAAAGAATTTGCAAAAGCCATGAGCGAACTACAATCAAGAAATCTAGAAAGAATAGCCCACGACCTTTGGTACATGACAGAACACTACAAGAGCGAAAACATAAATAAGCCCTGGAACGGCTGCGAAGATGCACAAAAACGAGCTGTTTATAAAGAAATAGGCCATCGTTAAAGAACAATGGCCTTAAATCTTTCTTGAAACAACCTACCGTTTTACTTTATTAAAGCCTCAGCCTTTGCAGCAATGTCTTCTGCTGTGAAGTGGAAAGACTTTAAGAGATAGTCGAGTTTTCCAACTTCACCAAATCTCTCACCAACGTTAACAAAATCCATCTTAGTTGGTACAGTCTTAGCAAGATGGGCAGCAATTGCTTCGCCAACACCACCTGCATAACGGCAGTTCTCGCAAACAAGAATATGTCCTGTCTCTCTAGCGGCCTTCTCAATAAGAGCAGTATCCAAAGGTTTAATGGTATGGAGATCAATCAAACGAGCAGAAATTCCTTTTGAAGAAAGAATCTCATGTGCTTTTTCTGCTTCTCCAACCAAGGTTTCACCAGTTGCAACAATTGTAAGGTCTGTTCCCTCTTTGAGAACAATACCTTTTCCCAGTTCAATCTTAGTTCCTACTGGATAACGATGGGTAGCTCCCTTTCTACGAATTCTAGTATAAGAGCTGTGTCCACTTTCATAGGCTTGGCGAACAAGTTCGTAACAGCTTTGTGTGTCTGAAGGGTCTAAAACAATGAGATCTGGTATAAGTCTCATAAGACCAACATCCTCAAAAGGCATATGTGTTCCGCCGTTAAGCTGAGCTGTAACACCTGGGTCTGTACCAATGAGATGTACTCTTCTCTTTGCATAGTTTACAGAAAGGAAGAACTGGTCATAGGTTCTTCTTGAAGCAAAAACTCCAAAAGAATGAGCAAATGGAACAAAACCCATAGACGAAAGACCTGCAGCAACTCCAACCATGTTGGCTTCTGCAATGCCACAATTAAAAGCTCGGTCTGGAAACTGCTTAAAGAAATTTGAACTGCCAATACAGCTGACGAGATCGGAATCTAAAAGAACTACCTCTGGATGCTCAGTAGCGAGGTCAAAGATAGCTGCATTCATTGCATCTCTCATGTTCTGGATATCGGATGTGTCTCTCATTTTGCGCCTCCAAGAAGGGCTGCAATGGCCCTTTCTTCGTCTTCATGACTTACTGTCATACTGTGGTTTGCTTTAATTCCTTCACCGGGCAAATAACCTTTACTCTTTATGGTGTCAAGAATAATCATACTTGGCCTGTCTTTGGCTTCCTTCGCGCACTGAACTGCGTGGTCAATTTGCTTGAAGTTGTGACCATTAATTCTCTGAACGTGCCAATTAAAACCCAACCATCTTGTATCAATATTATCCATACAAATTATATCTTCTGTGTAGCCATCGAGCTGTTGGCGGTTAAAGTCTGTAAAAGCAATGAGATTGCCAAGTTTCTGAGTTGAAGCAAACTCAGCGGCTTCCCACACTTGCCCTTCCTGGCTTTCGCCATCACCAATCATCAAGTAAGTGTAAGAAGATTCTCCTTTAAGCCTTTGACCAAGGGCAATACCAACTGCCGCACTTGCGCCCTGTCCAAGAGATCCTGTTGTAAAATCAATGCCGGGTGTTTTGAGCATATCGCAATGACTTGGAAGATTTGTTCCGCCCTGATTAAGGGTCATAAGCCATTCTTTTGGGAAGTACCCTTTTTCTGCAAGAGTCGCATAAACTGCAGGACCTGCGTGACCTTTAGAGCATACAAATCTGTCTCTACCTTCCATGGAAGGATTACTTGGGTCAATATTCATTTCATGGAAATAGAGATAAGTAAGAACTTCAATGATGGACATTGCTCCACCAATGTGGCCATTACCAAGATGAGCAATCTCACGGATTGTAGAGACTCTCAAATCCACAGCCTTGGCCTTCAAAGCCTCTAATGTTTGAGTATCTAGCATAGGTTACCCTCTCAAATTTTTTCTAAGGGTTTTACAAAAAACCCTTCCTTTTATTCTATCATCCTATATTAATCCTTTCAACGATTGATTTTCAGTTGCTTTTTCAGCTTGATTTTCAGTTAAACCAACTATTCATTCCAAGTTTTTTTGTTATAATCAGCGAAAAAGGTTTTGCTCAAAAACCTTGAAAACCTTTGAAAACCTTTAAAAAGGAAAGTCTTTATGAAAAAAACCGTTTCTTTAGTAATTTTTTTCTGCTTAGCTCTATCACTAGTTTTTGCAGAAGCAAACGATCAAAAGATTTATAGTGTAGACAGCACAATGTATCAAAATCTTGTAAAACTCTACCTCGCAACTGGACATGCAATGCCATCCACAACAGGACCATGGAGTGGAAACGAGCTTGAAAAAATGCTAGCTAAAATTGATAAAAACAGCATTCCGGAATATTTAACAGACACTTACGAGACTGTAGCACAAGAGCTAAAGGTACAGCCCAGCACTCAATTCGAGGGGGGAGGTATGGAACTTGACGGCACTATAAGTCTTGATATTTACGCCCATACATACAACGGAAACATTTCAAGAAAAGATTCAAACGAAATTGAAGAAACCGCTTTTGCCGGAAGAACTTGGTGGTTTGGTAAAAACCTTAGACATAACACCCCATTTTTCAACCTAGAATGGGAAACTTGGATAGGAAACAATTTCTATACCTATTTTTCAGCCTTCTTATCTAACTCAATAAGAGGAGCAAAAGAAATTGGCTCAACAAGGTTAAATTCAAACATCCCTACCTTACAGAATTTTGAACTAGATTTTAAGCTACTAGATGTCAACTTTCCAAACCGTGCCTTTGCTGCTATAGGAGGAAACGGCTGGACAGTACAAATTGGAAGAGATCAACTTAATTGGGGTAGCGGAAGTACAGGAAATCTAGTTTTAAGCAATAATTTTCCATATCATGACATGGCTCGTGCCACTATCTATACGAACAGATTTAAGTACACATATTTGCTCTCATTCTTTCCAAGCAAATACAATTACTACACAGAAGATGGCAAATATATAGGAAACTCTGGAAACGATAGTTATAGATTCCCTCTACAAGGCATTTCGTTTTATGCCGCACATCGTTTTGAAGGAAGAGTTCTTGAGGACAAACTTTCAATAACTGTAACAGAAGCAATTACTTATGATTCTCCGTCAGGAAACATTACTTTTACATCTTTATGCCCAATGTACTTCATGCACAACGCATATATTCCAAGCAACACAAACTCAACCCTAGCTTTTGAGTTGAATTATACTCCCATTAAAGGACTTGGGATTTATGCACAATTACTTCTTGATAATTTTGCAATGCCTGGTTTTGAAACAAGTCCCGGCCCTAACAAAAAAGAAGACATAACCCCAGATGCAAAAGGATTCCTTTTGGGAGCAAAATATATAACAAATGCATTAGAAGGAACACTTACAATCAATCCTGAAGTTGTTTATGTTCAGCCTTTTACATATCTAAGAGATGCAGCGGCAAAAAGAGGTACGGGAACACAACCTTATGGATTAGATTATATTGCGGCTATAAGATATCGTCTCTATTCCTATGAAGATTATGCTAAATCTGACATCTTATACGATGAATACGTACTAGGCTACACCTATGGCCCAGACTGTTTAGTTGCAAATCTTAGTGCCCAATGGGAAAAAGGAAACCTCACTATTGGTGGAAAATTCTTCTTCTTGGCTCATGGGACCCACGACTTTTGGACAATTTGGACAAAAGTCCCAGCTCATACCTCTGAAGAAGATTACAGTAAACAATACAGCGGAATAAGCAGCGACCACAGTAACACAGGTAACTATAGATATGGAGACGAAGCAAAAAAGAGAAATAGCATTTGGTATACTTATGATATTGGTCTAAGTGTAAAGTATGACATGCTAAACAATCTTTCTTTCTCTGCTGCTGTTGATTTTGTAAATATGAACAACATTTTTAACATTAAGGGGCAAAATGCTAGTGATTTTCAGCTTATTTTGGGTGTAACATACAAACCGTTCTAAGGGAGATCATTATCATGCGAATGAGTAAACTTTTTTCTAAAACCCTAAGAGAAGCGCCAAATGGAGCAGATTGCAAAGGTTATGAGTATCTATTAAGGGCTGGTTATATTGACCAACTTGCAACTGGAATTTTTTCACTGCTACCTCTTGGATTTAGATCAATTCAAAAGATATCGGCTATAGTGAGAGAAGAAATGAACGCCTTGGGTGCGCAAGAAATTCTCATGCCAGTTGTAAACCCAGGTGACCTGTGGAAGGAAACTGGAAGATTCTACAGCATAGACCGCGAAATGAGTCGTTTCAAGGACCGCAATGACCGAGATATGTGCTTGGCCATGACCCACGAAGAATGTGCCACAGACCTTGGACGTAATATTATCGATTCCTACAAGCGTCTCCCTCTTTTGGTATATCAACTTCAAACCAAGTGGCGTGATGACCCAAGACCTCGTGCAGGCCTTATAAGAGTCAGAGAGTTCACAATGAAGGATAGCTACAGCTTTGATAGAGACCAAGCTGGACTTGAAAAGGTTTACAAAGCACATTACGATGCCTATTTCAGAATTTACAAGCGTTGCGGACTGCCTGTAATTGCAGTAGGAAGTGACAGCGGAATGATGGGAGGAAAAGTTTCTCATGAATACATGTATCTCTCTCCAATTGGTGAAGATACCATCATTACCTGCCCACATTGTGGCTACACAGCAAATCGCCAAGTTGCAACATTTAAAAAGCAATACTTTGCTGAAGAGCCAAAGGCAAAAGAACTTGTGGCAACACCTAACGCAAAGACAATTGAAGACCTCTGTGATTTCCTCAATATTCCAGCCACCAAGACAGCTAAAGCCCTCTTTATGGTTGGTTCTTTCATTGACGATACAAACGGCGAAGAACAGGACAAACTCATAGTTGGCATTGTCCGGGGAGATATGGAAATTGAAGAAAACAAACTTCAAAATGCAGCAAAAGCTAACTCTCTCAGACCTGCACACGAAGAAGAAATTCTCGCAGCTGGCATTGTCCCCGGCTTTGGCTCCCCAATTGGTGCAAAAGAGGGTACAGTCATCATCATTGACGACTCTGTAGCCAAATCAAACAACCTCGTAGCCGGTGCAAACAAAGAAGGTTATCACTATCTCAACACAAATTACGGCATTGACTATCAAGGCCAGGTTGCAGATATAGCCAGCGCCGCCTCCGGATATGCTTGCCCAGAATGCGGACAACCACTAAACTCCTCCAAAGGCGTTGAAGTTGGCAACATCTTCCAACTTGGCACACGCTACTCCCAAGCCATGAATTGCTACTACCAGGACGAGAACGGTGTTCGCAAACCTGTCATCATGGGCAGCTACGGCATTGGCATAGGTCGCCTACTCGCCTGCTTATGCGAAGAATACAACGACGCCAATGGTCTGAAACTCCCCATTGCAGTTGCACCATACCAAGTCCACTTCATTAGCCTAATCAAAGATTCCGATATCTCTGATAAGATTGCCAATGAATTAGAAGCAGCCGGCATTGAAGTCCTCTATGACGACAGAAAAGAGACTGCCGGTGTCAAATTTGCAGATGCAGACCTCATTGGCATTCCAATCAGAATTACCCTTGGAAACAGAAGTTATAAAGAGGGCAAATGTGAAGTAAAGCTGAGAAGTAATGAAGACGAAGTAATGAGCTTTGACCTAGACAACCTTGTTCCAGAGGTCAAAGCCCTTATTGCTAAAATATCTACCCTCTCTTGAGTTTTAGTTCCAGTCTGAATATCCATATTCTTTCTTGAGGTCAGCAAACTGTTTTTTGATGACCTCATAGATTAAGCTAAGTTTTTCGTCGTGGTGAACAAACGAACTCTTCATTGCATTAATACTGATTTTCTCTAAATCTTTTAAGGTTAATCCAAAATTGTCACAGGCAATTTCTAATTCTTTTGTCATACTGGTATTACTCATTAGTCTATTATCAGTACAAAGGAAAACCCTAAAGTGATTACGGAAGAAAATTATAAACGGGTGTGTCCCAAAACTACTTGCCGCGCCAGTTCCTATATTACTAGAAAGACACATCTCCAAAGGAATTCTCTTATCTTGAATAAAATGTGCTAAATCCCCCATTTTCTCAATTCTTAAGCCATCAAGGCTCATATCGTCTACAAGATGTGTCCCATGTCCTATTCTGTGTGCTCCACAAACTTGAATGGCTTGCCAAATAGATTCAAGGCCAAAAGCCTCTCCTGCATGAATTGTAATATTAAAGTTCTTATTTCTAATATACTGAAAGGCCTCAATATGTTTCTTTGGAGGGAAACCACTTTCATCGCCAGCAAGGTCAAAACCAACAACGCCTCTGTCTCTGTAAGCCACAGCAAGCTTTGCAATATCAAGACTTATATTAGGACTTTGATTTCTCATTGCACAGAGAATAACTCCGTAATGAACTCCTGTTTCTCTTTTTCCTAATTCCATTCCTTCCAAAACAGCTTCAACCACCTGAACCATTGAAAGTCCCTTTTCTGTATGGAGAATTGGGGCAAATCTGATTTCACCATAAACAATATTTTCAGCATGCCAGTCTAAAACAGCTTCATAAGCAACTCTAACAAGGGCCTCTCTTGTTTGCATAACAGCCGTAGTCACTGCAAACGTTTCTAAATAAAGAGAAAGACTCTTTAGCTTACAACCCTGTTCAAACCAAGCTTTTAAATCTGTCGGATCTGTACTAGGGATTGAAATTTCATATTTTTTTGCAAGATCAATTACAGTCGAGGGTCTTAATCCTCCATCAAGATGATCATGAAGTTCAACCTTTGGAATTTTCTTAATGATGTCATAAGGAATCATTTAAGCCCTCCTCTCTTTCTTAACCCTTTTCATAGATTATATTCCAAACATAACAAGTATGAAAGAGTAATCTTAAAGACATTTAAAAGGCATTTAAAAGGTTTACATAACTAGATTTTTCTGAAATAATCGGTCTTGTTATTTTTCATTATTAGAAAGAATAACAAGGATAGAATGATGACAAACAAAAAAAAAGTTCTTAATAAAAAACTGCTAGCAGCCGCTGTTGAAGCAACAAAGGCAAAAGAAATCAACGACCTTCTCAAACAGGGCGCTGATGTTAATTGTGCAAATGATTGGGGAATGACTCCTCTCATGCTTGCTGCCCAATACAACACACATGTTGTAGTTCTTAAAGCACTTCTTCATGCAGGGGCAGACCTCCATGCAGTAGAACCAAAGTATAAATCTAATGCTTTACACCTTGCAGCTAACAAATGTTCAAACCCTAAAGTTGTTGAGGCGTTAGTTGAAGCAGGTGCCGATATCAACGCAAGAAATTACCTTGGAGAAACTCCTCTTATCATGGCAGTACAGGCAAATGATAATACAAGAATTTTCTCCCAACTTCTTTCCTGTGGCGCAGACATCAATATTTGCGATTGGCAAGGACACAATGTCATGGATTATGCACGCAGAGAAAAAAGAGCTTACATGATTACAATTCTTAAACAACTTGGCTTATAATTAAAAACAATTAGGAGCGATGTCCGAGAGGTCGAAGGAGCCAGACTCGAAATCTGGTGTGGGGCTTGTCCTCACCGTGGGTTCGAATCCCACTCACTCCGTAAAAAAAAGCTGGAAACAAATCACCTGCGTCTCTCCACTAACCACTTACCGTTGCTACCTCCCGGTCCTGGCGGGGTTGGGTGGCAGTTGGCAGCACAGAATCTGTTTCCAGCAAAATAAAAAGCGGAGAGAGGGGGATTCGAACCCCCGAAGGCTTTTGACCTTACACGACTTCCAATCGTGCACCTTCGACCACTCGGACATCTCTCCGGATAGCAAAGGAAATATAACAGAAATAAACACGTTCTTCAAGTCACAAGGCCAGTAAATATTGATGCAAAAATCTTCTCTGTTTGCTTGCACCAAGGATATTGTGAAACCTCTCTATGATGAGAGAGGTATTCTCACAATAAATATTTATGACTTTCTTCTTGATCTTAACAGTCTAGAGAAGTATTAGAGGTTTTGAAAAACCTTTTTATAAGGAAACTTCCTTATTTCCTGTTGCTTTCATATAAATCAACAAAGAAATGATTGTAGTAACAGTTAAAATTGTTGCATACGCTGCTGCAATACCATAATTTCCTCTACTTACATAAGTGTAAACTGCAAGCGTAAGAGTAATAGTATTGAGGTTATACAAGATAATTGCAGTAGACAACTCTGTAATGATTGTAACCCAAGACAAAATTGCACCCGACATAATTCCATTGCCCATCATTGGAACTGTAATAGCAAAGAACGTTTTCATTTTGCTAGCTCCAAGACTAATGGCTGCCTCTTCAATAGACATTGGAATTTGCTGAAGAACAGCAACGGAAGATCTAATTGTATATGGAATACGCCTAATTATTAGAGCAATAATCATGATTGTTGCTGTTCCTGTTAACATTATTGGTTTTTTGTTAAAGGCCAGAACTAAGGCAATGCCAACAACAGAGCCAGGAATGATGTAAGGAATCATTGAAATAGTATCAATAACCTTGTTGGCTGCATTGTTTCTACGAACAACAAGATATGCAATAAGAATTGCAAGCACAATAACCGCAGCCAAAGCAACAATACCAATAATAAAGGTATTAGGAATTGCCTTTTTCAGGTGTGAAAATGCATATCTATAGCTATCTAAAGAATAACCTTCAACAAACAGCTTGCCACTTGTCTTCTGAAATGAAGAATAGATGACATACACTTGGGGCATGAAAGACAAAAGAACAACAAACCAGCAATAAATATGAACAAGAACACTCTTAATCCCGTGAAGTTCTTTTCTCTCAATTGAGTGGAGAGCATTCATTGTAAACTTGTGCCGGTTATTAATGTATCTTTGAACCAAGAAAATTGCTGCTGTGATTACAATAGCAATTACGGAAACAGCTGCACCAAAATTATGGTCTGTTCCTGTTTCTGCAAAGTAGGCATCGTAAATAAGAACAGGGAATGTTTGATATCCTTCTCCAATAAGAAGAGGTGTTCCAAAGTCTGCAAAAGCTCTCATAAAAACCAAAAGCGTTGCTGCAATGATTGTAGGCATACAAAGAGGAATTACAATGGTGAAAAAGCGCTTAACGCCTTTACTTCCCATGTTCTCTGCAGCTTCCAAAAGAGAGTTATCAATATTCTTCAGTGCACCACAAACATACATAAATACCAAAGGAAATAGTTGCAAGGAAAGAACCAAAACAATGCCCTTAAACCCATAGATGCTACCAACTTTAATTCCAAATGTGTTTTTTAGAACATTGGTAATAATTCCACTACGGCCAAGAAGAACAATCCAAGAATATGCTCCAATAAATGGAGCAGACATACTACAAAGAATGATAAGAACTTGAAGAACCGTCTTTCCTTTTATCTCATACATTTGATAAAAGTATGCAAGAGGAATTCCAATAGCCAATGCAATTACTGTTGTAGTAACAGTGACCTTTAAACTATTAAAGATTGTCTTAACATTGTACGACTTACTAAAAAACTTCGCAAAAGCATCTAAAGTAAAATGCCCATTAGAATACACGGCCTGTTTTAAAAGAATAAATAGAGGATATAAAAGGAAAACTGCATACAAAGCTATTACAGCAAAAGAGACAAATTTCCAAATATCCCTTTTCTTTGTACTACGTAGCTCCATTACTTCTCTCCCTTCTTGAAAACATCAATATCGTTAACAACTCCCTTAACAAGGTTTTTCTTTCCTTCCACATCAAAGATGTTAACTTTCTCTGTTTTAACGCCAAGATAAATTTCTGTTCCTTTTTCAATAATGCTATCAATTAAAGATTCTTGAATAATTTCCGCCTTCTCGCCATCATCAAAATGAACAAAGTAGTGAGTATTAAGACCAAGGAAAACAGCATCGTCAATGTGGGCCTTAATTCCTTCTGTAGCATTTTTCTCTACTATTAATTCTTCTGGTCTAATTGAAGCCTTAACTGGTCTAGAATACATTTCTTCAGGCAAAATATTTGTCATTTCAACCTTGTAGTTACCAGGAAGAACCAACATAGCCTTTCCATCAACAACTTCAAGCTGGCAATCCACAACATTGGATCTTCCAATGAAGTTTGCAACAAACAAATTGGCCGGTCTTTGATAGAGAATCTTTGGAGTTCCAACCTGCTGAATTTCACCAAAATTCATAACAGCAATACGGTCAGAAACAGCCATGGCTTCTTCTTGGTCATGGGTAACATAAACCGTAGTAATTCCAATTGAATTTTGAATTTCCTTAATAACCGTTCTCATTTCAACCCTGAGTTTTGCGTCAAGGTTTGAAAGAGGTTCATCCATCAAAAGAACGTCTGGGGTAATGGCAAGAGCTCTAGCAAGAGCAACTCTTTGCTGTTGCCCTCCAGAAAGACGCTCTGGCATACGATCACGATATTCCTCAATTTTCATAAGTTTAAGGAATTGGTTTGTCTTAGCAACAATCTCTTCCTTAGGAAGTTTTCTATTTTTAAGTCCAAACGCTACATTTTTCTCAACTGTCATGTTTGGGAAAATTGCATAGTTTTGGAAAACCATACCAATATTTCTTACAACAGGATCCATGTCATTGATCCTTTTATCATTGAAGAAGAAATCTCCACCTTCAATTGAGTTGAATCCCGCAATCATGCGCAAAAGCGTTGTCTTACCACATCCTGATGGACCAAGGAGGGTGAAAAACTCACCCTCCTTGATGTCTAGTGATAAGTCAGCAATGATTGTATTATCTCCGTATTTCTTTACGGCATCTCTAATTTTGATATTTACACTCACCTTTCTGACCTCTTCCCTAGCAATTATTTTGCTGTTTTCTGAACAATCTCGTCAAATCTTGTCTGCCAAGCAACCTTATTCTCGCCACAGTAAGCAAGATCTTCATATACAACATTGATTGTTGAGAAAGCTGGCATATTAGCTGAAGTGTTTGTGATGTTTGGATTTACAGGTCTAGCTGTTGTCTTTCCAATCTCGGCCTGTCCTTCATCAGAAATGAGCCAATCCATGAACAACTTTGCGTTATCCATATTCTTTGCACCCTTAATAATTGCAGCACCTGCTGGAAGCCATACAGATCCTTCTTCTGGGTAAATAAGTCTTAAGTTTGTTGCGCCATCATCAAGAAGTTGAACACATGGGTCTTCATAAGAAACACCAACAGCATATTCGCCACTTGCTGTTCCCTTGTAGATTGCTGAAGAAGAACCAAGAATTGTTCCGTTGAGCTGAGCACAGAATTTTTCTACCCATTCCCAAGCTTTTTCATCATATGGTTCGTCACCCATGACAAGGAGCATGTTTGTGAGCTCTGCCCAAGCAGAAGAGGACTTTGCTGCGTTACCCATAGCAATGTGTCCCTTGAGTTCTGGCCAAAGAAGATCATTGCAGACTTCTATTATGACACTATCCAAGATGCAATTCAAGAAAAACCGCTGTAGCATTGAGCCTAATTATTTGCTATCATAAAAGCATGGCATATGAAGTAACGGCAACAAGAAGAAGACCCCAGCAATTTGAAACCCTTGCGGGTCAAGAATTTGTGGTATCAACTCTCAAGAACGCAATAGAGCAAGACAGAATAGCCCATGCTTATCTTTTCAGTGGGCCTAGAGGCGTAGGAAAAACCACCAGCGCACGATTACTTGCAAAAGCTCTTAATTGCGTCAACGGCCCCACAACCACACCCTGTGGAGTATGCGACAACTGCAGAGGTATTGCAAAAGGCAGTAGCTTAGATGTCATTGAAATAGACGGAGCTAGCAATACAGGTGTCAACGATGTTCGTGCCATTAAAGAAGAGGTCCTCTTCCCTCCAACTTCTTCACGCTACAAGATTTACATAATTGACGAAGTCCACATGCTCTCACTTAGCGCCTTCAATGCACTGCTTAAAACCATTGAAGAGCCACCCGAGTATGTCATCTTCATTTTTGCCACCACGGAAACACAAAAGGTTCCTGCAACCATTAGAAGCCGATGTCAACAGTTCAATTTTCAATTAATTCCAATAGAAGTAATTGAAAAAGAACTTAAAGCTGCTGCGGATGAGATGAACGTCAAAGCAGACCAAGACGCTTTATTCTGGGTTGCAAAAGAAGCTACAGGCTCAATGCGTGATGCCTACACTTTGTTCGACCAAGTTGTAGCCTTCTCAAATGGAGAAATTACTCTTGCAAAAATTAGAGAAAAACTTGGTTTAGTTGGCGTTGATAGGATAAATCAAATAATGTTAGATATTCTCTCAAACCACAGCGAAGAGGCAATGGGCAAAATTAATGATCTTTTTGCAAAAGGCGTTAGTACTGAGCAAATAATTAAAGATTTTACAGACTATTTCCGTACGCTTCTTCTTATGAAAGAAGGTATTAAAAGCGAGAATGTCCTTGGAGAACGCCCAGAATCTTTCCCGAGAGAAATAAGCGAAGCATTTAATGAAGAACAGCTTGAAGCTGCATTAGATCTTTTCTTGGATTTATACCGCAACATTCGCTATTCTTTAAGCCCACGTTACGAACTTGAGTTGACAATTTCTAAACTTTCTCGCCTAAAATATGTAGCTTCTAATGCAATGGTCTTAGAACAGTTGGCTCGCTTAAAAAATGACTTGTTAAGTGGAACCATCACCCCGTTAAACCCTGTTCTGGCTTCGCAGAAAAGCATAGAGCCTGAAGAAACACCAAATAAACCTGTTTCTATTCAGCCCGTAGAAACAAAAGAAATGCAAGAAATATCGGGCCAAGAAGAAAAGCCAATTGAGGCCCCTCCGGTGGAAGTGAAGCCACAAGTTGAGGTTAAGCCTCAGGTTCAAGTGCTTATTCCAAATCCGGAGGACAAGCTTGCACAGGAGAGAAGACGCGTGGTGGAAGATTTGATTATTGCATTCGATGGGAAAGAGGAAAAATGATGAACCCTTTTGAATTATTGAAAAATATGGACAAGATTAAGAGTCAGGCAGAAGAAATGAAGGCCAAAGCTGCTCAGATAAAATGCACGGGCTATTCGTATGGGAACATGATTGAAGTTGTGGCAAATGGAAACATGGAAGTTGAAAGCGTAAAGATTGATCCCTCTTTAGTGACAGCAGAAAATGCTCAAATGTTGCAGGTGCTGATTGCCTCGGCTGTAAATACGGCATTAAAAAATGTCAGAGATAGGCTCGCACAGGAAGCTGGAGAAATGTTTTCCCAGTACAACACATGACCGCAATTGAAAGTTTAACAAAATTATTGTCGCGTCTTCCCGGAATTGGCCCCAAAAGCGCATCAAGAATAGCCTTTTCTCTAATTAAAACCCAAAGGGATTATAATACTCTACTGGCACAGGAGATTGCGAGCATTCAGGATAAAATACATCCCTGCTCCATTTGTGGTTCCTTCACGGAGACAGATCCTTGTCCAGTGTGTTCAGACCCAAGCAGAGATAAAAGCCTTTTGTGCATTGTTGAACAACCTCAAGATGTCATTACAATACAGTCTTCTGGAGTTTATAGCGGGCTTTTTCACGTACTAGGTGGAGCTATCAATCCTCTTAACGGCGTTGGACCAGAGGATTTATCCTTTAATCAGCTCCTAAAACGCATAAAAGAAGGCTCTTTTTCTGAGATTATTATTGCTACAAACCCAACAGAAGAAGGAGACACAACAGCTCTTTATATAAGACATTTATTGAGAGACTACCCCAATTTGAGCCTAACAAGGCTTGCATCTGGCCTTCCTATTGGCGGAGATTTAGAGTATGCAGACAGAACAACCCTTACTCGCTCCTTCCGCAGTAGGGTGAAACTTTAAAGCTCGTTGTTTCCTTTAGAATTTTTTAGCAAAAACTTCCAAGCCGGAGTGTTAAACTTTATTTAATACCTCGTTCTTTTGCAATTTGCTCATAAGCCTCTTGAATTTCTCTAAAACGCTTTGTGGCATATTCCTTAAATTCATCGGCCATGCCTTTTGCGGCAACAGTGTCTGGGTGAAATTCAAGAATAAGCTTTCTGTAGGCTTTCTTAATTTCTGCATCACTGGCATTTTCTGTTAAACCAAGTACGGCATAAGCCTTTGAAGGAGCGTTCGTAATTCCATATTTTCTACGAATGCTGTCCAAAACACTCTGTGGAATTTGGAAAACACTCGCAGCATACTCTATCATCTCCTCTTCTCTTTTAGAGATAACAGAGTCTGCATAAGCTACTCGGAAAAAAATATCAATCATCAATTGCAGAATTGCTGGGGAGTTTTTAAAGTTCTGATAAAATTGTGTTACAAGTCCTTCAAATGTGCTGTTTTGATTGAGCGCCTGATTGAAAATGCTGACAGCATTGTTATAACTTGGCCCCATCAAATGAAGGTCGTTAATCATGAATTCTTGAATCTTTCTCTTTGCATTTTCGCTGATTGTTCCATCTGCAGAAGCCAATTTTGCAAGCATAGAAAAACAACCAACAAAGAATACCATTTGCGACTTTCCATAGCCTGTATTAAAGAAATAGTGTCGAGAATATCCATTAGACTGGCCTCTTGGGCCATTGTTTGTGTAATTTTGGCTACTTTCGTCCTCTGAAATTTCTGAGCTTTTATCAAACATATGCCCAAAAACGGCACCTGCTATCATACCCAAAGGGCCGCCAAGAAAAAAGCCTATAGTCCCACCTATAATTTTACCAATCCAGCTCATTGTTTTCACCTATAGTTTGTCTATAAGCATAGAACATTTTCCACTTGGAATAGGAAGTGTTTTTTTCTTTTTCTCATCAAGAATCTCAATTGTAAAATAGTAAAGTTTTTCACTTTCAAGTCTAATCTCCCATCCTCTAGCATTTTTATTGCTCAGAATTGTGATGAGATTTCTCTTAAGGGATAGATTCTCAATACCCATGACTTCCAAATTTGGAACCATCCAATAAACTGTTTTTCTTGGAAGTGAAATATCAAGACCAATGATATCCTCAATCATCATTGTTACTGTGACAAGACACACTTGTGGCAAAAATTTCTTGCGAGGAAAAACATCTCCATTAGGAGCCTGACTAGGAGCTGGGGTTCCTTCTTTATTTGGAAGATATGCCTCCCAAACATCTCCCTGAACGTCCTCGCCAGGATGTAAGGTATCTAACATAAAATAAACATGCCTGATAGCACACTCTCTTGCAAATACATTCTCTCCATATTTTTCAAGGCCTTTTACCACACAATAGATATTAGAGGGAATAACAGCACCACAAAAACCTTGAACATTTTCACTATAACAAGGAGAATCTGCACTCACGCTTGGGAATGGATTATCTGTACCAAAAAAATCTGGATTTCTGAGATAGTCAACCATTCTAGCTGCTTTTTCATCGTTTGGAATTTCTGCAAGAAGAGTCCAATATGCCCCAATCATCTTAAGAGGTAAACGCTGTTCTTGCGCATCCAAATCATGATAGAACCCTGTTTCACTATCCCACATAAGGTTGTTTATTCTTGTTTTGAGAGCAAAATAAAGTCTCTTATACCTAAAACTCAATTCTTTATCGTTCAAAATATCTCCAATATTTGACATATAAAGAGCATTGAGAGCCATAAGAGTGTTGAAATCTACAGGGTAAACGGTATTTTCGCGAGGAACATTCCCTGTAAGACAAGCTCCTATAGGAACGGAAAAAAGTCCGTTTTCTTTTTGGAACATTTCTTTAAGCCAATTAAAATATTTCTCTAAAACCGGCACAACGTCCTTAAGTCTCTTCTTGTTCCCAATCTTATGATAAAACAAAAACTCTACATAAGCAAAAAGAGGAATTACAACCCCTTCTGGGTTGTCATCTGAAAGAAAAGGAGAACCGTCTTCAATGCTGTACTGTGCTCTAATAGCCCCATTTGGTTCTTGTTTGGAATAAAAGAAATCTATCATGTCAAAAGGAGAATATGTTTGATTGCTGTAGTTTAGAAACAAAGAAGACAAGCAACAACTAAACTGATCAAAACTCTTTTGATCATTATACGAGACATAATTTCCTACAAATCCGTTTTCTTCCGTTCCTTTTTTCCAGAATTCATCAATCCAGACCCAAGATCTATCATAGAGATCAACAAAATCTTGGTCGTAAAAGTGTATTGATGGAATAGCCTCGCGATTCAATTTAATTCTCCTATGAAGTTTTGAAAACTGAAGTTTTAAAACCTCTTATCATAAAAAAGCCCCAATATCATTCATCGAAAATTGGGTTATCTTATATGCTATCACGTTTTTTTTCTGCCGTCAAATATTTTGCAAAAATCTCTTTGATAATAAACCTTATTTTCTTGAAAGTAAGACTTTAGCAAGCTCTGGTTTTCCGGCTTTCTTCAAAGCCTCAAGGACAAGGGCTCTATTTTCTGATTTATTGAACTGAAGCAGGGCTCTTTGAAGATTTGCATCTCTGCCTTTAGGAACATAAACAGGTTTAAAATTTTCTCCTGGCCTTGGGTCAAGACCAGTATAGTACATGCAAGTAGAGACAGTTGCTGGAGTTGGATAAAATTCTTGAACCTGATCTGGGACAAAACCTTGTTTTTTCATATACAAAGCAAGTTCTATTGCACTATCCAAGGAAGAGCCTGGGTGAGCTGCAATGAAATAAGGAATGATGTATTGTTTCTTCCCTTGTCGTTTGTTTTCTTCAAAGAATTCCTCTTTGAAGGCATTGTAAACTTCAACGGGACTTTTTCCCATACAAGCTAAAACTTCCTTTGATATGTGTTCTGGGGCCACTTTCAATTGTCCACTGACATGGTTTTTGACCAATTTTGTCATAAATTCTTCACGGACTTTTGGAGTTGCACATAACATAAGGTAGTCAAATCTAATGCCACTACGGATAAACACCTTTTTTACACCGGGAACACTGGCAACAGCTTCAAGCTTTTCTAGATATTCAATATGCGAATCTTTTACATTTGAACATGGCGTTGGGAACATACACTGCCTATTGGGGCAAGGTCCTGTTTTCATTTGTTTATCACAAGCCATGCATTGGAAATTTGCAGTTGGGCCACCAAGATCATTAATATAACCTTTGAATTCAGGGTGTTTAACAAGCTTCTTTGCTTCTCTAATTAAGGACTCTTTGCTTCTTACCTGAATAATTCTTCCCTGATGGGCACTTATTGCGCAAAAGGAACAAGCCCCATAGCAGCCTCTGTTTGAAGTAATAGAAAACTGTACTTCTTTAATTGCCGGAATTCCTCCTAATGCATCATAGGAAGGATGCCATTTTCTCGTATATGGAAATTCATATAGACTATCAAATTCTTCAACTGACAATGGCCTAGCAGGAGGGTTTTGTATAACAAATCTACCATTACATGCCTGCACAAGACATTGTTTGCTAAAAGGATTCTCTTGTTGTATTTTCATTTGAAAGGCTTTTGCATACGCTTCTTGCCCTTCCTTAGTTGGCTTGTTAGACTCTTTATCTCTTGCCGAAACTTCTTCATAAGAAGGCATAAACACAGCTTTAAAAGGACACTTGTTTTGCTCTTGAAGCTTCCATTCTTTTTCTGACACAGAATAGCAAGTTCCTTGAATATCGTGCATATTGCTAATATCTTCACCTTTTGCAAGTCTTTTTGCTATTTCCAAAACCTGAAGCTCCCCCATACCATAGATTAAAAGGTTTGCTTTTGCATCAAGGATAATTGGTTTACGAACTAAATCCTGCCAGTAATCATAATGTGCAAGCCGTCTCAATGAAGCTTCAAGCCCTCCAATTACAATTGGCAAATCTTTGAAAGCTTGCCTTGCAAGATTAGAGTAGATAATTGTTGGCCGGTCCGGCCTAAAACCAGCTTTCCCTCCAGGAGAATACATGTCATCATGCCGCCTCTTTTTTGTACTCGTGTAATGAGCAACCATTGAGTCTAAATTTCCACCGCTTATCATACAACAAAGCTTAGGCCTTCCCATAATCTTCAGGCTGTTTGGATCTTTCCAATCTGGTTGTGAAATAATCCCAACTCTATAACCATGAGCCTCAAGCAGTCGAGAAAGTAGAGCACTGGCAAAAGAGGGATGATCCACATAAGCATCTGCAGATATGAATAAAAAATCTAACTCTTTCCAACCTCTTTGAGACATTTCTGCTCGTGTTGTAGGTAAAAATTTAGGGGTAAAATCTTCGCTTGCCATGAATCAATTGTAAACCTTTTCTAAAGTACGGTGCAATTGCTTGAATAACATCTACTTGCTATACTGTAGCCATGAAAAATTCCCTTTTGATTAAAAATGCAAACCTAATTACGGATAGCTCATCAAGACATAATTGTGGAATTCTTGTTTCACAAGATGGTCGCATAGCTGATGTTTTTGATATAGAGGACTACGACCTTCTTTTACATGAAGCAAATGACGTCTACGATGCAAAAGGACAAACTGTCACAGCTGGTTTAATTGATACCCATATTCATGGAATTGGTGGCTTTGGGACAGAGGACGCAAAAACAGAATCAATTTTAAAAATGTCAGAATGTCTTGCAAACTTTGGGGTAACTGGCTTTCTTCCTACTCTCTATGCCGGAAAGCCTCAAAAAATGGAAGCAGAAGCCTTGGCTATTCTAGAAGCTATGGGAAAAGAAAAAGGGGCTACAATTCTTGGTGTAAATTTTGAAGGTCCCTTTTTGTCTCCTTTAAAAGCAGGAGCACAAGATCCAACATCAATTTCTGAGCCAGATGAAGACACCTTTAACCGTTTTATAAAACTTTGCAAAGGACACTTAGTTTGCATGACAATAGCCCCAGAGCTAAGCAATGTTGAAAAAATTGCAAGTATCGCACGAAAAGAGAACATTGTTTTACTTGCTGGACATACAAATGCTTCTTATAATCAGGCAGAGGCAGGGGTGGAGCTTGGAATAAAACATGCAACACATATGTTTAATGCAATGCCAAGTATTGGACACAGAGATCCTGCTGTTTCAGGAGCAGCTTTAATAGATGATAGATTCTCTTGTGAACTAATTGCAGATGGAGTTCATGTAAACAAGGACTTAGTTAAATATGTTGCACAATCAAAACCTTCTGGGAAGGTAGTTTTAATCACAGACAGTTTAAAACCGGCAGCTTTAGGAGAAGGAAAATTTACCGCAAATGGATTGAATGTTGTTCTAGGAGAAAGAGGTGCTTTTGTTAATGCTGACAACCCAGCTCTTTTGTGTGGTTCTGCTTTAACATTAAATAAGGCTGTTGCAAATCTTTCTTCTTGGGGAGTAAACAAAGAGCAGACCATAGATATGGCCACGAAAAATCCAGCCACTATTTATGGTTTTAAAGAAATTGGAATAATTAAAAAGGGCCATTTGGCAAATATCTCGGTTTTTGATGAAAATTTTAATGCTATTGCTGTTTTCATTAAGGGAAAGAGGAGGAAATAATGGATTTGTTTGAATATTTCAATCAGATTTGTAAGATTCCAAGAGAATCGGGAAACGAAGAAGGAATGAGACAGTTTATTCTCTCTTGGGCAAAGGAAAATAAAATTGAAGCACAAAGAGACACTGCTGGAAACATCATTGCAAGAGTTCCTGCAACAAAAGGATATGAAGACCGTCCTTCAGTTGCCCTTCAAGGTCATATGGATATGGTTTGTGTTAAGGTTCCTGGAAGTAAACACGATTTCACAAAAGATCCAATTGAAACAGAAATTAATGGGGATTGGCTAAAAGCAAAAGAAACCAGTCTTGGTGCAGACGATGGTATTGGGGTTGCTATTACAATGGCAATCTTCACAGATAAGGAAAGCCAGCATGGTCCCCTTGAAGCTATTTTCACCTTCTCAGAAGAAACAGGAATGGACGGGGCTTTTGGACTTGATGGTTCTCTTATTAAAAGTAAAAAACTTATTAACCTCGACAGTGAAGAAGAAGGAATTATTTATATTGGTTGTGCCGGAGGAGTAGATTTAGTCTCGGATACCGTTTTAGAATCCTCCTCTGCAAATAAAAACTGGAAACCCCTCAAAATAACAGTTGGAGGGCTAAAAGGAGGACATAGCGGAGGAGATATTCATCTTCAAAGACTCAATGCAATTAGTGCAATGGCAAGAATTCTTTATAAAATAAAAGAGGTAGGATGTCAGTTTACTATAGCATCATTCAACGGAGGAATTAGAAGAAACGTAATTCCTTCAACCTGTGAATGTACAATCCTTGTTAAGGAAAACACTTTTTTTGCTGCAAAACAAGCAATTGAAACAACCTCAGAATCCTTAAAATTTGAAAATAAACTTGAAGAACCAAACCTTTTTGTTTCATATGAAGATTTAGACTCTTTTGTATTTCTTAAATCCCTTTCAGAGGAATCCACAAATAGAGTCATCAGTCTTTTATTTGCACTTCCACATGGAGTATTTTCAATGAGCAAAGCCCTTCCTGGTATTGTTGAAACTTCAAACAATCTTGCTATTGTTCACACAAACGAAGAAGGAAATTTCCACATGGAACTTAGCGTAAGAAGCAACATTGATAGCGCAAAGGAATATCTTGTCAAGAAAATTGCCACAATAGTATCGGCCTTTGGATTTAACTATAAGATTGGAGATGGCTACCCTTCTTGGACTCCAGATCCAAATTCAATGTTGGCTGCTTTCTGCGCAAAAGCCTATGAAGAAAACACAGGAAAAAAACCTCTTGTGACCGCAATCCATGCAGGACTTGAGTGTGGAGTTATAAGCAGTAAGGTTCCTGGAATGGATAGTGTTTCAATTGGGCCAAACTTAGTAGACATCCACTCTACAAACGAGAAAGTTTCAATAAGTTCAGCAAAGAGAACTTACAATTTTGTTAAACACCTATTGTCTATAATTAAGTAATTTGCAAGAGTATGAAAAGCCCTACACCAAGTTATATGGTAAGCCCTTCTTAGAGATTTCTTTAAGTTGGGCCTTTCTTTTATCTAAATCTGGCAAATATCTTCTCATCAACGCCCAAAAGTCTGGTCCGTGTCCTGCCACTTTTAGATGGCAAACTTCATGCAATACTACCATATCTATGAGTTCGTATGGCAAAATTGCGCACATATAGCTGAGGTACAAACGCCTTTCTTTTGGATAGCAGACACCCCATTTTGTCTTGGCTTTATTTACACCAAAACTTGAAAGATCCCCCACCTCCACAATATTCAACCAATAAGCAATTCTACTAGCAAGCACCTCTGCAACCGTGTCTATATACATTTGCTTGATGGCTTGTTTTACAAGACCGATATCCTTATTTTCAACATATACTGTTAATTTTTCGTCTTCTACTTTATATTGGGCCATTTTTCTCTGTTTTTGTAGAGTTTCAAAAACCTCAAGAACTCTTGGTGTTCCAAGAAGCATTATGGTATCTCCAGTTTCATAAGAAGGGGGAACTCTTTTCTCAGCTCTTTCAATTGTACTCTTACAGCTTACAACGAATTCTTCAATTTTAGAAAGTTTAACCCAATAAGGAACAGAAACCACAACCTTCCCTTCGTTACTTATCTTAAGTCGTAAATTCCGCATTCCCCTCTTTCTAATGAGATAATAAGAAATTCCCTGAACTTCTCTCTCTTCCATAAATGACCACCACAATAGTAAAAAAGCACTAGGAAAATTCCCAGTGCTCGTCACTACAAATATAAAGCTTTTAGAGGTTTTTGTAAATTTTGCAAAAACCTCTTTAAATTACTGCTGTTCTTTGTTGCGTCTTGCAATATCGGCTCTATCAATAAACTCAGCAATTGTAGCATTTGAATTCCTAATACAGTGAAGATCTACTGCAATTTCGCCATAGCATCTTAAAAACATGGCTTCAATTGCTATAACAATGAGCCCAACAACAATAAAAAGAATTCCACAAACAATTAGGGTAGCACCTGTTACAGGAACATCAGAAGGGTAGTAACAATCCTTACAATTAGCGCCAGCAACAATCATGACAATACCACCAAGAATACAAAGAATTGATAAAACTATCTGAATGATATTAGCTAATTTTATAATTCCTTCACCTGAAGATTTTCCGTTTCTGTTTGACATAATTTTACCTCTGAAAAATTAATTTACCCAGTCATGTTACAACTTTCGTTTTTTTCATACAAGCATGACTTCTTAATAAGCATAACAAAACAAATAGATAAAAGTTTCTTTATGATATAAAATAAACCCATGCACGATTTTAAAGTAATAGAAGTAAAAAGAAGTGTCTTTGAAGACAATAATAAAGATGCAAATCTATTGAGAGAAGAATTAAAGAAAGAAGGAACCTTTCTTTTAAACCTTATGTCTTCCCCCGGAGCAGGCAAAACCACAACCTTAAAAAGAACCATCCAAATGCTAAAAGATGAAATTAAAATAGGTGTAATGGAAGCCGATATTGATTCGGATGTTGATGCTCAAACCATTGAGCAGACAGGAGTTAGAGTAATTCAGATTCATACTGGTGGGATGTGTCACCTTGATGCGGATATGACAAGACAAGGACTTAGAGAATTTGGAACTCAAGACTTAGATTTTGTTGTTTTAGAAAACGTTGGCAACCTTGTTTGCCCTGCTGAATTTGACACAGGAAGTACAAAAAATGCAATGATACTTTCCGTTCCAGAAGGCGATGATAAGCCTTTAAAATATCCATTAATGTTCCAGATAAGTGATGTTGTGTTAATAAATAAATGCGATACACTATCTGTGTTTGATGATTTCTCAACAGATAATGTCAAAGAAAGAATTCTAAAACTAAATCCAAAAGCTAAAATTTTCTTTATTTCTGCAAAAACAGGAGAAGGTTTTTCACCTTGGATAGAGTGGATAAGAGAACAGGTCAAAAAATATAATAAATAAAATGCACGAACTTGGCGTAGTCTTTCATGTAATCAATATAGTAGAAGACCTCTGTGAAGAAAATTCCCTCACAGAAGTTAAATCTGTCACTCTCCAGTTAGGTGAAGTCTCAACGGTTATAGAATCTTATCTTCACGATGTTTGGAAATGGGCCGTGCTAAATAGATCCACCCATATGAAAGAAGCAAAACTCATAGTAGAGAAAATTCCTGCTATCACTTATTGTGAAAATTGCGGTGAGAAATATAGCACAGTTCAATACGGAAAAATCTGCCCTGCTTGTAGCAGTGAAAAAACATACCTAATACAAGGAAACGAGTTTACTATTAAGGAAATTGAAGCTCGATAAGTGAAAATTTATGAATGTAGAAAAAGTTAGTGATACCATAAATAAAATATTTCTAGACAACGGAGATGAAATTATTCTCGTTGGAACAGCCCATGTCTCTCAAAATAGTGTTGATGAAGTGAGACAAGTAATTGAAGAAGAAAACCCAGATCACATTTGTCTTGAATTAGACAAGGGAAGATATGACAGCAAAACCAAAGAAAATAGCTATTCTAATATGGATTTGGTTAAAATCTTTAAGGAAGGCAAAGCTTTTTTAGTTCTTGCAAATACAGCATTAGCCTCTTTCCAAAAGAAAATGGGAGCTCAAACAGGCTCAGCTCCAGGAGAAGAAATTTTATGTGCTGGAAAAATTGCAGAAGAAAAAGGTATCCCCTTCTCTCTTTGTGACCGCGAGATTCAAGTAACACTTAAAAGAGCATGGCGAAAAAGCAATTTTTGGAACAAGGCAAAACTTCTCTCCACTCTTCTTTCCAGTGCCTTTGACAAAGAAGAATTTAAGCCCGAAGAGTTAGAAGAACTAAAGAAGTCCGATACTCTTCAGGAAATGATGAATGAATTAGCAAAAGAACTTCCAGGGGCAAAAGAAGCTCTCATTGATGAGAGAGATAGATACTTAGCAACAAAGATTATGGAAGCTCCTGGACATAAAAAGGTAGCTGTAATTGGAGCTGGACATGCCAATGGCATTATTAAGACTATTGAAAAACTTGAAAAGGGAGAACTTTCAAAAGACCTTAGTTCTATATCCCAAGTTCCAAAACCTTCAAAAGCAGGAAAAGTCGCCGGCTGGGCAGTCCCAATTGCAATTATTGCTATTGTTGTGATTGTAGGCTTTATGCAAGGCTTTGACCAAGGTCTTAAATACTTTATTATTTGGGCTTGCACAAACTCTCTTACAACCGTTTTGTTCTCAATCCTATCTTTAGCTCATCCTTTGAACTGGCTTATATCTGCCATAGCTGCTCCAATAGCAGTTCTTAACCCCGCCATTGGAGTTGGAATTATAACAGGAATTGCAGAAGCTAAACTCAGAAAACCCAAGGTCAAAGATTTTGAAACAATCGCGGATGATATTTCATCTTTCAAGGGATGGTTTAAAAACCGAGTTCTTCACGCTTTTACTGTTTTCTTTGGCACTAGCGTTGGAAGTATAGTTGGAACTTTTATTCTCTTCCCTATTATGCTAAAGATTTTTAGCTAAGAAGATTTTTGTAAACTCCTCTGAGATAAGCAAAAATTTCCATAACGGAAAAACTTCAATAAGAAAGCTTTCCTCTTTTAATTTTTAAACACAAAGGCATCTTTAATTTTCTTGCAACGTTTGAGAAGAAGGCGCTTTTCATCAAAGTTCATAGAAAAAGGAACAATGGCTTTATCAAAGCCCATTTCATAAGCAGCTTTTAGTCTACGGTCTCCATAATTAACAGGTCTCACCTCTCCTGCAAGACTAAGCTCTCCAAAACAAACCATTTTTGATGGAAGATTCTTTCCACAGCAGGCAGACCATAGAGCTACAGCTAATGCCAACTCCACAGAAACTTCATTTACTCTAACCCCGCCAGCGACATTAACGTAAATATCTTTATCTCCCAATTTAACAGCTCCATGACGTTCTAGAATTGCAGCAATTCGGGTAACTCTTGAATTATCTATCTTGTCTGAATAAACACGACTGTAACCACTCTTTGCATCAACTACGAGAGCCTGAACTTCTACAATAAAAGTTCTGGATCCTTCTGTAATAGCAGTATAGGCAATGCCAGGAGGTAGTTCACTTTCTTGACGCTCAGAAATAAAAAAACTTGATGGGTCTTTTACTCCTTCCAAGCCCGCAGAAGTCATATTAAAAATTCCAATTTCATCAACAGAACCAAAACGATTTTTTGCTGCTCTCACAAGCCTTACGCCCATAGAAGCTTGTTCAAAATAAATAACTGTATCAACCATATGTTCTATGATTTTTGGCCCTGCTAATGTACCTTCTTTGGTTACATGACCAATAAAGAAAACAGCCGTCCCATTTCGCTTACAAAGACTTGTCAATTCCATACAACAAGTTCTAATTTGAGTAACAGATCCTGCAAGAGACGTTAACTCTTCTGAGTACAAAGTCTGAAGAGAGTCTATGACCACAATCTGAGGTTTTTCTTTTTCCAAAACGTGTGATATTTTCTCAAGTTTTGTTTCACAAAGAATATTTATTTTTGATAAATCAAGACCAAGTCTTTCTGCTCTTTGTCTTACTTGACTGGCACTCTCTTCTCCTGAAACATAGAGAACTTTTCGTTTATCTGAGCTTCCAGCTACAACCTGAAGCATTAAGGTTGATTTTCCAATTCCAGGTTCTCCGCCCACAAGAACAGAACTAGATCTTACAATACCACCACCAAGAACACGGTCTAATTCTTCAATTCCACTAGAGACTCTGAATTCACTTTCATAAGGAACTTCAGACAAAGGAATAGAGATTATTTGTAAGGATTCCTTATTAACTTTTTTTTGTTTTTCTATTTTCTCTTCTGTAAAAGAATTCCATGCATTACAATCAGGACAACGCCCTAACCACTTTGAACTAGTATAACCACATTGAGAACAAATAAATTGCGTAGCACTTTCTTTCATGTTAGGACTCCTAATTTAAGAGTAAAAATTCACAGGCATCAAATGGCCTGTGATTCAAAGATATTAGCAAAAAGAAAAACCCGCAACCAAAAAACATTGCCCAAAAAAAGAAAACTAGTGTTTTTGGTACGGGTTTGTTAAAAAATACAAAGATTGTGGTTTTTTCTTAGTAAGCTATCCTTCCTTTCTATTTAAAAATCCAACAACTCAACATCAAAAATTAAATAAGAATTTGGAGGAATAATTCCCGGATAACCATGAACTCCATATCCAAGTTCTGGTGGAATAATTAAAGTTCTCTTTTCTCCCTTACTCATAGTTTGAAGAGCTTCGTTCCATCCTTCAATAACTTGTCCTACTGCAAAAGTTGCCGGCTCTCCTCTATGTACGGATGAATCAAACATTCTGCCATCAAGAAGGGTTCCTGTATAATGAACTGTAACATTTTGTCCATACTTTGGATGAGTTTTTCCATCTCCTTCTTTAAGTACAACATACTGAAGCCCACTAGAGGTTTTTTTTGCTTTTGGCCAGCGATTAGCTATCTCTTTTTCAACCTTTTCAATCTCATTTTTTCTTCTTTCCATTGCTTTTTTAGAAGCATCCTGAACAAGTTGTGCAAAGATTTCTTTAGTAACCTTAAATTTCTGAGCCTCTTCTCCAATGCGTTCAATTTTAATGTCATTAATTTTATCGCCCTGCTCTATTGCATTGACAACATCTTGGCCCTCTACAACCTTACCAAAAACAGAATGTTTATCATTTAACCAAGGAGTTTTTACATGAGTAATGAAAAACTGGCTTCCGTTAGTTCCTGGCCCAGCATTAGCCATACTCATAACACCAGGACCATCGTGTCTTAAGGAAGGATCAAACTCATCTGGAAAAGAATAACCAGGACCACCCGTCCCATCTCCTTTTGGGCACCCTCCCTGAATCATGAAATTATCAATAACTCTATGAAACATTAGCCCTTCATAGAAGTTTTCACCTGGACTGTCAAAATTAAGTTCTCCTTCAACAAGACCAACAAAGTTAGCTACTGTCATTGGAACTTTTTTAAATTCAAGAGAAACAACAATCTTTCCCTTCTCCGTGTCTATAACTGCATAAAGACCATCTTTATCTTTATAATTCATGTTAACTCCTTATATTATAAGCAATTATTTTATTCGTACAAATCTCCACCAGGAGAAATTATCTGATAAATTCTTTCCAATTCTTCTTCAGAAGTAAAAGGAATAACTATTTTCCCTTTTTTCATTACACCATTCTTGTACTTCCCCTTAATTTCAACTCTACATCCTGTTGCAGAAAGAAATTTTTCTTCTAACTCAAGAATTTCAGGGGTTTTAGATGAAGAAATTGTAGATCTTCCTTCTGTTGGCCTTACAATTGCTCTAACACCTTTATTTAAACTGGCAGCCAATTCTTCTGATTGTCTTACAGAAAGATTCTCTTTTATAATCTTCGTGTAAAGGATATCCCTATCAGCAGGGTTTTCAACACTAAGAAGAGCTCGTGCATGCCCAGAGGAAAAGTCTCCATTTTCAAGCGAATCAAGCATTTTCTGTGAAAGATTCAAAAGTCTAATACTATTGGTTATAGTAGAACGACCTTTTCCAACCTTTTTTGCAAGTTCATCTTGGCTAATTCCTGACTGTGTAAGGAGATACGAGTAAGCCCTAGCTTCTTCAACAGGATTTAAATCCTCTCTTTGAATGTTTTCAATCAAAGAAACTTCCATACGCTGTAGATCAGTAAAAGAACGTACAATAGCAGGAATTGTCTTAAGACCTGCCATTTTAGAAGCCCGGTATCTTCTTTCACCAGCAATAATTATATAATTGTCATCTGCAATTTCCTCTACCAAAATAGGCTGAATTAATCCCTGCTCAATAATAGAATCTCGCAATTCCATTAAAGCATCAGAATCAAAGTTTTTTCTTGGCTGATTTGGATTTGGTTTAATCTTTTCCAGCTCAATTTCATGTACTTTTGCACCAGACTCCTCAAGTTTTTTTGTTTCATAAGAATACTCATCAATAAGAGAGGAGATTCCTCTACCTAAACCATGTTTTTTAATTGGCACGAGCAAGCACCTCCTTTGCTAAAGAATTATAAGCTTTTGAGCCAGAACAACTATTGTCATAAGCATTTACAGGCAATCCATGAGAAGGAGCCTCACTTAATCTAACATTTCTTGGTATTTTTGTATCAAAAACAAGATCCTTAAAATAAACTGAAATATCTTCCACTACTTCATTATTAAGATTTGACCGGCTAGAATACATAGTAAAAACAATCCCTAAAACCTTCAATCTTGGATTTAAATACTTGTTCACAGAGGAAATTGTTCTTAAAAGTAAATTCAAACCCTCCATTGCAAAATATTCACATTGCATTGGAATAATTACACTATCTGCCCAACAAAGAGCATTCATTGTTACAAGATCTAATGCAGGAGGACAATCAGCAAAAATAAAATCATACTGTTTTTCTATGGGAGTTAAGGCTTCTTTAAGAAAGAATTCTCTATTTTTTTCATCAACAAGCTCAACAGCAAGCCCCGCCATATTAATTCCACCACTCAAACAATATAAATTATTAACTGGGGTACTCTGAATGGCTGAAAAATCTGCTTCATCTGCTAAAATTTCATAAATGCCAGGCTTAGAAGTGTCTGCGGAAACAGAACTGGATAAGTTTCCTTGAGAATCCAAATCAACAAGAAGAACTTTATAACCCTCTTTTGCTAATGCGGATCCCACATTAACTGCAGTCGTAGTTTTTCCTACGCCACCTTTTTGATTAAGAAAGATTATTTTATGTGCTAACATACTTTTATAATAAGATAAAAAGCATTAAAAGTCATCATTTTGTTGACTTAAAACCACCAATTAGACACAATAAGACATAAGGAGACATAAAAATGGACAATCTTGAACAAAAAGTCAAAGAAGCTCTTGAGAGTATTCGCCCTTCACTCCAAAACGATGGAGGAGATATTGAATTTGTCAAAATTGAAGGAAGCAAAGTCTATGTAAAACTTAAAGGTGCTTGCGCAGGCTGCATGATGGCTCAAATGACATTAAAAAACGGTGTTGAAAGAATGCTTAAATATAATGTAGATGAGAATCTTGAAGTTGAAAACCTTCCATTTGAAGAATAATTAATGTTTCACGTGAAACATAAAAAGCCAGACAAAAAAAGTCTGGCTTTTCTTTTTTCTAAATCTTCTTTTAACGTATTTCAAACACCTTAACTTTTTAGATAACTATTTTTTAGACACTCTTTATTTTTTTACTTACTTGGTCTTTTTTTGAATTTTTCTTAAAACACAAAAAAACTGCATTCCAATAGCCTAGAATGCAGTTTTTATAGTGCGTTACTATTAATAGTAACAGAATAATGTGGGTTTTTACTCCCTGTTTTTACTCCTTTTTTTCTTCATTTAGAACTTCACTAGGAACAGATTCTTTTATTCCGTTCTCGGAAGAATTTACAACTTCTGTTGTATCTTCTATTTCATCTTCTTGGTAATCAGTAACAGTCATAGCAACAATGTAATCATCTTCTGTCTTCATTTTGACAATATTAACTCCTGTTGCAGCTCTTCCCTGACTTGAAATTCCGTTAACATGAGTTCTTATTGTTTGTCCTTTTTTGGTTATACAAACAAGGTCATTTTCATCGTTAACTCCAAGTGCAGAAACAAGATATGTTCCAGTGGAAAGCTTATAAATAAGCTGTCCCATTGTTCCTCTTCCATGAGCTTTAAACAAATCAAAATCAACTTGTTTTCCTTTTCCTTGCTCTGTAACAAGAACAATGTTCTTATTCTGTTCAACCTTTACGAGACCAATAACTTCATCATCTTCTGCAAGTTTGATTCCTCTTACACCATGAGCAGTTCTTCCCATAACTCTTACATCATCTACGCTGAATCTAAGACCTTTACCTTTTTTAGTAACAATCATAGCTTCATCTCCAGGATGTACAAACTCACATTTAATAAGAGAATCTCCTTCGTCAAGGATAATTGCCTTGATACCGTTCTTTCGTGCATTAATAAAGGAATTTAAAGCAACCTGCTTTACAACACCCTGACTTGTTGCCATGAGAATGTATTCATCTTCAGCAAAATCTTTAAAATCAATAATTGCAGAAACACTTTCTCCTGCTTCCATCTTTGGTAAAACAGCTTTAAGACTTACACCTTTTCCAACTTTTTGTCCTTCTGGAAGTTCCCACACTTCAAGACAGAAAGCCTTTCCAAGGTTTGTCATAAACAAAATGTGATCATGTGAAAATGCAGAGAACATATGCTCGACAAAATCTTCATCTCTTAACAAGGCACCTTTAACTCCTTTTCCTCCACGAGCTTGAGACTTATATTCATCTGCAGAAACTCTCTTAACAAAACCTTTATTAGTAATGACAACAACAACGTCTTCTTTTTTAATAAAGTCTTTATCAACAAAACCACCAACTTCTTTAAAGTCAATTTCTGTTCTTCTGTCATCACCATATTCAGCTGAGAGTTCATGAATTTCCTTCTCTACTTCGCCCATGAATTTAACTTCATCAGAAAGCAATTCTCTATAGAAAGCAATTTTTACTTCAAGCTCTTTTAACTCATCTATAATTTCTTGAGTTTCAAGATGACTTAATCTTCCAAGCCTCATTTGAATAATTGCATTTGCTTGCTTATCAGAAAGAGCAAATCTTCCTTGTAACGTTAAAGAAGCTTCTGCGTTATCTGCTGCTTTTTTTATAATTTCAATTACTTCATCTATATTCTCAAGACCAACTTTTAAACCAAGAAGAATATGCTCTCTTTCAAGTGCCTTATTAAGTTCAAATTGAGTTCTTCTTCTAATGACTTCCTTTCTGTGATCAAGATAACATTGAAGCATTTGTTTGAGGTTGAGACACTTTGGACGACCATTAACCAATGCTAAATTATTAACATTGAAGTTACTCTCAAGCTGTGTATTCATAAACAAATGACGTACTACAATCTCAGGAACAGCATCTTTTTTTAACTCAATGACAACTCTTATTCCATCGCGCCCGGATTCATCTCTAATTTCAGAAATATCTTTAAGGGTGTCTTCTTTTCTTAAAGCATCAATATGTTTTACCAGTTCAGCTTTATTAACCTGATAAGGAATTTCAGTAAAAACTATGGCATCATGAGTCTTGTGTTCTTCTATGTGGTAACGACCTCTCATGACAATCTTGCCATGTCCTGTTTCAAAGGCATCTCTAATTCCCTTAACACCACAAACAATACCTGCAGTAGGGAAGTCAGGTCCTTTTATGTAATTCATTAATTCTAAGACTGAAATCTCTGGATTTTCAATTAAAGCACAAAGAGCATCACATATTTCTCTTAAATTGTGTGGTGGCATATTAGTAGCCATACCAACAGCAATTCCACTGGTTCCATTTGCCAAAAGGAAAGGAAAACCAGCTGGAAGGACCTCAGGTTCTTTTAAAGACTCATCAAAGTTTGGGACAAAGTTTACCGTGTCTTTGTCTATATCAGCAAGCATAAGCTCGCCCATTTTGCTCATCTTTGCTTCTGTATACCTGTAAGCTGCTGGTGGGTCTCCATCTATAGAACCAAAGTTTCCTTGTGGTTTGATTACTGGATATCTTAGAGAGAAATCTTGAGCAAGTCTTACCAATGCATCATAAACTGAAGCATCTCCATGTGGGTGAAATTTACCAAGAACATCACCAACGGTTCTTGCACACTTCTTAAAACTCCCAGTAGATTTGATACCTAAATCATACATATCGTACAGGATTCTTCTATGTACAGGTTTAAGTCCGTCGCGGGCATCTGGAAGAGCTCTACTGACTATAACAGACATTGCATAGTCTAGATAAGCTTTCTTCATTTCTTCTGAAAGATCCCTTATAAACACTCTATTTTCATTATTTTCCATACATTACTCCAAAATTAGGCATCTATTTGTGCGTAAGTTGCGTTTTTCTCAATAAAGTCTCTTCTTGGCTCAACTTCCTCTCCCATAAGCATAGAGAACACCTGATCTGCTTCAACAGCGTCATTTAAATGAACCTGAGAAATAAATCTCGTTTCAGGATTCATTGTGGTCTCCCAAAGCTGTTCTGGGTTCATTTCACCAAGACCTTTATAACGTTGAACCTTTACATTTTTGGAATCACTTTCAGTTTCTCCGTTACTAGCAAGAATCTCTGCCTTTTCATTATCATCAAACGCATAATAGTCTTTACCTTTTATTGAAATCTTGTAGAGAGGTGGCATTGCAAAATAAACATAACCTGCCTCAATCAAAGGTCTCATATACCTAAAAAAGAAAGTCAAAAGAAGAGTTCTAATATGAGAGCCATCAACATCAGCATCAGCCATAATAATGACTTTATGATAGCGTGCTCTTGAAGGATCAAAGGAAGCACCAAGCCCTGCACCAATTGAGTCAATGACAGGTTGAAGTTTCTCATTTCCTTCAACTTTATCCTCTCTTGTTTTCTCTACATTCAACATTTTTCCCCAAAGCGGAAGAATAGCTTGAGTTCTTCTATCTCTTCCGTTCTTTGCACTTCCACCTGCAGAATCTCCCTCTACAATGAAAATTTCGCACTGTGACGGGTCTTTTTCAGAACAGTCGGCTAATTTCCCGGGCAAACTCGTTGAACTCTTTTTGCGGGCATTTTCGCGTGCCTTCTTGGCTGCAATTCTTGCTTTAGATGATGCGATAGTTTTTACAAGGATTGGCAATACCTCACTTGGATTCTCATCAAAGTAGTCATTAAGCTTTTGATACACAAAACTTTGCACCAGGCCCTGTACATAGGAATTACCAAGCTTCATCTTGGTTTGTCCTTCAAATTGAGGATTTGTAATCTTCACTGAAATAACAGCACTTAAACCCTCTCTCACGTCCGAATTAAATCCCTCTTTGAAATCATCAGACTCAAAAAAAGCTTCTTCCTTTTTATTTTTGCCGATAATTTCTTTCATATGAACACTAAGTTGGTTTCTAATAGCTGCTACCAAACCAGTAGTGAATCCAATAAGGTGTTTTCCCCCTTCTCTTGTGTTGATATTATTAGCAAAAGAGTGAAGGTTTTCATCAAACCTATCGTTGTACTGTAAAGCAAACTCAATTATTGCTGATCCGTTATCATTTGACCTTTCTCCAGCAAAGTAAATAGGAGAGGACCCTTCAGGAATAACTTTCTTATTTGTGTTGATAAAACTTACAAAGTCTTTTATACCACCATCAAAATGGAAAACCTTTTCTTCAGGATTTTCTTCTCTATTATCAACTGCAGTAATTGTGACACCTTTGTTAAGAAAGGCAAGTTCACGAAATCTTTCACATAGAATAGAGAAGTTAAAGTTATCGGATTCCATAATTGTGGTATCAGGATGAAATTTAATCACAGTACCAGTTCTATCTGTATTACCTATCTTTTTCACAGACTCCACAGGAACACCATAATGGTACTCTTGCATATACTTGTCTGGATTTCTATGTACAACTGCCTCTAGGTAATCAGAAAGGGCATTAACAACACTAACACCAACACCATGCAAACCACCAGAAACTTTATAGGCTCCACCGTTAAATTTTCCTCCTGCATGAAGGTGACATAAAGCAACTTCGAGAGTGCTTATTCCTTCTGTAGGGTGAATATCAACTGGAATTCCTCTTCCATTGTCTTCAACCGTTACAAAGTTTCCTTTATCTATTGTTACTCTAATATTGTCACAATAACCTGCAACAGCCTCATCTATTGAGTTATCAACAACTTCATACACAAGGTGATGAAGTCCTTCAGGGCCTGTTGAACCAATATACATACCCGGTCTTACACGAACAGCTTCAAGTCCTTTTAAAACTTGAATATTTTCTCCTGTGTAATTTTCAGAAGCATGTGTCATTTCTGCAACGTCTTCATGCTGAGCAGGCATTACTTTCTCTGGATTCATTGTTTCTTCATTCATCAAAAATGAGCCTTCCTATATTAAGATATTCTTGTATAATTATATATTATTATAAGGTGAGCCTCAAGCACTCCAAATGTAATAATTACCCTTATTTCAACTTGAAAAGGCGGGTGTTAACGTATATCATTTGTCCTATGCCAACAAAAGATGACTTGTTTTATGCAGAACTATGGGAAAAAACAATTTCTCAGATAAAAACCACTCTTCCAGAGAGTGAATTTGTTACATGGTTTTCACGTCTTGTATTTGGAAAAGAAGAAGGTGGGACAATTACTCTCTATACAACTTCAACCTTTGTAAAAGAAAAGTTTGAAGAAACATATAAAAGTCTCATTGAAAACACAATAAGTGAACTTGGAGACAAACCTTGCTTTGTTAAATTTGAAGTAAAAAAAGATGCTCAAAAACCAACTAATAGTGAAAAAACCAAAGAAATAGAGAAAAATAGGACATTATTAGAGAAAAATATACAGAAAAAAAAGAAAGCAGATGATTTAATGTTTAATCCTAATTACACTTTTGATTCTTTTGTTTCTGGCGATAATAGTAGCTTTGCTTACAATGCTTGTTTGGCAATTGCAAACAATCCTGGTTCTGCTTATAACCCTTGTCTTTTATACGGAGGAGTTGGTCTTGGAAAAACACATCTTATCCAAAGTATTGGAAATTACATAAGAAGTACTACAAATTTAAAAGTCGTCTATATTACAGCTGAGAACTTTACAAATGAGTTTATTCAATCTGTTAATGATAAAAATTCACAGCAGTTTAAAAATAAATACAGAAAAGCGGAAGTTCTCTTGATTGACGATATCCACTTTCTTCAAAAAAAAGAAGGAACGCAGGAAGAACTTTTTAACACTTTCAATGATCTTTATGACACTGGAAGACAAATAGTTTTTACCTGTGATAGGCCGGTAGAGGAATTAAAAGATATTTCAGATAGACTTAAAAGCAGATTCTCAAGAGGATTAAATATAGACTTACTTCCTCCAAATTATGAAACAAGAGTTGCTATTTTAAAGAAAAAATGTCAAGAAAAAGGTGTTTCCTTTAGTAATGAAGTAATTGAATATATTGCTTCAAATATTTCAAGTAACGTGAGAGATCTAGAATCTTGTCTTACTAAGTTAATTGCTTACAGTACATTACTTCATAAGGACATTTCCTTAGAGACAGCAAAAGAACAACTAAAACATATTGTAAGTAGAAACAACGATTCTACTGGTGTTTCAATAGATTTAATTATTAAAACAGTTTCAACATACTTTAATGTTTCTCCTTTTGAAATTAAAGGAAAAAGTAGAAATCAATCTGTTGTTATGCCAAGACAAATTGCAATGTTTCTCTGTAAAGATTTAACAGACTTTTCAACTACTGAAATTGGAATGGAATTTGGAGGAAAAAACCATACCACTGTTATGTATAATGTTCAAAAAGTTGAATCAATGCTTAAATCAAGTGAAAAGGATATTAATACAATAATTGATAAGTTAAAAAGACAAATTAAAGCTGATTCAAAGAAATAATCTTTGTTCATAAGTTGTTGATAAAAAAAGAAAACTTACTTTCTTGCACATGTATAAACAGGTTATACACAATTGTGTTTTAAAAAGTGCTAGACTTATTATTAAATGATTAAAGGAATTACTATTTTTTTGACATTTTTTGTGCTATATTATAACTACTAAAATAAAAATTAAATAAATAAAAATAACAAAGGGAGATTGCCAATGAAATTCGTTTGCCAAAAAAATGCAATACTTAAAGAACTGTCAAATGCTCTTGATTTTACTTCTCAAAGAAACACTCTTGCTGTTTATGCAAACGTATGTTTAATTCTAGAAGGAAACAATCTTATTATAAAAGCTACAGATCAAAAAATGAGCTACGTTTCTGAAATTACTGTTCAAGGATTGGTAGACGGTTCAACAACTGTTATTTGCGACAAATTTCTTGAAATTATAAAAAATCTTCCAGAAGATGAGATTTCTTTTGAAGATATAGATGATAAATTGACAATTAAGCCTGAAAATAATCGTATTGAGTTTAAGTTAAGAACCATAGAGGCATCGGCATTTCCAAGCTTGGATTTTGCTGAGGAGAATTCTTTTTTTCAGGTACCACAAAAAGATTTCACAGATATGATTAACCAAGTAATCTTTGCCGTAAGTGATGACGAATCAAAATTTGCAATGACTGGTGCTCATTTAGAAAAAAAGGGAAGTTCTCTTGTTTTGGTTGCAACTGATGGAAGAAGGCTTTCATATATCTGTAGAAAGATTGAAGGAGAAATTCCTGACTTTAGTGGTGCTACTATTCCAAGTAAATTCTTAAATCTTGTAAAAAAGCTTTCTGTTGGAGAAGGTGATTTTGATGTTAGTGTTGGACAAAATACTATTTCAATTAGATTTGGGAGCTGTACAATTTCCTCAAATCTTATAAAAAACGATTTCCCTGCTTATAAAAGAGTAATTCCTGAAAAGCAAAATTCTTCTTGTGTTGTTAATATTGATAATCTTTCAAATGCTCTTAAGAGAGTCTCATTGCTTGTTGAAAATAAATACAAGAAGATTGTTATTGAGTTTACAGAAAACAAACTGTCAATTTACAGTAATGAAAGTGAAGATGGTATAGGAAGGGAAGAAATAGAGTGTCAGTATGATGGAGAACCCTTAAAAACAGCTATGAATTTCACTTATTTGCTTAGTCCTTTAAAGGTAATGGATGGAAAGGAAGCAAAAATTGAATTTAGTGATGCTGGAAGACCTTTTACACTTAAAGCGGAGCCAGAGAGGGATTATCTACATGTGATAATGCCTATGAATTTAAACTAATAGATGCTAATAAAAAGTTTGTCACTAAAAGGATTTCGAAATCTTGTTAATTGTGACATTGATACTTCTTATAAACAAGTAATTCTCAAAGGGGAAAATGGGCAAGGTAAAACAAACCTTCTTGAGGCGGTCTATCTTTTATGTTATGGATCTTCTTTTAGGACTCAAAATTTAAAAGAGGTTGTTTGTCACGGTGAAGAATTTTTTCGTATAAAATCTATTTTTGAGGATAATCAAAACCTTGAAAGAAAGGTTGATCTTTCATTTATAGAAGGAAAAAAGAAAATAAGACTTGATGGTTGTGAGATAAAAGATAGAAAAGAGTTAATTTATAGTATTCCTTGTATTGCATTTACACATGAAGATATTTCTTTTGTTCGAGGAGAACCTGAAAACAGAAGGAGATTTTTTGATCAAACAATGTCCATGTATGATCCTTCTTTTTTTGATGATTTAAGAAGATATAAACTTGTTTTAAGACAAAGAAACGCTGCTATAAAAGAACAACAATATTCACTTTTAGATGTATATGATGAAAAACTCGCATTTTACGGACTTCCAATAATGAAAGCTCGTCGTGCTGTTTTAAATTCTTTTTCTACTATTTTTCCTGATATTTATAATGCAGTTTCTTTAGAGGATAGAAAAATTGAAGTAAAATATAGACCTTCATGGGATGAAGGCAAGAATGTTGACGAAATTATCTCTTCTCTTGGTCAACAAAGAGAGGTTGATATAAAGCTTTCTACAACAACGAGTGGTCCTCATAGGGATAGGTTTATAGTTTCTGATTCAAATGGGCCTTTTATTAATTCTGCGTCTACAGGACAAATAAGATTAGCTTCCTTAGTTTTTAGATCTGCGCAAGCTGTTTTTTTTAGACAAAAGACTGGTCTTAATCCTGTTTTTTTAATAGATGATGTCCTTTTAGAGTTAGATACACCAAAAAGAGCAAGATATCTTTCATATTTAGGACATTATAATCAAGCTTTCTTTACATTTCTTCCAGAAGAAAAATATTTTGATCCTTTCTTTGATTTAAGTGACGGTTGTTCTAAAATATATAAGGTCAGTAATGGAAAAATTGAAGATGAAGAATAATTATAAGAAAGACAATTATAAAACTCTTTCTCCTGAGGATCCTGCAGACAGTGGGGTTTATATTGATAAGATTTTTGAAAGGTTTGGAATAAATATTAATTCTCCTGAGGTTCAATTAAACATAAGATGGTCTGATATTGTTGGAACAGAACTAGCCAAGGAAATTTTTTATGAAAAAATTTCAAATGAAACATTATTTATTATTTGTAAAAGTTCTTCCTATGCAAGTTTTGTAAGATTGAATTCCAACGACATAATAAAAAAGGTTAATTCAGCTTTTCCTGAATTGAAGATAAAGAAAATATTTTTAAGAGTTTCACCTTATGGGAGGTTTTAAAATGGTTGAAAGAACTTTTATTGCAATTAAACCAGATGCAGTTCAAAGGGGACTCATTGGAAAAATAATAGCCCGAATTGAGGATAAAGGGTATAAAATTGTGGCATTAAAGATGCTTCAGGTATCTGATGAGCAAGCAGCAAAGCATTATGCTGAACATTTTGGAAAACCTTTTTATCCAACTCTCGTGAAATTTATTACCAGTGCTCCTATTATTGCTATGGTAATAGAAGGAGAAGATGTCATTCTAGGAATGCGTCAAATAATGGGAAAAACTAATCCCTCAAATGCAGAAGTAGGAACTATTAGAGGAGATTTTTCTCCAGAGATGAGTTTTAACATTATTCACGGCTCGGACAGCCCGGAGAGTGCAAAAAGAGAAATAGACATTTACTTTAAAGATGAGGAAATATGTGATAAATGGCAAACCTCTTTTGAGATTCTAAAAAATAATATGTCAAAGCAATCATAAGTAGTATTCCCTGATGGAGCCCTTGACCAAAATTGTGCATAAATTTATACTCAAGTGCTCAGTAAATACACTAGCGTTAATGAAAATCCCGCTTTAAGCGATATATATGGAGATATACCATGAGTTACAAAGGCAAAAGAACATACCAGCCAAGTAAGGTCAAAAGAAACAGAAAGTTTGGATTCAGAGCACGTATGGCAACCAAGGGTGGTCGTCTTGTTTTAGCAAGAAGAAGAGCTAAGGGCAGACATAGTCTTTCCGTCTGTGATGAAAAGAAGCCTTACTAAAAAACAGATAATCAGATTTAAAGCAGATATTGACAATATATTCAAAGCGGGAAAAAGATATTCTCTTTCCTGCTTTAAGTTATATGTAGTAGAGAATAATTTAGACTACAGCAGAATAATTGTCATTCCTGCTAAACATTATGGCAATTCAGTCCAAAGAAACCTAATTAGAAGACAAATTAAAGAGATTTGGAGACTAAAGCAGGACAAAATAAAAAAAGGACTTGATATGGCCATTGTTGTATATCCTGGCAAAGACTTGGCTTATGAAGAAAAAGAAAATACATTGCTTAATCTCTTTGTAAAAAGCAGCTCCCTAGAAGCCTAGAGGGCTGATTTTTTCATAACTATAGTTCTTTTGCCTCCGATTTAGATTTTCAGGAGGTTTTAAAAACCTCGCAGGAGCCTATTATGGATGGGAAATCAATATTAGCGGTAGTCCTTTGTGTTGTTGTTATTTTTGTAAGTATGTTTATCCAAACAACATTCTTCTCAACACCAACTACCACAAGTGATTCTGATACAGTTCAGACCTCAGAGGTTGCAAACCAGCAGAAAGACGCATTAGAAATTACGCCGGTTGCAGACAACAACTCTACAGACACCTTTATTTATGAGACCGATGTTTTTGAAATAACTTTTGATCCAGTTGGTGCAAGTATTAAATCTTTGATTATGAAGGATCACGCTAATGCAGATGGTCAACATGTTGACCTTATTTTTAAAGGGGAAAACGATCATAATGCCTTCCTTATGTATTGGGGCGATGATTTAACAAAACCAATTCTTGATACATATGCTTATGTTATTGATGGTTCAAAAATTGTCTTTACACATGATTATACAGATGAAAATGGAAAAGCTTTCACTGTACAAAAAACTTTTGAGTTTAAGGATGGTGAATATCTTTTTGCTGTTTCTGTTGATCTTATTGGAGATTCTTCATTTGAAGGTCTTTCAGACGGTGATTATGCTTATACAATTGCATATGAACCACAAGTTGGTCCTTCATTTACACAAATGAAGAATAATAACTACGACTACAGAAGATTTTACGTTAATAAATATAAAGAAAACGGAAAAACAAAGAAAACTAGTTATACAGGGGACTTTGAAACTACAGAAAAAGTAAAGTGGATAAGCCTTACAAGTAAGTATTTCACAGTTATTGCTGCTCCAGAAAGTAATGTTTCTTACAAGTACACTGGAAAACAAAGCAAAGATGGTGATATTGATCAAACAAACAGTATTTATCTATCTAGACCAGCCACAGATGCATCCTCAAGTGACACCGTTTATTTCTACTGTGGCCCACAGCTTAAGAAATATCTTGGTTCTTACTACAGTGGAACAGACAATGCATGGGGTATAAGAGATCTCAACTTAGATGATGCAATGGAAAGTGGTTCTTGGTTAGGTTGGCTTGAGACTATTCTTAAATGGATGCTTAACATCCTTTATAAGATTATTCCAAACTATGGCGTTGGTATTATTCTTCTTACTATTATTCTTAAGCTCATTTTGTGGCCACTTTCAAAGAAAAGTACACAGTCCACAGCTAAAATGGCGGCTTTAAATCCACAAATAGAAGAATTAAAAGTTAAATATAAAGATAATCCACAGAAATTAAATCAAGAAACAGCGGATCTTTATAAGAAAGAAGGTATAAATCCAATGGGAGGATGTTTACCGTTACTTATTCAATTTCCAATCCTTATTGCTTTCTACGGTTTGTTAAATAAGCACTTTGAACTTAGAGGTGCAATGTTTATTCCTGGTTGGATTTCAGACCTTTCTGTTCCAGAGACAATAGCAACACTTAGTTTTAACATTCCATTGTTAGGATCAGAGATTCACCTTTTGCCTATCCTTTATACAGTAAGTATGATTTTCTCAATGAAGATGGCGAATGGGCAATCTAAGAACACTGCACAAGGAGGAACAATGGCGTTCATGACTTATGGAATGCCAATACTCTTCTTCTTCATTCTTTACAGTGCACCATCTGGCCTTTTATTATACTGGACTGTAAGTAATTTGCTTTCAATAGGACAACAGATTTATGTAAATAAGGTTGTAAAGAATAAACCTGTACAAGAGGAAAAGAAAGAAGTTAAAGTTCCTGAAGCTGTAAGAAAATATCAGGAAAAATTAAAGAAAATTGAGGAAGAAAAAGCTAGAGCTGAGAAAGAAGCTTCCAAAAATGCAAAGAAGAATAATAAACAGGGGAAATAAAATGACAAGAGATTTTGAAGGTAAAACAGAACAAGAAGCCATTAATAAGGCTGTAGAAGAACTTCATATTGAAAGAGAAGATTTTGATGTTGAGATTCTTGATAATGGCAGGAGAGGACTTTTTAAGAAGGCTAACGTTAAGATTAGAGTGCACATTGATACAGATGAAGAACCGGAGCAAGAACTTCCTGAAATGAATGAAACAGAAGTTGAAGAAAGCGAAAGCTATCTTCCAGAAGAGGCAGAGGAAGAGGAAGAAGAAATTACTCTTGAACCAAACGAAGAGCTTGAATCTCAAGTTTGTGCCTTCCTTAAAGGCGTTATTGAGCACATGGGATACGAAGCCGAGGTAAATGTTGCTTCAAGGACAGGACGAAAGGTAAATATCACAATTGAAAGTGCTGATTCTAATATTATTATTGGAAGAAAAGGAAAGAACCTTGATGCTCTTCAAGTTCTTGCCAACGTCTTTGCTGGCAAAATTGATTCAGAAAGAAAGATTATTGTTGATTCAGAAGATTACAGAGTTAGACATGAGGAGCAAATTATTAAAAATGCATATAAGGTTGCTCAGATTGTAAGAAAAACAGGAAGATCTCATCTTCTTGAACCAATGAATCCGTATGAAAGAAGGCTCGTTCATACCGCTTTAAATGACGTTACTGGTATTGAAACAAAGAGTGAGGGAGAAGGCCTCTATAAACAGGTTAGAATTATCAGTAAAAGAAAGAGATATCACTAAAAAGTTTAAATTTTATATCTAGAGGGCCTTTTGGCCCTCTCTTTGTATAAGGGTTCTACAGCAAGATTTTTTTCTCAAGAAGGGCTCTAAGTTCTGTTGCTTTTTCTTGAGAGAATTGAGCTCCAGTTTGTTTTATTATTTGCCCAGCAAGAGTTGATGCAATTAGACCACTTTCATTAATATCAAGACCTTTACATTGTCCATAAAGGAACCCGGCAGCATAGGTGTCTCCTGCTCCTGTTGTATCAACAGGAGTTTCTGGACCCATAACGGGAATTTCATAAATATTTCTCTTGTGGCTTATAAAAGAGCCCTTCTTGCCGTTTTTGACAATGGCTGTCTCACATAGTTTACCCATGCTCTTGCAACATTCATAAGGGTCATAGTTATCAAATAACATGCGAGCTTCTTCTTTGTTTGCAAAAACAATGTCACAGTTTTCTTTAATGAGCTCTAAGAAAGAATCCCTATATCTTCCAACAGCAAAAGGATCTGCAATATCAAATGATATTTGTACTCCATTTGCCTTTGCTATTTTGATTGCTTTCCTTATGGCTGATTTTTGGCCTTCCGTATCCCACATATATCCTGTGAAATGAAAAAAAGAGGCTTTTTTTACTTCTTCTTCACAGACATCATCTTCAATATAGTCTCTATTTGCACCTAAATAGGTGTTCATGGTCCTCTCTGAGTCTGGTGTTATTAGGATAATGGAAGATCCTGTAACGTTTGAAGAAACGGCAAGATTATCTTTTACTCCTAAAGAAGCGAGACGTTCTTTATATATGGTTCCGTACTCATCTTGACCAACTTTACCCCCTAATGTGGTTTCTATCCCCATAGAAGCAAGAGTGATGACGGTATTAGGACATGAGCCCCCGCAAGAAAAGCGAGGCTCTTTCTTTGTTTTGATAAAATCAGTTAGCTCTAGCCTCTTTTCAAGAGTTATGAGATTCATAGTGCCCTTATAGAGGCCAAGCTTTTCTAAATCTTTATCTTCAACATTGACTATAACATCAATTAATGGATTGCCAATTCCGTAAACCATATGATTAGTGTAACCCTTTGTGGCTTACAGTTCAATTAAAATTGACAATACAAGGATCGTAACCTTCTGGAGCTTCATAGCCCAAAAGCTCAATACACGTTGTTGCTATGCTACTTATTCCAAGTCCTTGAGCTAGTTCTGTTGAATATTCACCATTGTAGCAAGGGTCAAAGAGAATGCAGGGAACAGGATTTAAGCTGTGGCTGGTTTTTGCTTTTGGTTCACCATTGGTTTTTAGCATTGGTTCTCCTTTTTTGTTATGCTCAATCATGTCATCGGCATTGCCATGGTCAGCTGTGATGAGGAGGATGCCACCTGCTTTACGTACAGCTTCTTCAATTCTACCAATTTGCAGATCTAGACCTTCCATGGAGCAGACAACTGCCTCAAAGACGCCTGTGTGGCCAACCATATCGCCATTGGGGAAATTCATTTTGATGAAGTCCCATTTTCCACTCTCAATTTCTGAGATAACTCTGTCTGCAATCTCGGCACATTTCATCCAAGGACGCTGTTCAAAAGGAACAATGTCTGAAGGAATTTCTACATATTCTTCAAGATTTTCGTCAAATTTGCCACTTTTGTTTCCATTGAAGAAGTAGGTGACATGCCCAAATTTCTGAGTTTCTGAAATTGAGAATTGTTTTACACCGCAGGCGCAAAGATATTCTGCCATAGTCCTGTCAATTGCAGGAGGATCTACTAAATACTGTCTAGGAACATGGAGGTCTCCGTCATATTCCATCATGCCAGCATATTCAACCTGTGGAACACGCTTTCTATCGAATTCTTTAAGGTCTTTAGCTTCAAAGGCTTTTGTAATCTCAAGCGCTCTGTCTCCTCTAAAGTTGAACAAGATTACGCTGTCATGATCTTCAATTGTTCCAACAGGCTTTCCATCTTTTGCTATAACAAAAGGAGGAAGGTCTTGGTCAATAGCGCCTGTTTCATTTCTTAAGGTTGTGATTGCATCATGGGCGGTATGGAAATAACGGCCTTCTCCAAGAACGTGAGTTTCCCAACCTTTTCTAACCATGTCCCAATTTGCGTTATAACGGTCCATTGTGATAACCATTCTTCCGCCACCAGAGGCTATTTTTGCATCAAATTCATCCGTAGAAAGGTCTTCAAGGAATTTCTCAAATGGATCAAAGTAATCAAGCGCAGAGGTTTCTCCAACGTCTCTTCCGTCAAGAAGGGCGTGGACTCTAACCTTTTTTACTCCCTCTTTCTTTGCCTCTGTAATCATGTCCATGAGGTTTTTAATGTGGCTGTGAACATTGCCATCGCTTAGAAGACCAATAAAATGAAGAGTGGAGTTATTGTCTCTTACGTTAGCAATTAACTTTTTCCATGTTGATCCTTGGAACATTAAGCCACTTTCAATTGAAGAGGCTACAAGTTTTGCTCCTTGAGCAAAAACTCTCCCACAGCCCATTGCATTATGTCCTACTTCCGAGTTTCCCATGTCTGCATCTGAAGGAAGGCCTACCGCAGTTCCGTGAGCTTTGAGTTTGGTCCATGGACAGGTTTTCATGAGTTTGTCCAAGTTTTTTGTCATTGCTTGTTTGACAGCATCGCCGTCTTCATACTTTCCAAAGCCAACGCCATCCATTATGAGAAGAACAACGGGTCCATTCCTCTTAATTTTTCCTGTTTTAGCAAGTTTTTCAACCATTTTATTATCCTTTTAGAGGTATTAAAAAAACCTCGTAATCATTTTAAGTATAGTGTTTATAACACCTAACGTACAGAATTTAAACCTTTTTAAAGAGGTTTTGTTGCTTCTTTGAGGTAGTCTAGAGAACTTTCATCCACCAAATCACAAAGAACATCGTAGACCCACTGATGATAATCATTAATCATTTCAATTTCTGACTCTGTCAGAAGATCTTTACAGATGAGATCTCTTTCATAAGGACAGGCTGTTAATGTCTCAAAAGTGTAGAATTCTCCAAATTCTGTAGTCATTGCTTCTGTTACGGCTATCAAATTCTCAATTCTAATGCCATGTCTGCCTTCTTTGTATAAACCCGGTTCATCACTTACAATCATTCCTTTTTCTAGTGCAACTGGGCGATCTTTACCAAAATTTGCAGATATTCTTTGAGGTCCTTCATGAACACTTAGTCTAAAACCAACCCCATGACCTGTTCCATGGAAGTAATTCATGCCTCTCTGCCACAAATATTGATGAGCAAGAATGTCTAACTGCACACCCGTGGTTCCTTTTGGGAAAACTTGTGAACACAAGGCTAAATGACCTTTGAGAACGAGGGTGTAATCTTCTTTTTGTTCTTGCGTGGCTTTTCCAAAGAGAAGGGTTCTTGTGATATCGGTGGTTCCGCAGGTATATTGGCCACCAGAATCCAAAACCAAGAGTCCATTTCCAGTTATTGGTTTATCTGTTTCCTCTGTTGCTGAGTAATGGACAACTGCACCGTGATCTCCAAAACCAGCAATAGTTGAGAAAGAGGGACCTAAGTACTCTTCTTCTGCAGCACGTTCGTCTTCTAGTGCTTGAGAAATTGTTAATTCTGTGAAATCGTACTCGTTTCTTTTTACTGTTGCTAAGAAATTAACAAGAGCAACTCCATCAAGGATGTGTGCAACTCTCATTCCTTCTAGTTCTGCTTCGTTCTTGCAGGCTTTAAAGGAAGTGGAATACTCAAGACCTTCTGTGATTTTTACGTCTTTTGCCTTATCAATGGCATTTTTAAGTTTCATGTTAATTCTGTCAGGATTGATTCTGACAGTACAGTTCTTGAGGTTTTCAAGTTCCGATACAACTTTTTCATAATCAAGGACTTCAAAAATATCGGGCTTTACAGATGTGAAACGTTGAATTGGCGTGAAAAGTTTGACGCTATCTGGGCCAATTAAGAGGTGTGAAACAAAAACAGGGGTGTCGTCAATGTCGCGACCTCTGAGGTTGAGAAGCCATGCAATATCGTCAAGGCTGGAGATGAGAAGGTAGTCTTCATGGTTCTCTTTGGCTTTTTCACGCATTCTTTCAATCTTATGGGCGGGGCTTTCTCCACAGACCTCGTCATCCATTTTTTCTACTGGATATTCTGGCATTGGAGGTCTATTTGTCCAAATTTTGTCCAAAAGATCGTCCATTGCTACAATACAAATGCCGTTGGCTTCGTATGTTGTTTTTTCTGAGACCATAAGAGTTTCTGCGGAAATACCAATCTTTTCGCCGTTTTTGAAAGTTTCTTTTAAAAATGCAAGTGGACTTGTTGCGTCAGGCCCATCAACCTTTTTCATTTCATAGTAGGTATCTTTAATTTGTTCCGCGCATTGTACAAAATAGCGAGAATCTACCCAAATTAGAGCTTTGTCCTTGGTAATGATTACTGTTCCGGCACTGCCAGTAAAACCACTAATCCATTTTCTAGATTGCCAGCGGTCACTGACGTATTCGCTTTTGTGAGGATCTGTTCCGTTAATGATCCAAGCACTGAGCCCGTTTTTTGCAAGCTCTTCTCTTAGAAGAGTTACTCTGTCATTTACTTTCATCTCTTTTTCCTCTTTTTATAGATGATTGGTTCCGATTTTTTTGCATAGATAATAAAAAAGATTCCTGCAAGAATCATAATAAAACAAAGAATTTGCCCCATTGAGATATTTAAGAAGGACTTGAACAAGGCTACGGGCTCAGATTCTTTTCCAAGTTTAATGATAAAGCCTAATTGTTCATCTGGTTCTCTAAAGTACTCAAGAAAAAACCTAATAATACCATAGCCTAAAAAGTAAGCTCCGGTTACAATTCCTGGTCCGTGTTTTGTTTTGTTTTTATTTGCTAAAGGTCTGACAACAAACCAAAGAATTAAGAATAGAAATATGCCTTCAAAGAAAGCTTCATAAAGTTGAGAAGGATGTCTTGGAAGATTAACCATGTCCCCATTTGTGTAAGACAGACCAATTTTATCTGCTATTTCTTTTACCCAGGGTATTGTTGTGGAAAAAGAAGGGGCATTTGGAAAGATAATTCCATAAGAGGTTCCCGTTACTCTTCCCCATAATTCCTCATTGATAAAGTTTCCAATTCTACCAAGGGTATACCCTAAAGGAATGCCAGCAATTATAGTGTCCGCTAAATCAAGAAGAGGATATCCATACTTTCTGCTAAACAGCCAACCTCCAAATAAAGCTCCCACAACTCCGCCATGATAGCTCATTCCAGGAAGGCCTATAAATTGTCCGTTTCTAAAAGGCCAAAATATCATCCAAGGATGAGTCCAGTAATAAGAAGACCCATCGTATATTAAAGTAGAGAATAATCTCGCCCCTATTAAAAGAAACCCAATAACATAGCAAAATAAATTAATAGAAAGATCCGAGTCCATATAATGTAATGAACCATGGATACATTGGTATCTAAAAAGGGCATAGCAAATAGAGAATGCAAAAACGTACATCAAGGCGTACCATCGTATAGGAAGAAAAGATACCACTTGAGGAGAAATCCAACTTGGAAAGTCTATGTACATTAACATGCTCTGAGTCTACCACAAACAAGATTTATGAGAAATATGTTTTTTAGGTGTCGTTCAAGGAAATAAGTTACGTTCTTTAAAAAATGTAGTATATTGCAGGCATGAAGAGAATATTAGTTTTAGTTTTAGTTTTTGTGGTTGCTTTAGGTAGTCTCTTTGCAAATGGCACAGAAGAACAGCTTGTTTTTGAACAAATTCTTAGAAAACAGCAGAACCAAACCACTACCACTACTACAAAAACAAATAGTGCGGTAACCAAGCAGTATACGAATACGTCTTCTGCTATGAGTTCTCAAATTATTTCTAGAGATATGGATTCTCTAGAAAGGCTTTATCAGTATGTCAACAAGTACTACCTCTTTGATATAGACTATGATGCCGTGTACGAAGCAATGGCAACAGCTTTATTTGATGCCTTGGATGATAAGTACACCTACTACATCACAGCAGACCAGTCAGAGGAATACTCAGAAGAGATTTCTGGCGAATATGGTGGGCTTGGAATCTACTTCTCCAAGACATACACAGAGTATCAGGATGCCGATGATGAAAGCACGTTATACTGTAATATCACCCAGGTTTTCCCTAATACACCAAGCGCAAAAGCCGGTCTTAAGGCTGGCGATATGATTACTCATATTAATGGAGAATCTGTTGTTACTATGTCCGCAAACGAATGTGCGTCTAAAATGAAAGGTGAAGTTGGAACTACGGTTGAAATTACTATACAGAGAAAAACTTCCACGTTTACTCTTACCTTGACACGTGCAAAGGTTATAGTCCCAACAGTTGAGTATAGCATGCTTGATAATGGTGTTGCCTATCTAAGGATTACAGAATTCTCGCAAAACACACTTAGTGCTGTAGAAGAAGCTTTAGATAGTCTTGAGAAAGACGGAATGACAAGTCTAATCATTGACCTCAGAGATAATCCTGGTGGAGATGTTGATGTAACTCTTTCCATTGCAGACTTGTTTATCAGTGGTTCTGAACTTCTTTCTGTTTCTTATAAGGATTCTTCACAAAATGTTACCTATGTTGCAAGTGAAGGAACTGAGGTTGATGAAGATGTTAAAATTGCAATCCTTATCAACGGAGGAACAGCAAGTTCTGCAGAAATTCTTTCTTCAACAATGAGAGATAATGGAAGAGCTAAACTCTTTGGTACAACTTCATATGGAAAGGGTATTATGCAACAGATTTCATCTTTTGGAGATGGCTATACCTCAGTAACAATTGCTAGTTTTGTTCCTCCAAGTGGAAATGCAATTCACGAGGTTGGCGTTGAACCAGATGTTGTTGTTGAAGCTGTCACTGTTGAAGATGAAGAGTTAGAGGCTTATACAACACTTGTTAACGGAACAGAAATTTCGGACTTTGTTAAAGAAAACCCAGACTTCACGGATGAAAATGTTTCAAAGTTTGTAAGTCAATTTAAAGATACAGGGTTAAGAACAGAAGTTCTTCAGATTCTTGTGAGAAACGAATATTACTCTCAAATGGAGGCTGAAGACAGACCTATAGCAGATGTTAAATATGATAATGTTTGCAAAGCTGCATATGAGTATCTTATAGGGTCTTCGAAGTAATTCATTGGAGAGGGTTTTAGGGGGTTGGATAGTGTCCAGCCCCTTATTTTTTTAATGGACGTAAATTTTAGTATTTTCATTAAATAAAAAGAAAAAGCAATAAAAACAAACTATTTTACACACACTAATGCACAAGTTATGCACAACTAATAATGTTCTTGTTTAAAATCCTCTATGTAAGGAAAAATTTTATTGTTCCAAGTTTGGTACTAATCAAATAAGAAGTAAAAAATAATTCTTTTAAATGTAACGAATTATTGGTTTATTTAATGTGATAACTTATTTAAAAGTTATATAACTTTTTAAGTGTTTTTTTATAGGTTTTTCCAGCGGAAAAACTAGTACGGATACAAAAGTTTTGCACAAGTTATCAACAAGAACTTTCAAGAAGAGTTTGAATGGCTCCAATTGCGTAAATTGAGGCTGTTTCACACCTTAATATGTTTGTTTTTAACAAAATAGCTTTAAAACCAGCGCTTAGTAATAACTGACATTCATTATCTGTAAGACCACCTTCTGCACCAACTACTAGAGCTGTTGTTCCCTGAAAACCCTTCACCGTTGTAAGAATGTCCGTTTGATCTTCTTTTAGCTTGCATTGATGAAGAACAAGCCCTAGAGTCTTGTTTCCTTTTGCTCTTTCTTGTAGGTCTTTTGGAATGTCTTTCAGTTCTATTGGGCCTACAACTGCTGTTGGAATTACAGAACCACTTTGTTGTATAGCTTCCTTTACTATTGAGTCAAATCTGGCAAGTTTGGTTTCTTCCTTTCCTTTTATATTGGCAACACAATTCTCGCTGTTCACTAGAACAATCGCTTGCACTCCTGTTTCTGTTGCCTTTTTTATAATATCATCAATCTTTCTTCCCTTTGGAATGCATTGGTAGAGGATAATGGGTTTTAAGGGCCTCTCTTGAGGAAGTGTATCTGTGTATCCTGTGGCTTCTTCTGAGCTTTCTACGTTTAAAATACAGTTACTTTTATCAATTTGGGCTATTGTTAGCTTCCAAAGGTTGCCCTTATTATCGCGCCCCATTATTTTTTGTCCTTCTTTTAGTCGTAGAACTCTAACAAGATAGTTATATTCCTTTCCTGTTAGCGTTAGTGTGTTTTCTCCGTTAAAAGTTTTAGGTAATAGAAAAAGGCGCATTGTTCCTCCATTATAAACAAAATGTCATATAAGCAGGAATGCATACGATTCCATTCTCTTTTATGTGAAGATTTTTAGGGTGGATTATATATGAAATGTCAATCCTGTCTTTAAATTTAAGATTAAATTTCTCAAGGGAGTCTGTTTTGTATGTTTTTGTTGATTTGACTTCAATAGGGATTATCTTATTGATAACCTTATTCCCACTAGATAATAAAAAGTCTATTTCAATATCATTTCTATGTTTTTCTTCATTGTAGTGAGTATAAAAATATAATTTATTCCCTTTTGCAACCAGCATTTGTGCAACTATATTTTCAAATAACATTCCTTTGTTGATTGAAAGCTTTTCATTTAGAATAGCAGAATATATATTTATGTCCTTCTTCTCGTTTTTATCAAAAATTAGAATAACCTTTTGCGCCTAAAAACGCAATGAAAATCAAGCAAAATATCCCAAAAAGCGCAGTGTATAGAGGTTTGTAAAAACCACTTGAGCTTTTTATTATAATTAAAAACATAGGTATTGTGCTATGATAGGTTGTGCAAAGAGATAGGCGTAGGAGGACAACATGAACGTTCCATTAAGTGAATATCCAAGACCTCAAATGAAAAGGGAAAGTTTTCTTTGTCTAAATGGACTGTGGAATTTGCAATTTATATCTGATGGAAAAGAAGCAAAAGAATATTCTATTTTAGTCCCATATTCTCCTGAGAGCGTTTATAGTGGAGTTCAAAGAACGTTACACGCCCATGAAACAATGCGTTACAGTAGACACGTAGTTTTTCCTGAAAATGTAAATTTTCAAACTCATACATTATTACTACATTTTGGAGCTGTTGATTATAGAACTCTTGTTTATATTAATGGAAAACAAGTTTTTGAGCATATAGGTGGATATTTACCATTTGAAATAGAAGTTCCACTTAGAGAGTTTGATTTAGATGTTTTAGTTCAAGACCCAGGGGATACAAAAGAAATTTCAAGAGGAAAACAAAGTAGCCAGCCAGGAGGTATTTGGTATCCACAAACCAGTGGAATATGGCAAACCGTTTGGATGGAAAAAGTTCCGCGGTTGTATATTAAGAGCTATAAACTTGTTCCAGATCTTCAAGGCTTTAATATTACAGTTTTCATGAATGACAATTTTGATTGTCCTTGTAGCTTGCTGTTTCAAGGAAAAGAATATGAATTTAAAGCAGGAAAGGCGACTAGAATTGATATTCCAAATGCACATCTTTGGACGCCTGAAGACCCTTATCTTTATGATTTTGTTATTATTGCTAACAAGGGTTCTAATGAAGACAAAGTCAGTGGATATGTAGGGCTGAGAACCTTTGGTGTTGGACGAGATGCGAATGGAAACAATGTCCTATTATTGAATAATAAACCATACTTTCATCATGGTCTCTTAGATCAAGGCTATTATAAGGACGGCTTCTATACTCCTAAATCAGATGAAGATTTTATTAATGACATTAAAACAGCAAAGGCTTTGGGGTTTAATACGTTAAGAAAACATATAAAGATTGAGCCTCTTCGCTGGTACTACCATTGCGACCGTTTAGGAATGTTGGTGTGGCAAGATATGGTCTCTGGGGGAGGAAAATATAGACCTTCTACAGTAACTCTGCCTTTGTTTTTTGGTTCTCATATTAAAGATGACAAATATGAGAAATTTGCTAGAACAGATAAGAAGGAGCGCGCCACATGGGAACAAGAAGCCTATGGAACTGTTAAACTTCTATACAACGTTGTTTCTCTTGCAATGTGGGTTCCTTTTAATGAAGGATGGGGGCAATTTGACAGTGCAAGGATAGTGAAAAACATCACAGTTTTTGATAACACGAGAACAATTGACCACGCTTCTGGATGGCAAGACCAGAAGATAGGAGATTTTAAGAGTTTACATGTTTATTTTAGGCCATATAGATTTCATAAAGATAAACTTGGGCGTTGCGTGATTCTTACGGAATTTGGTGGCTATGGCTATGATACCAACACTACAAAAAAGAAGAGTTTTATCTATAAGAAACTGCGCTCCAAATTAGAACTTACACAAGCCATTGTTAAACTATACGAGAAGCAAATTATTCCAGCAAAAAAGAAAGGACTTGCTGCTGCAATTTACACGCAACTTTCAGATGTAGAGCAAGAAACAAATGGCCTCATTACTTATGATAGAACAGACATTAAAGTCATTCCGTCCCCCATTTGCGAGATGTCAAAGAAGCTGCTTTATAAATCTTTTTGAATACTCTTCTTTTAAGAAATTGTATATAAAGTTCTCTGGAAGATCTCTATTTTGGGAAGATGCTGCAAGAGCGGAGGTCATTTCTTTAAGTTTAGAAGGGTTGTTTAACAAGGAAATTGCTTGTTCAACAATAAGTTTTGGATCTTTTTCTGAAATGGCACCTCCTAAGCCAGTGAAGAAGTTTGCATTGTCTGTTTCATATCCACCAATGAAATCAAATAAGACCATTGGAAGATGAGAAGCGTATGCTTCTGTTGTAGTTAATCCACCAGGTTTTGTTAAAAGGAGATCTGCAGAATGCATTAAAAGGGGCATTTGTTTTGTCAGTCCATATATATGGACATTCGGATTGTTTTGAAATGAAAAAGAAAGGTTTCTATAAAGTTCTTTATTAGAGCCACAGACAACAGATAAATAGTTATTATCTTTGAGATTTTTAATTAAAAGATGAGCAACTTTTAAAAGAGGCCCACTTCCCATGCTTCCTCCCATCATTAAAAGATGCTTACTTTCCTTTGGAATACCTAACGATTCTTTTGTCTTTTCCTTATCCAAGCTTTGAAAAAAGTCTTTGTTCACAGGAATTCCACTAGCAAAGATTTTTTCTTTTGGAATTCCAAAGTCAACAAATTCTTCAATTAGTTTTTCATCAGGAATGAAATAGTAATCAATCTTTGTATCTTTTGCGTTTCCGCTACAATCATAATCTGTTGCTATTTGGCAAGTTAATAATGGAAGTTTATATTTTTCTTGCATTGCTGTAACAATTAGAGCAGAAAAAACATGAGTACATATAAGGGTGTCATATCCGTTTGTTTTTATTAAGCTATATAACCTTGGAACTCCTAACGTTAAAAACTTGTAAAGAAAAGAAGTTTTATTAAATATATTATTCGCTTTCTTTTCTCTCCCTTTATAACCAACATTTATGATCCAGGGAGCATGTCTATATATAAAAATTTGACCAGAAGAGGTTGCTTTTGAGACTTCCTTAGAAATAAGAGTCAAAACATCTTGTATATCACATTGTTCATCATGTGATATAAAAACATCTTGTATAGCTTTGGCACAGGAAGTATGGCCACCACCTATATTTGCACTTAAAATCAAAGCTTTCATTATTTATTCCTACTGAGCATTTTTAAAAAATTAGTAACTGTTTTTCTTATATTTATCAATAAGATTTTGGTATCGTCCAAGGATTGTGTCCATTAAAGTTCCATCCCAAGGAATTGGAATTGTGTTGTAGGCACATTCTCCTATCTTTTTTCTTTGTTCTTCAGGAAGTTTAAAAAAGCTTTCAATCTTGTTGCAAATAGCTTCATTGTCATCTTTTGCAACAAGGCCATTAATGCCATCTTGAACGACTTCTGCAGAGCAAGAACCTTCTGCAACAAGCCCTGGAGTATACTGAGCAGCCGCCTCTCTTAAAACCATAGGTGCATTGTCATATGTAGAAGGGAAGAGAAAAAGATCTGCAATATAGTAAATACAATCCAAAACTTCAAAATTCTGCAAATGTCCAGTCATAATAAGATTAGAGGTAATACCACATTTTTCTGCTAAATCTCTTACCCCTTGCTCGTCTGGACCTTGTCCGGCAAGAACTAGTTGAAAATCAGTGCCTTGTTTTTTTAGAAGTCCACAAGCTTCAATTACACGCTTAAGATTTTTCTTCCAGTTAATTTGACCAACAAAGAGAATTACTGGTTTATCACCATGAATACCAAACTGAGATCTTACTTGAGGAATTAAGTCAGCATGAAGGACTCTCTTATTTGTTCCATTTTGCATTACAACAATATTCCCTTTATATCCATATTCTCTCAAGGTCTCGCCAGTTCCTTCAGATACTGCCCAAACTTCGTCGCACTGCTCGTAGAAGTTTGCGACCATCTTTGCGCCCATCTTTGCAACAGATTTCATCTTTGTTACTTCAAGAATATCGTCATAAAATTTTGTGTGAAAGGAGCCTATAACTGGAATTCCCTTTTGTTTTGCATAGTGAAGTCCAATATTGCCAGCAAAAGCAGGGCCATGAACATGGCAAATATCCAAATCTATTTGGCGCATCCTATATACAAAGTGAGGGTCTAAATGTTTAAGTCCAATTCTCCAAGGAAGTTTTGAAGAGATTTTTACAGACAAAAAGTCCACTATCTCATAGGGATAGATTCCTCTATAACCAGTGTCGTACATTGGTGCTATCACATAAACTTCATTTCCACGAGCTGACATGGTATCAGCGTAAGCCTTCATGACTCTTCCAACTCCATCAAAAACAGGGATGAAAGATTCTCCGAACTGTCCAATTATCATAGTGTTCTCCAAGCTACAATCTAATTGCATTTCTTGCTGAGAAGATAGAATTTGCTGTGTAACCAATGGTCAGCAAGATTGAGCCAACTAGGTCTGCATAAGATATACTGAAAAAGAAAATTGCAAAAGTTCCCCCAGTAATTAGTATTGATGAGAGATTTTTGAACGTTCCTATTCCTGGTGGTTCAGTAAACATTAAAATTAAAAAAGCTACAAATGCTGTTGCACAAAGAATTATGAAAATCCAATAGGTTGGGGTGGATAAAAAAAGGTCTTCAAAAGAAAGAGAGACGGGCAATAAAAGACTAATAATTATTGCTGTAGCAATATCTAATCCTTTTAACAGGGTTACGGCATTGTACTCGTTGTTTTGATAATAAAGAGCAAAACTGATGAGAGCGAGCAACATTAGAATGACGGAAAAAAGTAATATTCTGCTTAAAATTAAAGGGGAAATGAAACAAATACCAGTTATTTGTTCATAGTTATAAAAGACTCTAAATTCAATAAGGGCGGCAGAAAAAAGAAATAGGTCTGCAAAAGCACTCCCGGGAGATTCCCCATAGAACCATGTCTTACAATAGATAAGAGAATAAACTAAGAGAGAAAGAGTCCTTGCTAAAGATTGGATAAAAGGAAGGAAATCTGTAAAGGTTGTGTTGCTAGTATAGTAGAGCGTCATTATGCCGTTTATTGCAGTTGTAAGGCACAAAACAAGAATAGACAGCAGAAGAATGAGCAGAACTAAAATTAAAGTCTTGTTTCTCATTTTAGACTATATCTTTCTCTCTGATATTACAGTCTGCATTAAGATAAACTGCAGTGAAGCTTGTTCCAAGTCCAGCTAAGAGAGTGTCAAACAGCAGGGCAATTCCATTCATCATTGGAAGAACTCCCAAAATAGAGACAGCCATAATAGAGAGATTGGAATTAATTAGACTCATTGCCATAGCGGAGCAGAAGAGAACTTCGTATCCTGCATGCAGACAACTGACATAACTTACTAAAGTACATGCAAGGGCAATAGTGATTAGTTCTGTAGTGGTGGGCATTCTCCCACTAACAGCTAAAACAAGGGAACAAGAACAAAGAGTTCCAATCATTGCACTTCCTCCCTTTGTTATAACACTATGAAGAGGAAGAGCAGTTGCAACTACGCGTTTCTGGATTCCAAGATTAATGCGACAATCTGTGTAAAGGGCAGGCATGCTAAACATGTAGTTTACAGAGAAGAAAGCCGCTGTAGAGGCAGAAAGAAGACGTCTAATTTGTTTGTATGGATTTCTCTTAAATCCTGTTGCAATGGCGTAAATCAGAGGAATGATGACTAAAAGTGTACCAAAACCAACAATACAGAACATTACAACCCAACGCCAAGAGTGGAAGATGGTTCTATCAGCCCAAAGAGTTTCATACCACATCCCAGAGATGAAGAATACAGCAATCCACATAAGCTGGGAAATTTTCTTTACCAATCTAAACATTACTTCGCTTAGGGAATTGAGAACTATATACGCAGGACGAATTACTTCTGTTGTTGGCCTTAATGCATATCCCAAAACCAAAGCCACAAAAATGACCGGAATTAAGCAGTCCGATGTTTTTATTAAATTTAAGAATAGATTTATGGAAAGAGGATTTGCGGAATTTAATTTACTGACAGTTGATTGAGACAAGGTTGTAATTAATTGTGTAGCGTTTTCTGTTGTGGTTGCAGAAGTTGACGTTGATGGAAACGCAATAGGGAATACTTTAAAGAGTAGTGCAGCAGAGATTGAAAGAAGAACTGTTGTTAAAAGACTCCAACAGATTGTAGAGATCCAAACAAAACCATTGGCCCCTTTTTCCCTCTTTAAAGAAGCTGTTCCAGCGGTCATGGAAACAAGAACAAGGGGGAAAACCATAAAGATTCCCAGCCTAAGTGTTAAAGTAGCCATAAAGTTCATTGTCTCATAAAAGAATGAACTTTCTTTAAAATTAACCTGAAAAGCAAGCCCCATAGCTGCGGCTGCAAGATACGTCAACCAAGTCTTCATAGATAATGATTATACTTGCAAGTGAGTACAGATGTCTAGACACGGATCTTTAGGTTTTTATAGGTCAACTAGAGGGTCTTCTATGAGGTTTTTTAGTTTGTAATTTGCCTTAGAACTGCGGCTTAGCCAATTGTCTAATTCTTTTTCTGCGCTCTTTATACAGTCTTCTGTGATTTGTCCTTCTTTTATGTTCTTGTCATCAAGAGTTTTAGAAAGAACGTTAAGATATAGACACTCTTGGAAAGCTTCACCTCTATACCAACAGACCCCCTGATATTCATTGCAACCAATGAGTGTTTGGAAAGTCTTGTTTTGAAGCAATTCCTTTATGTCTTTTGGTTCTGTAGAAGTTAATAGCGCACACCTTAGTGCTATGGTTGGTTGAACATCAAAAAGTCTATCAAAATGAAGAGTCCTTGCAACATTAAACATTTCGTCGAGGGAAGAAGTATTAGAATGAAGGAAAGGCATTTCTAGGAAGGCAGCAGAAACTACTATTGCAAGACTGTCTTCTAAAATTATATTGGCATTTTGGAAAGGCTTTGTTTTTCCTATTACTTCAATGTCGTTAATCATTCCAAGGATTTTTTGAGCTTTAATTGTTTTTGGATGAAGTCCTAATTTTTCAAAAAGTCCATTAAGTTCTTCCATGTAGGTGTAGCAAGTTCCTAGGGTTTGCATTATTCCTTTTTTATTTACATTTGAAGAAGAACCATTTAAAAGAGTTTTTAAATCTTTAACGAACTTTTGATTTTTTATTGGTTCAACAGCTTCAAAGAAGGGTTCAAGATAGAGTATTTTCATTTCATAATCTAAATCAGCAACCCCTCTGTTTCCAAGTTTCTCATAAAGCCTCTGATAAATACCATCAATATCCTCAATTTCGTATATATTGGTAAAAACTTTAGTTTGATATCCATTTAAGGACACTGTTAGTCCTTCTTCGTAAAGTTTTACAGAAGGCATTAAATGGTAAAGACCTTCATTAAAATCTTTGTAAATTGCGTAGCGTCTAACCCCTCTTGAAAGGCGTAAACTCTTGGCTATTGAAACAGTTTCCATTTTTCGCTCTTCTCCGTTTCTAACTAATTTTGGAGAAGATTCTGTGATGGTTCCTTCAATATGTTCATATTGGTTATTATAAAGAACAAGAGCCATTTGTTGGTCGTTTCCATTAGTGTACGCAAAAACAGATTCCGCAATACTTCCGTCATTTGTTTTCACATCAAAAATTTGGAAATATTTGGATTCCGAGAACAATGTTCTCATTTTTAAGAGAGGAAATATTCTTCTTTTGTGTTCTTCAATGAGTCTTTCATTTGGTTTTTCGTTCCAATAAGCTCTCTGATATTCCATACCATATTTTTCTCTAAATCCCTCAATTTGACCATGTCCAAACATTGGAAGTCCTGGCATTGTAGCTAAAAGAGTGCAGGCCCCAAAGTATTTATCTGAATCTCCAAATTGAGCAATGGCGGTGTCTTCATCTGGGTTGTTCATGAAATTTACATAACGTTTGAGAATTTCAGGGTCAAACGCAATAGTTGCTTTAATCATGTCCCTATATTTCTCATTATCTTGATTTTTAATCATGTGCATGAAAGCACTATTGTAAACTCTATGCATTCCAAGCGTTCTAACAAAGTAACTTTCCATCATCCAAAAAGCTTCTGCTATAAGAAGAGTATCTGGTAACTCTTGAGAAATTCTATCTACTACTTCCCTCCAAAATTCATTAGGAATTCTTCTATTAAACTCTTCGTCAGACATTTCATAAGGAATTCTTCCAGCAACATCTCCTCCTGTTCCAGGTTTAGGATACCAAAGTCTTTGAATATGACGTTTTGCTAAAGTCATTGCAGCATCAAATCTGATGATGTGAAAGTTTTTTGCAACTTCAAGGATTTGTTGAATGACAGCCTCTCTTGTGGTTGGATTAAGAAAATCTAGCTGTGCAGTGTCATTCCAAGGCATTGTTGTTCCATCATTACCATGAAAAATATAGGAAACTTGACCAGTTGTATTGTCTATTCTACGGAAGGTAACAGCAGCGTCCGTTCTGTTGTAATAGTGGTCTTCAATTCTAATATCAACTTTTGGATCTTCAGATAAATTTGGTCCATTAAATGTATAAGATGGAAATGGAGGATAGGGTTGCTGCATGAAATAATCGCTATGATTCATCATCCAATCACTGTCTATTCCTGTATGGTTTGGAACCATGTCGCTGGCAAGTCTAATACCTCTATCCCAGCTTCTTGTTTTTAGGTCTTCTAAGGCTTGCCAACCGCCTAGCCTAGAAGATATTTCATATCCTTTAAGAGAGTAAGCTGAGGCTTCTGCATCAGAATTTCCACATAAAATTTTTATCTTCTTTGACGCAGGGCTTCTTTCCCAAAGGCCTATTAACCAAAGGGCATTAAAGCCCCTATCTTTTAATTCGTCTAACTCTTCGTCTGGGATTTGGTCTAACCTAGAGATGTCCTTATTGTATTTCTTTGAGAGTTGGTCTAACCAAACTAAGGTGCTTTTTGCCATCATAACGACATTTGGCATCCAGTTTTTGTCTGGAGTGAACATTTCATAGTCGTTGTCTTCTGTTTTAAAGTTAGGTACTTCAATAGGCCCAGGACCACCGCCAGCAAAGTGTGGTTTTGTTTCTTCTCTAAGATAATCTTTTGCCTTAGTCAAAAGGGCAATAAGATCAGCAGGTAATAAAAGATCCCAATGCTCCGATATATATTCCAACTGTTTAAGTAAGGAATCTGGGAAAAGTCTTGCAGGCATTGTAAGAAAGGAAAATAAATCATCTGCATTTTCAGTGTTTTCTACAAAACTTGTTCCTTTTAAATAGCTGCCCATCATTGCAATTAAGGCCTTTGTTCCTTGTGGAAATTCAATATTACTCTGACTGAGCATGTCTCCTGTCGCGTTTAAGATAGCTGGGTTTGCTTCTAAAACTTGGTGCACAAAGAAGGCTCTAGCCATTTCCTCAACAGAATCAAATCTGTCTTCACAAAGTCTAGAAGGAAACATATTGTTATAAAAACTTAAAACTTCTTTACATGCATTGTTCTTTTCCGCCAAAACTCTAATTCTTGAGAAAGGGTCAGAATCCGTACCTCTAAGGTAGGCAGAAATGACTGTCTGATAAACAAGGTGAAGAACCGCGCAAATATGTACACTTGCAGCAGAAAGAGGGCGTCCATGCCTTTCATTATAGGCAAAAGTTACATCTTGAGCCTGTCTATACATTTCGTTAATTTTGTTTGTGGTTTCAAACAAAGGGGCCTCATAGGACATCTCTAATCTGCTGGCTTTTGAAATTCTGAAGTCTCTGTTTTTCATTATTTAATTCCTTGTTCGACAAACTGGTTTATACATTCTACTGCGTTTTCCAGTGTTTTTGAAAATGAATTTTCTTCTGAAGGAGAAAATCTTCCTAAAACAAAATCTGCAACCTGTATAGGCTCAGGTGGTCTTCCAATCCCAAGTCTAAGTCTGCAGAATTTTTCTGTTCCTAAATGAGTCTTAATTGATTTAAGCCCATTATGCCCTCCAAGACCTCCTCCTTGTTGCAATTTCACAATGCCAAAGTTAAGTTCAATATCGTCGTGTACAATAAGTATAGAGGAACTGTCAATTCCATAGAATTTTGAGGCTTCTTGTACTGCAATACCGCTTTCATTCATATATGTTTGTGGCTTAAGGAGAATTAGATTGCCTTCTTTAAGGTATAGTGAATGGAACTTAGTCAACCAATTGTGACTTGCGATGTTTTTGGCTACATAGTTGTCGCATACCATCCAGCCTGCGTTGTGCCGAGTCTGCTTGTAGTGCACTCCCGGATTTCCTAGAAAGACAATCAATTTAGGCATACATAAACTATAAACCCAACTTAACGCAGAAGCAAGTTGACAATATGTAAGGAAGACAAAATAATCGGGATAAAGAGGTTTGCGAAAACTAGAAAAAAGGGGGAAGTATGGCACTAGCTAGACCGTTTGAGAAGTGTGCACTGGTCATGGGAGTTCTTTCCACGGCAGAGGAAAAACGTGAACAGCTTTTTGCCCAGTTAGAGGCTAAATTTGGCAAGATTGCAATTGCAAGTCCTGTTATGGCCTTTCCTTACACCAATTATTATGATGGGGAGATGGGTGGTCATCCTGTCCGATATCTTCTTCTTTTTGAGACCTTAATTGACCCCTCTACGCTGGCTTCTATCAAGACATGGACAAACGCACTTGAGCTAGAATACGCCAACCCAGAGGCAGAGGCACAGGGGAGAAAGATTAATCTTGACCCTGGAATTCTCTCCCTTTCTAGCTTTATTCTTGCCACCTGTAAAGACCGCTCGCACCGTATTCCTCTGCAAGATGGCATTTATGCGGAGACTACGCTCATCTTTCAAGATAAAGACTTTCAGCGTCTACCTTGGTCTTATGCCGATTACAGTAGCGAGGATATTAAGGCTATCCTCCGCTTTTTTCGAGATTTCTATAGAAAATTATTAAAACAGGCCCAAAAACCTAAATGAAAAGTAAAATTATTTTGTATTCATTTATATGAGACAAAATATTTGGATTTTATTGTTTTTAATTTGTGTTCTGTTTGCTCTTTCCTCTTGTTCTGACATCAAGCCAAAAAGAACTGTAGCAATTCAAATTCCTCAACATCCGTGGGAGGATGATGATACAAAACTTTGGTATTCTCTTAAATGGACAACAGGAAGTGAAATCAATGTTTTATATATTTCAAAAGAGCAAAGAGAAGTCTCAATTACAATTCCTTCTGGAGAAAGTGTTTTTGTATGTGCTTTTCCTTTGGGAAATATGAGGCCCTTTGGCTCAATAATTACACCTTTTGATAATTCTTCTGTTTTTGTTCTTAATCAAAATGATGGAGTTTTTGCTCAGCTTTTTATGGATTCTGACAGGGCTGCAGTTGCAGGAATAAACTATCCACTTTTAAAATCTTATGCATATGAAGTTTCCTTTGATTTTAGAAATTTGAATAGGATTAAGATTTTAAAGGACTCTTTAAATGGAAATTTAGGAAAATCTTCTCTTGTTGCTGTTGAAATACACAATGTCCTATCTTTTGCAATACCTAATGGTTTTTGGATAAGTGAATCGGTTTTAGGGCATAATATTCTTACAACAGACGGGACTTCAGGTGCTTTGCATTTATCTGAAGGTGTGCATAGATACTACAACAGGACATTGGAAAGAGAGTTAATTATTGTTGTAGATTCAGACGGCAAGACTTTTCATTATTTAAAACTTGGGCTTGTTTAGTTGGTTGGTTTAGTGGGCATATCAATTTTTTGTATTACGGTTATCAATAAATGGTATTTCACATTTTTTGCTTGAATAGGTAACGTAAAGGCAAGAGGTTTAAAAAACCTCTCTAATCAGTTTTTGAAAAGACAAGGCTCTTTTCTTTTTTGTTCTATCCGGAGTGGTTTTGCGTTGCTTACCACTCTATTTTTTATGCTTCCTTTGGTAGCACTCGTTCAAAGTAAAATTTACTCATTAGTGCCGCCATGCTTTGTTGGAAAACAATTCCAAAGATACAAGGAAGAGAAGCTGCGGCGGGCAGGAATGAAATTGCCAATACTAAGGCAGCGCTTGTATTTCTCATTGAAACAGAGAATGTCATAGAAATAGTTTTTTCCCTGTCTAACTTCATAAGCCTAGAGCAGAAGAAGCCAGAAGAGAATCCAATTACAACCATAAGGATGTTTCCAAGTCCAATTAAAAGGTACTGCCAAGAAGCATTAGCTATAATTGATGCTGCCTGTTGTGATGTGTTAATGATAATTACAAAGAAAATTAGCAACTTTGAAATTGGGTTTGTGATTGGACTCCAAAGCTTTTTAATGTTTGGGGCAAAGAAATGATTTGCAATTAATCCTAAGAAAGAAGGAATTAATACCATAAAAAGTAATGATTTCATCATCCCCAAGGAGTCAACGGCAATAGCTTCTCCGGTGTAAAGCTTGAGTATAAAAGGAGTTAATATTGGAGAAAGAAAGGAGTCTAATATAAGAACAGAGATTGAGGCGGCCATGTTTCCACAATAAATAGTTGTCCAAACAGTACTTACAACAGCTGTTGGAGTGGCTCTAAGTAAAATATATCCACTGATTATTTCCTTATTCCCATTAAAGAAGATGTGAGAAATGCCATAAGCAACAAGGGGCATAATAATATAACTTCCTAAAGCAAAGGATAATAAGAAAATTGGTTTTTTTAGTGCATCTCCAACTTCCTTAACACTAATTTTCATGGCTCCAAAAAAAGTCATAATTCCAAAAAGCCAGTTAACAGCTGGTTTCATCCAGGAAACACAGCTTCCCAAAATTAGACCAAGAACGACTGCAAGAGGAGTCATTACTGGCATCATATTATTAAGAAAAGTGTTTGATTTATTAAAAAAGGCAAGATTTGGTTCGTTTTTCATAGTTTGCATGTTGCTATATTGGTGTTTTCTTTCAACAAAAGCAAGATACTTTCTAGGTTGTTAAATCTTGAGGGATCT
>CAVJIN010000002.1:0-81441 GCA_963649615.1 bacterium
TTTTAGCCGGAAAGGCAAAGCCAAGGTTCATGAAGGCAGTTTTGCAAAAACCTCTCTAAATTAAGGTATTTGGGTTTGAGAAAGGCTACTTGGCTTGTTTTAGTTTTATTTTTCCTCACAGTTTTTAACATTTTTGCATCCGATACTGTTGAGGTTGACAAAAATACTACCCACATTGTCATTGAAAATGCCGATACTCTTTACACGTTGGAAAACTTGGTTGTTTTAAATGGAAATGTTCAAATATCTTTTCAGGAGACGGATTCTTCAAAGAAAACTCTAAAAGCAAACAAAGTTGTAGTTGAACTAGACAAAAAAAAGATAGAGGCCTCTGGAGATGTGATTCTAGAAGATTCCCAACAGGGGGCTAGAACATTCAGTGGTCAAAGTGTTTTGTTTGATTGGTCAAATCTAGATGTTGTAGTCTTTAGTGGTATTAGCTTCACAGAAAGAAAAAATGCAACTGGTTCTACCGTAAGTCTTTATGCTTCAGGTGAAACGGTTTCTTATGATGGAAATAAAAATATTGTATTTTTTAATAATGGTAATATTTCTACAGCTTTAGAAGACCCATATTGGAGTATTAGTGCCTCAAAAATCTCTTTCTCCGGTTCTGATGTCTTTGTTGATAATGCTCTAATTAAACTTGGCAGAGTTCCTATTTTTTATTTTCCTGTATTCTTTTATCCTGGGACAACGCTTTCTTTTAATCCGGCAATAGGAGTTTCCAGCGATAAAGGCGCTTTTATTAATACAACAACAGAGTTGTATGGGGTTTATAACGGAATAGGAACAAGTTCAAGTTCTTCATCAACAGATTCTGAACCTGATTATTCTGCATCTCTGTTATCTTTATTAGATGACGGAGATTCTTCTGAAAAGATTAAAGACGGTATTGTTTATAGAAAGGTAGAAGATGGTGAGGATCTTGGTGAATTAGAAAACTGGGCAAGAAAAACCAATAGTTATTTTGCTTTTTTTGCAGATGCATACCAAGACCTTGGGCTTGCCATTGGATATGATACTAGCAATAGTTTGGTTGATGGAAAGCTAAAAATAACCTCTTCTGGTATATTGGCATATAATGCCTCAGATTATACAAGTTTTGCAAAAAAATTTAGGTACTATGTTGATTTAGGCCTTCAATTCAAATTTTCTCAAGGTTCAATATCTTTAAGTGTTCCTATATACAGTGACTATTCAGTAAAGAAAGATTTCTTAAATAGAAACACTGTTTTTGGACTAGACTCGGTTTTAGGTGCAAATCAAACCTTCCCAACAACCTATAATACAGTCTCAACTTATTCTTGGAACTTAAATGGTAATATAAGCTATAAAATTGGTAATGTTTCTTTAAATTTAAGCTCTTTAAAAGCAGAAATTAACTTTGAATTTGATAGGAAACTGGTGAGTGGAAAGTACACCTATGCTCCAAAGGTAAAGAGCGCCTATCTTCCAAGTCTTAGTTTTAGTTCTAATGGTTCTTGGTCTCATACATTTGAGAAGAAGCAGGAAAGTACACAGTCTGATAGTTCTGAAGTAAACAGTTCTGAAGTTGTTGAAGAAACAGAAAAAGTACAAATTACTCTTACTCCATATGTATCTCCTACAGTTACAACAGTTCAAAAAACTAGCACTAATGCCTCAATTAGCTATGGTTATACATTCAGCGAATCATTAGGCAATAAATTTATTGAAGACCTTAAACCTTATAGCTTTTATACCAATTCAAATGGCACTATTTATGTCAAAGGACAAAGTCCCGATACTTGGTTTAGTTTTTCAGAAACTATTAAACCTCAATATTCCTTTAGCGTTGAAAATCTTAACAACGAAGCTACAACCACAAAAATAAACAATTTAACTCTTAATTCAGCATTGGTCTTGAAGCTTCCATTTTTGGGATTGACATACAAGCTATCAAATAAGATTTATTCTCTTAACACAAAAGAAGTTGGCTCAACATTCACAGAAAGCTCTGGTTGGGGAAAATGGCAAAAGTCCGATATTTCTGAACATAGCCTTGAATTTAGTAAAAGTCTTTGGGCCTTTACATTTGGCTTAAAGGGTACCTTTAAACCAATTACTCAAAGCATAAAACCAAGCATTTCATTTAGTAAAAGCGGTTTTAGTGCTAGTGCTGACGTAACTTTTAAAGAGAAGGACAACTCTCTTAAATCTGATATTGGAAACTTTTCTTTTGGATATTCAAACAGCTATTTTAGTTTTTCTTTAAAGAATACTTACTCATTTGCTAATAAAGATGATAATGACTTATGGCAATCTTATTCTTTGGCAGAAAGTGTTTCTGTAAAGTTTTTTTCTGGAAACTTGTCCTTAAGTCAAAGTGCAAACTTCAAGGGTAAATTTATTCCTTCTGCCTTAAATTTTGCTGTAACACATTCTACCAACCTAAGCTGGTTAACATCAAAAGGTTCTATTGCTATGTCATTTAAACGTTTAGACAACGAACTAAAGGCCGAATTATTGAAGCTTAGTTTAAATAACAATGTAAGTCCAATTTATTTTTGGAAAAATAGAATTGGAGTAGAGTTTGCAGTGGATTTCTCATTTACTTATAACTTTATAAACCCTTACAGTACAGCGTTTTCTGTTAGTTTTAATATGGGCTTTGAGATTGCTGAATTCCTATCTTTAAATGTTAGTGTTAATAGTAGTAACAAGAGTTTTTATAGATATTTTGTTGATGGAAAGTTTAGTTTTAATTCAATGTTTGAAGATTTAATAAAATCATTTGATTTCTTTGGAAATGGAAGAAAAACAACAGGTTTTAATCTTAGTTCGTACAAGATAGAGCTAATTCATTACATGAGAGATTGGAATGCTTGTCTCAGTGCAGAAGGGAGGCTTTCTGCTAGAAGTGATGGTAAGCTAGAGTGGTCTCCTGTTTATAAGTTTTATATAAAATGGAATGCAATTCCTGAATTAAAAGTGGAAAAAACTGTTGATACCAGTAAGGAGGATGTTTGATGACATCTTGTTATGTTTTTGAGGATACTAATGCAATGAGGGCTGTTTGTGGACCCAATGATAGTAATATTTCATATTTAGAGAAAATATTACACTGTGTCCTTCTTCTTAGGGGAAACAGGCTTGAATGTCATGCTGATAATGATGCAGACATTGAAATCTTTAACGGTCTTATTCCAAGACTTGTTACTCTTTCTTCCATCACTGATGACATAACTGAACCTGAAATTCTTATGGAATACAAAGCCCTGCAGAGTTCTTCGAATCTAGCGACAGACGAAAGTCATAGAAATCATAAAAGAACTTATATTCAGGTTTTAAATAAGACAGTTTATCCCAAAAGTCTTAACCAAGAGATGTATATTAAAGCAATGGAAAGCAGTCAAATAACTTTTAGTATAGGACCTGCCGGTACGGGAAAAACCTTTTTAGCAGTAGCCTATTGTTTAGGGGAGTTATTATCTGGAAGAAAGCAAAAGATAATTTTAACACGTCCTGTTGTTGAAGCAGGAGAGAGTTTGGGTTTTCTTCCTGGAGATTTATCTCAAAAATTAAATCCTTATCTTAAACCACTTTATGATAGTATGGAAGCACTTGTTCCTCCTGCTACAGTAAAGAGGCTGGAGGATAGTGGGGCCATTGAAATTGCTCCTCTCGCTTATATGAGAGGTAGAAGTATTCATAATGCCTGTATAATATTAGATGAAGCGCAGAATACTACTAGAGCACAAATGAAGATGTTTCTTACGAGAATTGGAGAAAATTCCTGTGCTATAATTACAGGAGATGCTACACAAATAGACTTACCAAATGAATCATTAAGTGGCTTGATTCATGCAAGAAACGTTTTAGGAGATGTTGAAGGAATACAATTTTTGATGTTTAATGCAAAAGATACTGTTAGATCTCGCATTGTCCAAAGGATAATTGATGCCTATGAAAAAGAACACGATTGATGAAAATAATAATAACAATTATATAAAAACAAGAATCATTTGCACAATTATAATGATTCTTTTTGCTGTTGCACTGCCAATAATGGTTAAATCTACCAAGAGTTTAGAATATTCTTCACTTTATTCAAATTTTGTTGTAGGAGAGATTGCTGACGAGAACGTTTATGCTTCAAATTCAATTGATTTAGTTGATACGGTTGCAACAGAGACTCAGAAGGTTCTTGCAAGTTCTAATGTTTATCCTGTGTTTTCATTTTCTCCAATTAAGAGCATTAAATTAGTTGATACTGTGGATAAAGTTAGGACTTCTTTATCTACAAATGATTTTAATTCTGCTGCTAATATAGTAGGTACATCTTTAGCTTATAGCCTTCAAGAAGTTAATGATTCTGTTGTTTATTCAATCTCTTATGACTTGATTAATGAAATAAGTGATAAAGGGCTTTTTGATTCTGCTGAAATTGCAACTGTAATTGAACAGGGTTATAACTTTATTACTTTAAGTAACCAACTAAGAGCTGATGGTTCTTTAGGTTACGAGGAAATTTTGGATTTGGAAAGCGATGAAATCTTAACTTTAGACAACGTAGCAGCTTACATTTCAAATAAACTTTCTGAAATTTCAGATTCTCTTACTGCAAAACAAATACTATTAATTGAGTCTCTGGTTTATAAAATTCTTGAACCTACGGTTTCCTACGATGAAACCTTAACCTCAAGAAGAAGGGATCAGGCTGAGGATGCTGTTTCTCCTGTGATCCTTTCTATCACAAAAGGAGACTTACTAATTGAAGAAAATAGAGTAGTTACTTATCAACAAAAAGAACTTTTAGATATGTTGGCCAAGCAAAGTGGTGGAGTTTCTGCTATAGATGTAATTGGTTGGATTTTGTTTGATTCTGTTGGTTTGATTTCATCTTTTTATATTTTTGGATTATTTTTAGGAAAGAAAAATTTACATTATAAGGATTTTCATATTCTTTTTGTTGTTGGATTTGTTGTCTCAGTTATTGCAACCTATTTCTTAATAAATGCTTCTGTAAAGATGTCTATTGAGTTTGTTGATTCTTATCTACCAATATTTTTCTTGCCTTTATTCATTACAATGGCAACTGGACATAAACGTTTGGGCTTTATAGCTGTATTTACTTTAGGATTGGTTGCTTCAACTCTCCCATCTTCAACAGTAATGACGTTCTTTTATTGCTTAATCTGTGGTTCTGCTTGTGTTCTTCTTATTAGGTTTTGTAATAAGAGAATTGATATGGTATATCAATGGTTTTTCTCTTGTATAATTTGTTCTGCAATATGTGTTTTATTTGTTTTAATTGAAGGTCTTCCTGTATCAAATATCTTTATAACATTAATTGGCGTACTTTTTAATGTCTCTAGTGCTTATATTTTAATTTCTGTTTTTATGCCAATTGTTGAGAAGATTTTTAATCTGCCTACTATCTTTAGATTGTATGAGTTGGCATATGGCAGTAGTCCTCTCTTGGACCGTCTTTCACAGGCTGCTCCTGGAACATACAGTCATAGCCGTGCTGTTGCGGATTTAGCAGATGCTGGAGCTTCAGCCATTGGTGCAAACGCATTACTGGCACGTGTTGGTGGCCTTTACCACGATATTGGTAAAATTGAACATCCTGAATATTTTGTTGAAAATCAAAGTGGCGTCAATAAGCATGATGAAATTAGTCCAAGTCTTTCTGTTGCAGTAATTAAGAGTCACGTAAAGGTTGGAGCAGACAAGGCTCGTGAAGTTGGTCTTCCTTTGGAAGTTGTAAAAATTGTAGCTAGTCACCATGGCAACGACGTTATTCAATTCTTCTACCATGAAGCCCTTGAGGCTCAGGCGGCTTCACAAGACAATAAAGAAGATGAGGTCAAGGCATCTGATTACTCGTACAACGCAGATATTCCAGATTTTCCAGAATGCGCTATAGTTATGTTAGCCGATAGCATTGAGGCTGCTTCTCGTACTGTAACTCCAAATGCTGGAAAATATTCAAAACTTATTGAAAGTATATTCTTAGGCAAAATAGGACGTGGTCAACTTGATAAGAGTGGACTTACAATGAATGATATTAAGACTCTTGGAGATTCGTTCGTTAAGACTCTTGTTGCTAAAAATCACTCACGAATTGAATATCCAGATGATGATGAAGATTAATTATGGCAAATATTATTGATGTTTACTACGATACTGAAGATTATCAATCCTTTGCACCGGAAGATTTTGTTTTAAATTATTTGGAAAAGGTTCTCTCTTGTGTTGGTCTATCCAATGTTGAGTTCTCTGTTACTTTTGCAACAGAAGACCACATTCATGAGCTCAATAAACAGTATAGAGATATTGATGATAGTACAGACATTCTTAGCTTTGCAGCTGAGGATGAAGACCCAGATGAAACACCATTCTTTGTTAGTACTGATGAAGCTAGAATTTTGGGTGACATGATTATTTGTCCTGAAGTTTTAGCTTTTAACGCTCAAACTTTTGATGTTTCAAAAGAGGAAGAACTAAAAAGGTTGTTGATTCATGGTGTATTGCATCTTTCTGGAGAAAATCACAGTACTAATGATTCTTCTGAACCTATGTTGATCCATCAGGAAGAAATTCTTAAAGCTTGTTCTGAGAAATAAGACCCTCTTTTATTGACTGTATTGCATCATCTAGAACTGTAGAGTTTGCATAGTATTTGGGTGCGAGTGAGCCAAGATATATCAAATATTTTTGGGTGTTATTGCCAATTACGGCTGTTGTTGAGTTAAGTTTACTATCTTGATTTGTGTAGAGGGAACTATCATCAACATTTATATTAACTCTTTCTGTTGTATTGTGATTTAAAATACTTTTAATTACTTTTACTTGGTCAATATAGGTTCCTTCATAATAGAAACTTCCAACTAAAGTAGTTTTAAAAGCAGTATTTCTTGTGCTATTTAGGTCAAAAAAAGGATAGTAAGAAGTGCCTAAAATTTCATTACTGGAAAGGTCAACTATTTGGGCTATAACGTAATCTGGACTTTGCAATTCATAAATGTTTTGAACCGCAAGATCTAAAAGATATTGAATGTCCAAGTCTATTGTTAATACTAAGTCTTTACCATAAGTTGTGCTTGTATTGTATTCCGCTTGTGGAAAAAGTTGTTCTTGATAAAGATATTCTAGATTGTTTATAAGCTGGGATGCATGAAATTGTGCGGGATAATTTCTGTTGTAAGCCTTTTTTATGTATACAACTGATTCTAAAGAATTATTTGTAATATCTTCTTTTAGCCTTCCAACTGTTTCCTCTGAAATATTTTGCTTTATAAGGATTAGGTTTTCTGAGCTATTAGATGTTTTTTTTGTTATCTCATCTGGGCTCATATTTAGATGCAGGCTTAAAATTTGAGATACTAAGTCTAGGTCTGAGTAGGTTTGGTCTATATAGATATCATATTGTGGTACATCCATTGCAAGAACGCGTTTATTTCTATCATAAATTGTTCCAGCAATTACAGTTGTTGCAACTACGGGGTTGTTATATTTTCCAGCTTTTGAGCTATTGCCTATCATGAGATGGGCTAAAATTATGACAATTATCAATAAACAAATCCATGTTATAGTTAAAAGCAAACCGGAAATGTTTCCTTTATTCGTTGAAGAACCCATGCTTTTGATATTATAATTAGATTGATTTATTGTACAGAGGTGTTATTACGAGCAGAAATAACTATGATGACATAACAGAGAAAAGAGTCTCAAGAAGAAGTTCCTCTCACGTGGTACTTATTTCTGTTATTAGCGGTTTGCTCATGTGTTCTTTAGCTCTTCTAATTTGGATTAGCGTTGTTAAGACTAATGATTTAAATTCCACTTCTCATGTACCTGTAAAAAATACTGTTGGAAGCAATGAAACTGTTGTTCAAACTGATGTTCAGGAAGAAACCCAAAATGAAGCTCCAAGCCAGACTGCAGATGTGTCGCTTGATATAGATGAAGCTATTACTAAAGTTCAAGGGACTACGGATTATTTATCGGCATCGGATTATAGTGTGGAAAGCAGTGAAGATAACTCTAACGTGGTGAATCAAGGTGTGGAATTGAAGAAACCTGTGATTGCACAAAATCTTAGTGTAAGTCAGCAGTCTTCTTTCTCGCGTGATATTGTCAAGTATACAGACTATGTCATTCAGGAGGGGGATTCGCTGGATTCTATTGCACAGAAGTTTGGGCTTTCTCGTGAGACTGTTATTTCTGTTAACCAAATTCGCAATACTACATCGCTTTGGATTGGGTCAACGCTGTCAATTCCAGATAGAGATGGCACAATGTATACTGTAAAGGAGGGGGATACTCTTTCTTCTATTGTGCAACAACTCAATTTGAGCTTAGGCTGGAAGGCGTTAAGTGATGTTAATGGTCTTAAGAATGAAGAAATTGAGCCGGGACAAAAGTTGTTTATTCCTTTGGAATCTGTGCAGGAATCTGGTACTCTTAATGCTCAGGAAGAACTTTCTTTTGTTCTACCTTCTTCTGAGGCTGTGACTGTTGGTCTTTATAATCAAAAGGTTCCAAACCCAATTGGTACAAACGCTATTCAGTTGGATGGTATTCTTATGCAAGCTTCTGATGGTACTGCGGTTTGTGCTTCTGAAGCAGGGACTGTCATTGATAAAGGTTTTAATGATAACGGTTCTGGGTTTGTTAAAATCCTCCACTCCAGTGGATATACTACTTTCTATGATTATTTGGCAAATATCTGTGTAAATACTACTGATAAAGTTTCTCAGGGTGATATTCTTGGATATTTTGGCAATGAAACTACTAATCTCTTGAGTCCAACAATCTTCTTCAAAATTGAGCAAGACGGTATTTCTTTGGACCCATATTCTTTTTTGTAGGTAAACCAGATGAATTATATTACAATTGTTGCCCCAACGTATGATGAAGCCGTTCGCAAGGCTAGAGATGAGTACGGCGAAAGGTTGAGGGTTCATAGTAGAAAAGATGTTGTTGTTAAGGGTTTCTTAGGACTTACTAAAAAAAGACATTGTGAACTCACTTGCTTTCTAGCTGAAGATAATTCTAATGTTCAAAAGCAAATGCAAGAGAGTTCTTCTAATGTTGAAAAGGCTCACGTGAAAGAAACTTCTACTGCTGAAGAAGATGCCGATATTAAAAGATTTGAACAGGAGGCTAAGACTCCTGATCCTGTTTCTGGAAAATATCGGGATAGTGAAGTATTGCAAGAGCAGCCTGCTGAAGAGGTGAAAGAGCCTGTGGTGGAGGCTCCTAAAGAGCCTGAAGAACCTAAGGAGACGGCTATAGAGGTTGAATCTAAGGATAGGAAGAGTAGGGAAGCTATTGAAGATCTTCTTAGTCATGCATCTGACTTGTTGTATGAGAATGACTTTTCCAGTGACTATATCACTTGGATTATGGCTGATTTGCGTTCTCAGTTGAATCTTGCATTTCCGGCTATTCCTACTCGTGAAGAGTTTGAGCTTCTTGTGGTTGATAGAATTGTTGGCTCTGTTGAAATTGACCATAATAGTCAGTTGCATCCGCCTAGAATTTTTGTGTTACTTGGGCCTACTGGAGTGGGAAAGACTACTACTATTGCCAAGATTGCGGCTATTTATGGAACAATTCCACCTGTGGAGATTAGAAAAAAAGTAAGTATAATTACGTTGGATTCGTTTCGTGTTGGAGCATATGAGCAAATTGAGAGTTTTGGGAGTGCACTGAATATTCCTGTTTATAGGGCTAGTGACGAGGCTTCCTTCTATGAGGACCTTGAAAAAACTCAGGATTCTGAATTGGTACTGGTTGATACTATTGGTAGAAGTCCTAGAGATAATGAACTTAATGTTAAGCTTAGGACTATGCTTAATGTTCCTGATAAAAAGAACTTAAAGTGCTATTTAACTGTTAGCGCTTCAATGAAGAAAGTAGATTTGGATAAGGTTTATGAGCAATTTAAAAGTTTTGGGATTTGCTCGGTTATTGTGACAAAATCAGATGAAACATCAACCATAGGCAATGTTTTGTCACTATGCCATAGCCAGAATTTACCTCTGTTGTTTGTTACTGATGGTCAAATGGTTCCAAGAGATATTCATAAGGCTTCTAGTGCGTTTATGTTAGGCTTGTTGAGAGGTTTTAACTTAGATTTTAACTCCTTATGGAATACTCAAATAGGTTCTGATGAATAGTTCCGTTTGTTATATTCAATTTTTATAATGGGTATGCACATTTTTTTCGATTTTATTGACTGTTAAATGGCATTTTCAGTATATTTGTCATGTCAAATTTATATGGAGGACTTCATATGATTAAAGTTGGTATTAATGGTTTTGGTAGAATTGGACGCTTTGTATTCCGCGCCGCAATGAACAGAAACGACATTGAGATCGTTGGAATTAACGACCTTTGTCCAGTAGACTACTTGGGCTACATGCTTAAGTATGACACAATGCACGGTCAGTTTGATGGTACTATTGAGTGTGACATGGAGAAGTCTCTCCTTATTGTTAACGGCAAGAAGATTCGTGTAACAGCTTGCAAGGATCCTAACGAGCTTAAGTGGGATGAAGTTGGTGCTGAATATGTTGTTGAATCAACAGGTCTTTTCCTTACAAAAGAGAAGTCACAGGCTCATATTAATGCCGGTGCTAAGTATGTTGTCATGTCTGCTCCTTCAAAGGATGACACTCCAATGTTCGTTTGCGGTGTTAACGAGAATACTTATGTAAAGGGAACTCAATTTGTTTCTAATGCTTCTTGCACAACAAACTGTCTTGCTCCTATTGCTAAAGTCCTCAATGATAACTTTGGTATTACAGATGGTCTTATGACTACTGTTCACTCAACAACTGCTACACAGAAGACAGTTGATGGCCCTTCTTTGAAGGACTGGAGAGGTGGACGTGCTGCTTCTGGTAACATCATTCCTTCTTCAACTGGTGCTGCAAAGGCTGTTGGTAAGGTTATTCCTTCCCTCAATGGTAAGCTCACAGGTATGTCAATGAGAGTTCCTACTCTTGATGTTTCTGTTGTTGACCTTACTGTTAATCTTGCAAAGCCTGCTACATATGCTGAGATTTGTGCAGCTATGAAGAAAGCTTCTGAAGGCGAGCTCAAGGGCATTCTTGGTTATACAGAAGATGCTGTTGTTTCTTCTGACTTCCTTGGTGATACAAGAACATCTATCTTTGATGCAAAGGCTGGTATTGCACTTACCGATACTTTTGTTAAGGTTGTTTCTTGGTATGATAACGAAATTGGTTATTCCAACAAGGTTCTTGACCTCATTGCTCATATGAAGAAGGTCAACGGTTAATTTGTTATTTCTTTTCAGGCCTGCCCTTGGGTGGGCCTGAATTCTTGGTCTTTGCACCATTGAATTATTTTCTTATTTACAAGCAGATAACGGAGCATATATGGTTCTGAATACAATTAGAGATGCAAATCTCGCTAACAAGAGAGTACTTATTAGAGTTGATTTTAACGTTCCTGTTAAAGATGGTAAGGTCACAGACGCAACAAGAATTCTTGCAGCTCTTCCTACTATCAACTACATTCTTGAACAGCCAGGAACTTCCTTGGTTGTTATGAGCCACTTTGGTAGACCAAAGGGAAAAAAGAATCCTGATTTCTCAATGGCTCCTGTTGGAAAGAAGTTTGAAGAACTTCTTGGTAAACCTGTTAAGGTTGCTTCTGATGTTATTGGTCCAGAAGTAGAGAAAGAAGTGAAGTCTCTTAAAGCTGGCGAAGTTCTTCTTCTTGAGAACTGCAGATTCTATCCTGATGAAGAGGCTAACAATCCAGAGTTTGCAAAGACTCTTGCCTCTTATGGTGATGTTTATGTAAATGATGCATTTGGTACTGCCCACAGAGCTCATGCCTCTACAGAAGGTGTTGCCCATTATCTGCCTGCATATGCTGGTTTCTTAATTGAGAAGGAAGTTAAGTTTATGGCTCCTCTTCTTGAGAATCCAGAAAAGCCTTTTGTTGCTATCATTGGTGGGTCAAAAGTTTCCTCAAAGATATCGGTCTTGGAGTCCTTGGTGAAGACTTGTGATACCATTGTTATTGGTGGTGGAATGGCCTATACTTTCCTAAAAGTTCAGGGACATAAGATTGGTAAGTCCTTGGTGGAAGATGATTTCCTTGAAACAGCTAAGAGCTTTCTTGATGCTGCAGCAAAGAAAGGTGTTAAGGTTGTATTACCTTGTGATCATGTGTGTGCTGCTAGCTTTGCAGAGGATGCTGAGCCTGTTTTGGTTGACGGCGTGGATATTCCAGATGACTTGATGGGAATGGATATTGGTCCTAAGACAACTGCTATCATTGTTGATGCATTGAAGGATGCAAAGTCTGTTGTATGGAATGGTCCTATGGGCGTGTTTGAATTTGCTGCATTTGCAAAAGGAACCGAGGCTGTTGCTAAGGCTCTTGCAACTTCTTCAGCTACTACTGTTGTTGGTGGTGGTGATTCTGTTGCAGCAGTTAATAAGTTTGGTCTTGCAGATAAAATTAGCCACGTTTCTACTGGTGGTGGTGCTTCTTTGGAATTCCTTGAGGGAAAAGAACTACCTGGAATTAAAGCACTTGAAAAATAATTGGAGTATAGGATGAGAAATTTATATATTGCAGGAAACTGGAAAATGAATTTGGTTCCAAGCGAAGCTGCTAAATATGCTAGTGAGCTTGCAGCTGCTACCAAAAATGCAAAAGTTAAGGTTATGATTGCACCAACTTTTGTTTGTCTTCCTAGTGTTGTTGAGGCTGTTAAAGGTAGTAACATTATAGTTTCTGCTCAAAACGTTAATGACCATGAGAAAGGTGCTTACACTGGGGAGATTTCTTGTGCAATGCTTAAGGATATTGGTGTAAATTCTGTTATTATTGGTCATAGCGAAAGAAGACAGTACTATGGCGAGACAAATGAGTTTATCAATAAGAAGGTCTTGTTTGCTCTTTCTAATGGTATGGATGTTGATCTTTGTGTTGGCGAGACTCTTGATGAAAGAGAGTCTGGTAAGTTGGAAGATGTTCTTTCTGCTCAGGTAAATGTTGGTCTTGAAGGTGTAACACCAGAACAGATGAAACATGTTACTATTGCCTATGAACCAGTTTGGGCTATTGGTACTGGAAAAACAGCAACTCCTGCAGATGCAAATGCAGCACATGCTTTTATTAGAAGTTTAATTGAGAAGAAGTTTGGAAAGGCTGTTGCAGAAAATCAGATAATACAGTATGGTGGTTCAGTAAAACCGTCTAATGTTCGTGAGCTTATGGCGTGCGAGCATATTGATGGAGCACTTGTTGGTGGGGCTTCACTGACTTTAGAGCAGTTCCTCCCTATCATCAATTGTGTTGACTGAGCTTAAGTTGAAACGGAGTAGGTAGTATATGGCAGCTTTAAGTATTATTCTTCTTGTACTTTTTGTTATTGTTAGTCTTCTTTTGATCTTCCTTGTTGCAATTCAGAGTGAAGATAATACTGGACTAGGTGGAATTTTTGGTGGCAACAGTGAAACAGCTTTTGGTGGTAGATCTAATAAGGTAGTCAATAAGCTTACAGCTTATTTGTTGGCTGCATTTATTGTTCTTGCAATTTTGGTTGCCGTACTTAATAAATCTTCTGATGATTCTATTCTTAGTACTCAAAAGGCTGCAGTAGCTACCTCATCTACAGAATCTACAGAAAATTAATTAAAATATTTTGAAAAAAAGGCCGCTTGATAAAATAATGAAGGCGGCCAATTTTCATAAAAAGGGGTCTTATGAGAATATGCATCCTTTACGGTGGCACTGCTACTGGTAATGTTAATTTGAAGGCTTTGGCAGAAGGTATGGCCAAAGGCCTTTCCTCGTCTGGAGAGCATGTTGCTGAGATCTTTGATATGAAGCTTGAGCAAGGAAAACGCGTGTCTTCTTATGATTATATTGTTGTTATTTCTCAAGCTGAAAGTTATTTTTCAAAGAAAGTTCCTGTCTGTGTCTCTGATTTTTTGAAATCAGCTGGTTCTATCTCAGGAAAAAGATGCAGTTGTTTTATAAGTTCAAATTGTTTGAGAAAAAATAGGGTACTTCATAACCTAATGTATGTGATGGAAAATGAAGGTATGTATCTTAAACTGTCTGATGTTTTAAAGAATGCTGACATGGCCTATGCTGTTGGTAAAAGGCTTCATGTTGAGCGGAATTAAGGAGTTTTAGTAATGAAAAAGGGAATTGTAACCGTTTTAGTCCTTCTAGTAGCTTTTATTTGTGCTGCACCATTATTTAGTGATTCTGTTTCTACTCCAATTGTTAGAATCAATTTAATCAAAAATACTATTATTACACAGCAACAGCTGGACGATGCGGTTTCTAGATATAGTGAAGCTTACGGTACAACTTTTGATGAGGCTACTGTTTTGGATGCTTTAATTTCTGATGAGCTTTTTAAACAGGGACTTGAGAAAAACGGTTATACTCTTACAGATGACCAGAAAACGCAGCTTCTTTCTTCTCAGAAGTCAAGCATTGAATCTCAACTTGGTTATACTTTAACTGATGATGAGTTTGAATCTCTACTTCTTTCGCAGAATGGTTTAACAACTGAAGAATACAAAGAATACCTTGCAAACCAGTATTTACTTCAGTCTTATGTTTATACCGCAAAAGCAGAAATGTTTGAAAACGTTGCTGAGCCTACTACAAGTGAAATTGAGTCTTTCTACAAGAAAAACAAGTCTTCATTCATAAGTGAAGAAAATGTAAAACTTGCTCATATTTTCTTTGAGTTTGGTGATGATAAAGATGCTGCACTTGCAAAGGCAACTGAAGTTTCAAATTTAATTACTTCTGGTAAGATTACATTTGAGAAAGCTGTTGTTGATTACTCTGAAGATTCTAGTTCTAAGGATTCTGGTGGAGAGATTGGTTGGCTTCAGATTAATGATACTGACACTATGGCTTACATGGGTGAGAATTTCTTTGACAATGTTTTCCAGCTCAGTGCGGGTGAAGTAAGTGGAGTAATTGAAAGCCTAGCTGGTTACCATATTGTTAAAGTTTCTGTTCACAATGATACCAAGATTTTGGGCTTAGATGAAAAGATTTACCCAACAGATTCAACTACAGTTCGTGATTACATTTATAGCTATCTTTATAATCAGAATATGAATACTATGTTCCAAGAAGCATATCTTTCTTTAATTTCTGATCTTAAGGCTGAAGCTTCTATTAAGTATCTTAAGTAAAGTATAGCATAGGTGGTAATGAATGAAATCTAGGCACCTTGCTCGTGCAATAGCAGTTCAGACTCTTTATTCATTGGATTTTAATTCTAGAATTCATGATTACCCTCTGCCTTACACAGAGGGTTTTATTGGATATACAAAGGAAGAGGAAGAAAACCTTGAATCTGATGTAACTTTGTATGCTTCATTGATGATTAATGGGGTTCTTCAACATTTAGATGAAATTGATGAAATTATTAATAGATTCTCTTCCAAACGTAGTATTGAAAATATTAGTATTGTTGATAGAAACATCCTAAGACTTAGTATCTATACTCTTTTGTACTGCAAGGATATACATCCCAGCATTGTCATTGACGAAGCTGTGAAACTTTCCCAAGAATACAGCACTGAAGTCAATTATAGATTCATCAATGGCCTTTTGGACACTGTTGTGAGGTATTTGCATGATTCTACTAAAGACAAATGAACAAATTGATGGAATAAGAAAATCCTGTCATCTTCTTTGTCAACTTCTTGATTCTTTAGAAGGGAAGGTTCTTCCTGGCATGTCTACAATGGATATAGATAGAATATGCCATGATTTTATTATTCAGCATGGTGGAAAGCCTGCCTTTTTGAATTTTGAAGGATTTCCTGCAACTGCTTGTGTTAGCGTTAACGAGGAAATAATCCATGGAATTCCAAAGAAAAAGAGAATTATTCATGAAGGCGATATTGTCAGTATTGATTTAGGTATTAATCTAAAAGGTTATTTCTCTGATAGCGCAAGAACTTACATTGTGGGAAGTGTTTCTCCTGAGGTGGAAAAACTTGTCAAGGTTACTAGAGAATGTTTGTACAGAGGAATTAGCGTTTTAGATAATCCTCATTCTAGAATTCAGGATATTGGTGCAGCCGTTTTTGATCACGCCGATAAAAATGGCTTTGGTGTTGTTAGAGAATACTGTGGGCATGGAGTTGGGCTTAAAGTTCATGAGGATCCGGAAATTCCTAATTATGTATGCAGATACATGCCAAATCCCCGTGTGAAAGAAGGCATGGTAATTGCTATTGAACCAATGATTAATCTTGGAACAAAAAATATTATTGATATGCCAGATGGCTGGACTGTTATCACTGCAGACCATAAACCTTCTGCACATTTTGAACATACGGTTGCCATTACTGCAAATGGCCCAGAAATTTTAACACAGATTTGATGGGCCACTAAGGCTCTGATAGGGGGACAGTTATGAAAGACTTTATTCCGCATGACGTTATTAGAGACAGTGCATTAAAACTTGCCTATAAGATGCATAAAGAAGACGGATTTATTCCAGATGTCATCTATGTTTCCCTCAGGGGCGGAGTCTACATGGCTAACGTGTTTTCTGAATACTTCAAGATGATTTGTTTAAAAGAGCACAGAAGGCCTGTTTTGTATGCTGCCGTTGTTGCTCGCTCATACACGGTTCTTCGTGATCAAACACGTGTGCAAGTAGATGGTTGGACATACTCTCCAGAATATCTTCGTGCTGGTGATAAGGTTCTTTTAGTAGACGATATTTTTGACACAGGTAATACGGTTAACAAACTTGCAAGCATTATTATGGACAAGGGGATTCCACGAGAGGACCTCAAAATTGCTGTATTTGACTATAAAGTCCCACTTTACAAGGACACTGAACCACTTCCAATTCAGCCCGATTATTATTGCAGACGTCATATTCTAAATTCTCCAGCCGATGAAACTTGGATTCACTATCTATGTCATGAATATGTTGGTTTAACTTCTGAAGAAATTGATATGGTTTTTAAAGATCCAGAAGTTAAACGAATTTTGCATGAAACTAGGGGAGATAAGGTTTAATATTTGTTGCAATTTGTTGCATTTGCGATATACTAGACTGGTGTACTGTGCTTGACGTTGAGACAAAGCACTAAGGAGTTGAGATATGTCTAAGATTGTGATTGCACTTGGTGGAAACGCATTGGGAAATACACCATATGAACAGCTTGAATTGGTTAGAGAAACTGCAAAACCTATTGTTGATTTAATTGCAGCAGGAAATGAAGTTGTTATTGCACATGGTAATGGACCTCAGGTTGGTATGATCAACCTTGGTATGGCTACTGCTGCTGAAGCTAAGGCAATTAAATCAGATATGCCTTTCCCAGAGTGTGGTGCAATGAGCCAAGGTTATATTGGATATCATCTTCAAAATGCTATTGGTAACGAATTAGCTTCTCGTGGTATTGAAAAAGAGGTTGCTACTGTTGTAACTCAAGTTTTGGTAGATGAAAATGACCAAGCTTTTTCTCATCCTACAAAACCAGTTGGAGCTTTCTATGATAAAGCTACTGCTGAAAAAATTGCAAAAGAAAAAGGTTACACAATGGTTGAGGATGCAGGTCGTGGATATAGACAAGTTGTTCCTTCTCCAAAACCAATTGATGTTATTGAAAAGAAAGCTGTTGAAGGTCTTATTGCTCAAGGTTGTGTTGTAATTACCGTAGGAGGAGGTGGTATTCCTGTTGTTCGTAAGGAAGGTAAGCTTTTTGGGACTCCAGCTGTTATTGATAAGGATTTTGCTTCTGAAAAACTTGCTGAACTGATTGATGCAGATCAACTTGTAATATTAACTGCGGTTGAAAAGGTAGCAATTAATTATAGAAAGGAAAATGAAGAATGGCTTTCTGAGCTTCCAACTTCTAGGGCAAAAGAACTTGCAGCTCAGGGGCATTTTGCTCCAGGTTCAATGCTTCCTAAGGTGCAGGCCTGTGTTCAATTTGCTGAAAGTAAAAAAGGTAGAGTTGCTATTATTACATCTCTTGATAAGGCTCTTCAAGCACTGCATGGAGATACCGGTACAAAGATTTATCAGGGCTGAGTTTTATGGAAGAACAACTGTGCTTATTTGATGTAAGTCAGTTTGATAATTGTTTTAACTATAATATTATAGTTGGTGCAGATGAAGCGGGACGTGGCCCTTTGGCCGGTCCCGTTTGTGCTTCTGCGGTGGTTTTACCTAAAGATTTTCCATTTGAGGTTCTTAATGATTCTAAGAAACTTAGTGAAAAACGTAGGTTAGAAATAGAGCCTATTATCAAGGACAATGCTATAGCTTGGGCAATTTCATGGGCAACTCCTAAAGAGATTGATGAGATTAATATTCTCCAGGCTTCAATGCTGGCTATGAAAAGGGCGTATGAAAAGGTTCTTATCCAATTAAACAAGAAGAAAATTACTCCTAATATTTTATTGGTTGATGGAAACAAAACTCCTAAAGTTGATATTTTATGTCAGGCAATTGTAAAAGGGGATTCAAAAATTCCAGAAATTATGGCCGCTTCAATTTTGGCAAAAAATGCTAGAGATAGATTCATGATAAAGGCTGCTAAAAGATGGCCACAATATAACTTTGATAAACACAAAGGCTATCCATGTCCTCAACATAAGGAATTACTTAGAAAATATGGCCCATGTCCAATTCATAGGCTATCATTCAAGTATTGATTATTTCTCGTCTTTGTTGGCGTTTATTTTTATGAAGTCAACAGACTTTTGGAATTCGCGAAGAAATTCTCCAAGATCTTCTGGGTAAACTAAGATACTTTGACGTATGAAACGGCCTTCATCTGCTGTTGTTTTGCTCTCCACAATATTCAGATACATATCACCTTTGTAGTTTTCTTTGACATTGAAAAAATATGTTCTGTCGTTAGTAACAAACTTTGTTGAGAAAACTTCACCACGTTGACCCATAGAATCCTCCGCTATGCATTACAAAACAAAAAACCACGCTTTTCTTTGCGTGGTCCTTTATAAGCGCCCGACGGGAGTCGAACCCGCTTCTTCAGCTTGGAAGGCTGAGGTAATACCATTATACCACAAGCGCACGTACGAATACTTATACTCAATTAGTAGGGCAAAGGTCAAGTAGCGAATGACAAAAAACTGTACTTATGATATATTTCTTTAGATGTTTTTTGAGAGGTAGCTGTGTTTTTAAAATCCGTTGAACTATACGGTTTCAAATCGTTTGCAGATAGAACTAAGTTTGAATTCTCTGATGGTATTACATCTCTTTTAGGCCCAAATGGTAGCGGAAAGAGTAATGTAGTTGATTCAATCAAATGGGTTCTTGGAACACAGGCTCCAAGTGCAATTAGAGCGGGTAAACGTGAAGATGTTATTTTCAATGGCACAGATTTTAGAAAACCTATGCCAATGTGCGAAGTTATTCTTACATTAAACAACGAGGAACATTTTCTTAATATTGACGCAACTGAGGTTGAAATTAAACGTCGTATGTTCCGAAATGGAGACAATGAATATTACATTAACCGCACACGTTCCTTGCTTAGAGATGTCAAAGAGCTTTTCATGGACACTGGTGTGGGTAAATCTTCATACAGCATTCTTGAACAGGGCAAGATTGACCAAATTCTCTCCCTTAAGCCTGAAGACCGCCGATACATTTTTGAAGAGGCCTCTGGTATAAGTAAATTTAAGCAACAAAGCGATGACGCAGCAAAAAAGCTTCAAAAGACCGATGATAATATGGCTCAAGTAGAACTTCTCTTGCGAGAAGCGGAGAAGGTTTATAATTCTAGAAAAGGTCAGCTTGATAAGGTTTTAAAGCATAGAGAGTTAAGTGCAAGAAAAGAAGCTTTAGAAGTGGATTTACAACTTTCTTATGTTCAATCTTTGACTAAGCTAAAGCAATATAGAGAAGATGAACAAAAAAAACTTGAAGAAGAAGCTGCTCAAATTGATGCTACCATGGATACTGTTAGAGCAGGTCTTACAAAGCAACAAGATGAGTTGGATGATTTGAGACATCAAAGAGATCTTCTTTATGAATCCCTTCACAGGAATGAAGAGCGTCTTAATTCTTTTGATGCACAAATTAAGATTTACAATGACAGATATACTGAAGTCTCGCAAAGATCTAAGGATGCTGAACTCAAAGCTCAACAGTATAAGGATAGAATAGAAAAGGACAACTTGAGGCTGGAAGAAAAGTTGGCCCAATTGGATTCTCTTGCAGAGAATATTGAGCTGACACAGAAGAGTATTGAAAAAGCTTCGGAGGAGATTGAGAAGCTTCAGGCCGATAAAATCAGACACCAGTTAGATATTGATGACTTGAATAAGATGATTGAAAGTCTTTCTGAAGAGCGTGTTAAGATTACTCAGCAGATTAGTGAGCTTGCCAATGATATTGCGAACAGGTTGGAAGAAAATATCAAGGGTAGTGGATATAGCTCCGTAGTTAGAGCTAAGGCGGAGAAAAAGCTCTTTGAGGAACTTTCACGAGCAAAAAAGATTTTGGGCGAACGTATTGAGTTTTTGAGACAAATTTCTAGTGTTAATTTTGACTCAAAAGTGTTTACTCAGGCCTTGGATGATGCAGATGAAAGTCTACTTGCAGAGTTGGATGAGATTAAGGGTTTATTCCAAGAGTATAGTGGCACAATTCCAACGTTCTTGGATGAGTTTGTTTCCCCTCAAGGGACGCTTGCTAAGAAGACGGGCCTTGATGCAAGTTTAGAGCAATCTTACACAAAAGAAACTGAAAGTCGTAACCGTATTTCAGAATTTAATGCAGAGATTGACCGTCTTGGTAGAATGCTGATTTTAAAGGAATCGGATTTACGAGATTTGAGGGATGATGAAATCCAATTTAGATCTCAATATAAAGCTTTGAAAGATTCTATTGCGGACTTAAGGCAGAATATTCAACAGATGGAATTTGATTTCTCTGATGCTTCTCACTCTCTTGAGGCTGAGCAAGATAAGGTAAATGAAGTCCTAGAAATGATAGATGATGTCAAAAATAGGAAAGTAGAGGCACAAGAGGATATTAAACAAATTAAAACAGAGATTGGAGCTTTATCTGATTCTATTGAAGAGAAATCTAGCAAAATTGCTTCTGAAAATTCTCAATTCCAAGAAAAGTTTAATAGACGACAACAGCTTATTAGTGAGATTGCTACAGCTGTTGAAAATGTTCGTAATCTTGGGCTTCAAATTCAAGATAGATACACTGAGTTTTTTGACAATACAGGTAAAAGTCTTAAGGAATTTAATGACCATGAGATTACTGCTGCTGTAGATGATATTAAGAACGAACTTGACACCGTTAAAAGACGTATTCAGGATTTGGGTTATATTAACTACATGGCTGAAGACGAATACAACGAAGCTAAGAAGAATTTTGATTTCTACAGTAAAAACATGGATGACTTGAATAAGGCTAAGGCTGATCTTGAAGAGGTTATAGCTGAAATTAAACGCCAGAGCGAAGAATTGTTCCTTCAAACATACAAACAAATTGCTGATAACTTCCAAGAGATGTATAGTACTCTCTTTGGCGGTGGTAGGGCAGAATTAAGACTTACTGATGATGAGAATGTTCTAGAATCTGGTATTGATATTTTTGCTCAACCCCCTGGAAAGAAGTTATTGAATATGCAATTGCTTTCTGGTGGTGAACGCTCAATGACTGCTGTTGCATTACTCTTTGCTACGTATATGGTTAAGCCTTCACCGTTCTGTGTATTAGATGAGATTGATGCAGCTCTTGATGCAAGAAACATTGGAGCATTCTTACGTGTTCTTGAAAAGTTTGATGATAAGAGCCAGTTTATTATTATTACTCACAATAAGAACACTGTCTTAGGTTCCAACAGTCTTCTTGGTGTTACCCAGCAGGAACTTGGGGTTTCCAAGATGATTGGCTACCGTCTTGAAGATATCAAGGACATTGATAAGACCTATGATGAACTAAAAGGATAAGATTTCTGGTAAATTTTTCAAATTGACATGATGTGTTAATTCATGGATAATTCGTAAGTTATGTTTGACTCAATAAGTGATAAATTTTCATCAATTATACGTTCTATATCAGGTAAGTCTAAGATAAGTGAAAAAAATGTTCAGGATGCCGTTGAAGAAATTAAAATGGCATTATTGGATGCTGATGTCAATCTTAGAGTGGTTAGGCGTTTTGTTAATAGAACTTTGGAAGAAGCTTTGGGTGATAAGGTTCTCAAAGCGGTTGATCCGGGGCAGCAGTTTGTTAAAGTTGTCTATGACAAGATGGTGCAACTTCTTGGAGACCCTGAAAAACAGGCTTTAAAACTTAAGGGTCCAGACACCGTTACTGTTATTCTCATGATGGGTCTGCAAGGTTCTGGTAAGACTACAACAAGTGCAAAATTGGCATTAATGCTTAAGAAACAAGGCCGTAGAGTCATGATGGCTGCCTGTGACTTGGTTAGACCGGCTGCTATTACCCAATTGCAAGTTCTTGGCCAGCAAGTTGATGTTCCTGTGTACGCTGAGACGGATACAAAGGATGCAGTGCAAGTAGCTACCAATGCGTTCAAGAAGGCTAAACGTGAACAATATGATGTCTTAATTGTAGATACATCGGGCCGAATGCACCTAGATGATGTCATGATGCAAGAGATTCAAGACATAAATAGTGCATTGCACCCAGATGAGACGCTATTTGTAGCTGATGCAATGACTGGTCAGAATGCTGTGACAATTGCACAGGAATTTGAGAGTAAAGTTGGAATCTCTGGCGTTGTTCTAACAAAGTTTGATTCCGATACCCGTGGTGGTGCGGCGCTGTCTCTTAGAGAAGTTGTTGGCAAACCAATTAAGTTCATTGCTGTTGGTGAGAAAATGGAGGACATTGAACCTTTCTACCCGGAGCGCATGGCAAGTCGCATTTTGGGTATGGGTGATATTGTTTCCTTGGTGGAGAAGGCACAGGAGACTTATGACCTTGAAAAGGCTCAAAAACTTCAGGAAAAAATGGCCAAAAACACCTTTGACCTTCAGGATTACTTGGAGCAATTGGAAAACATGACCAAGATGGGTGGAGTTGGAAAATTAATAGAAATGATTCCTGGTGCCAAGGGAAATGTCTCAGAAGATGACATTGACACAGCAGAATTGCGAAAAGAAAAAGCAATTATCCAGTCAATGACCTTCCATGAAAGACAAAATATCTATATAATTGGTCCGGCTCGCAAGAAAAGAATTGCAAAGGGCAGTGGAACATCAGTTGGTGAAGTTGGTCATCTACTGAAAAAGTTTGAAAAGATGCGGCTGAATATGAAAAAGCTCGCTAAAAATAAAAAATACCAGGCTGCTTTGATGAAGCAGATGGGGATGAACTGAGATTCGTAGGAGGAATTGACGTGAGCGTTGGTATCAGATTGAAAAGACTTGGTACAAAAAAGAGACCATACTACAGAGTTGTTGTTATGGATTCTAGAGAATCAAACAAGGGTAAGCCTCTTGAGGAGATAGGTTTCTATCATCCAGTAGAGAGTGAAAACCAGATCAGCATTAATGCTGAGAGAGTTGCTTATTGGATTGGTGTTGGTGCACAGCCATCCGATACAGTAAAGATGCTTTTGGCAAAACAGGGAATTCCAGCCACAGCTAAAGCTCCTGTAAAGGACTGAGCCCGTGGAAAAGGAACTGGTCGAATACATCGTCAGATCGCTCGTTGACCATCCAGAAGCTGTTGAAGTGAATGTTGTGGAGGGCGAAAAGTCCACCATACTTGAACTGAGAGTTTCTCAGGATGATTTGGGCAAGGTCATAGGCAAGCAGGGACGAATTGCTAAAGCCCTAAGAACTATTCTTAGTGCTACAACAACAAAAACCGGCAAGCATACTAGCCTTGAAATTCTGGACTGATTGGGTATGAAACAGGTCCTTGCAACCGGAATTGTTAGAGCTCCACATGGTGTGAAAGGTTTTGTTAAAGTTAAACCTTATTCTAATGACTTTGAGCATTTCTTTTCACTTAAAGAAGTAACACTTCAACGTGAGGGCAAAAGCAGAAAAGCGGAGATTGAGCAGGTTCTAAATCATTCTGGCGAACTTCTTGTAAAGTTTAAGGGAATTGATAGTCCTGAAGATGCGCGCTTTATTTCTGGATGGGACATTCTGGTACCCAGAGAACAAGCCAGTAAATTAGGCAAAGGTGAGGTATACATAGCTGACCTTTTGGGTATGAAGCTTGTATACGAGAACGAAGAAGTTGGAGAAGTGGTTTCAACTATTGAAGGCGCTCAAGCATTATTGCTTGAGATAATTGCCTTAGATGGAAAGAAATATTTGGTACCTTATATGAAAGGTATATATGTATCAGATGTGGATTTGAATAATGGAACCATTAAACTTCTGAAAAGGGAACTATTAGGATGAATATAGATGTCCTAACACTCTTTCCAGAAATGCTTCAAGGATTCTTCACGAATTCAATCATGGCACGTGCTGTCAAGGCAGGGCTAGTCACTTATAATTTAATAGACTGGCGACAATATGCGCTTGATAAGCATCACAAGTGTGACGATTCACCCTTTGGTGGGGGTGCAGGTATGGTCATTAAACCTGAACCGCTCTTCAAAGCACTGAACAACGTTGATGCTATGAACAAACGAGTTGTCTATGCATCACCATCAGGCAAACGGTTGACGCAAGACTATGCAAGGGAACTTAGCCAAGAACCTGAGCTAGTTTTCATCTGTGGTCATTATGAAGGTATTGATCAACGGATTATAGACCGGTATGTAGATGATGAAATTAGCATTGGTGACTACGTAGTTTCTTCAGGGGAAGTAGCTACTCTGGTGATAATTGATGCTGTTTATAGGCTAATAAATGGAGTTATCACGGATTCCTCGCTTGATGAGGAGAGCTTCACTGGTCCGTTATTGGAATACCCACAATACACAAGGCCAGAATCCTATTGCGGAATGGATGTTCCAGAGATTCTTCTGTCTGGTCATCATGCCAATATAGAGAAGTGGAGGCTACAAAAACGGCTAGAAAAGACTTTGTCTAATAGGCCGGACTTACTGGAAAAAGCAATCAAGGATGGACTTCTTGATGACAAGACTTGTAAGTTGTTAAAAGAAATTAATTTATTTGACCAAGGGGTTTAAAAATGGACTTGATTAAGGCTATTGAACAAGAACAGATGAAGCAGGACGCCGAGAATTTCCACGTTGGTGATACTGTTAAGGTTTACTTCAAGATTGTTGAAGGCAACACAGAAAGAGTTCAGGTTTACGAAGGAACTGTTATTGCAAAGAACAATTCTGGTATCAGAAGAACCTTTATTGTAAGAAAGCTTTCTTATGGTGTTGGTGTTGAGAGAATTTTCCCTCTTCACTCTCCAAGAGTTGAAAAGGTTGAGGTTGTAAGACGTGGTCGTGTTAGAAGAGCTAAGCTTTATTATCTCAGAGACAAGGTTGGTAAGGCAGCTAAGGTCCCAGAGCAGATTCGTGGACACAAAGGTATCTGAGTTTTTATATTGCATACGTTTACGCAAAGCAATTTCAAGGCGGGAGAGTTTTCTTCCGTCTTTTTTTTGCAATGAAAAATTACTTTTTATTTGTACTTATTTATATGGATCATAAAAGGAGTACAAATATATGAACGAAAGAGGAAAACAGTGTGAGGAGATTGTATCAGAGTATTTACAAAATCAAGGCTATGAAGTACTGAAACGAAATTATCGGTGTAGAGAAGGTGAGGTAGATATAATTGCCTGTAAAGATGAGATTCTGTGCTTTGTGGAGGTGAAGTCACTCAGCCATAAGTGGTTACCTCAAGATCTTTCATGTATGGTGGATGGTCAAAAGAGGAGGCGAATACAGTTGACTGCAATTGATTATTTGAATAAGGTTTATGGTGATTGTAGGTGTGTTGTGATGCGCTTTGATGTTGCGTCTGTCACAGGTAGTGATGTTACCTACTATGAAGGAGTTTTCTAGTGGAAAACAGAAAAAGAAGAAGACAGAGATCTAGGAAATCTGCAAATTTACAAAATCAAACAAATATACAGGATGTGCAGAGCCATGTTGTTTTTGAGGATTTAGATGTACCTCAAGTAATTGAACCAAGGCCTGAATGTGATATTTGTGGTGAACCTATTGAGTCTTTTGCAGAGGCAATTAGTGAGCCTAATGGCGCATATAGTCATTTTGATTGTGTGATAGAAAAATTAAAAGCTCAAGAAAACGTGCAGGCACCTGATTCCATTTCATATATTGGTCATGGCGCTTTTGCTGTTGTCTCTAAGGATGCAGATGGTAAATACATTATAAAAACAAGAATCCAATATGAGTCAAACGAGGCTTTTACTAATATGAAAAAACAAGTTGAGGCAACTAAACAATGAGACCTGATTTTGCCATGTTTCCTGGAACTTTTGATCCTCCAACACTTGGTCATATTGATATTGTTCAAAGATGTGCAACTCTTTACAAGAAGGTCTATGTTGTTATTGCAGATAACATTAACAAAAAAACCTTATTTACTGCTGCTGAACGAAAATCGTTCATGGATGAAATTTTTAAAACTTACAAAAATGTAGAGACTCATATTTGGCCAGGCCTAGTTGTGGATTTTGCAAAGCAGCATGATATTGGTATTATGATTCGTGGAGTTCGCTCTCAGGTTGATTTTGGTTACGAGTTTGAGTTAGCTGAAACCAACAAGCAAATTTGTCCCGATATTGAAGTTCTATTTATGCCTACTAATCCTAATTATTTTCTCATAAGAAGCTCCACAATCAAAGAAATGGCTAGCTTTGGGGCCGATATTTCTGCTATGGTTCCTCGAGTAGTTATTGATGCATTAAAAGCTAAATTAAGGGCTCAACCAAAAATATAAAAAGTGTTGACTTAAAAACTGTTTTTCTATATTCTCACAATGTTGTAGAAAAAGAATATCATTAAAATAGAGGTAGAATATGGCGACACCAAAATATAAAACATCTAAAGCTAAAGCAGCTGCAAGAAAATCTGCAAACATGAAGCTTCAGGCTCCAACTCTTTCAAAGTGTACCAAATGTGGACAGCTTATTCTTCCACATCGTGTATGTCCACAGTGTGGATACTATAAGGGTGAGCAGATTATCAATCCAGATGAGGAGTAATAAATGGACAAGAATGTAATTTTTGATAAAGTGAAGGCAATTATTGCTGACAAGCTTGCTGTTGATGAGGACTCAATCACAATGGAATCTTCTTTTGTTAATGATCTTAAGGCTGACAGCATGGACATTTTGGACCTTGTTGGTGGCTTTGAAGAGGAATTTGATATTAGAGTTCCAGATGAGAAGGGTAGAACCTTTGAGACTGTTGGTGAGGCTGTTGATTATTTGGCTTCCATTCTCTAATCTTTGATTTTGAGATTTATATGTCTTATAACAAATTAGATAAGGCTCCAGATATCCCCCTAGAGAGGATTGAGGAGCTTTTATTATTTGAAAAGAACGTTGGAATTAAGTTTAACGATATCTCTATTTTAAACACAGCTTTTACCCATTCTTCTTATGCTAATGAGGTTAAAAATTATAAGATTTGTGACAATGAGAGACTTGAGTTTCTTGGTGACAGCGTTTTATCGGTAGTTGTTTCTAAATGGCTGTACGAGAATCTTGAAGGAGATGAGGGCGATTGCACTAGAATAAGAAGTGTTGTTGTCAGTGAAGATTCTCTTTCAATTGTTGCTAAGAAGCTTGAGCTAGATAAGTACTTGGTGATTGGTGTTGGTGAAGAACGTACCGGTGGTAGATTTAAGAAGGCCATTCTTGCTGATTGCATGGAAGCAGTTTTTGCTGCAATTTATCTTGATCAAGGTTTAGAAGTTGTGAGACCATTTATTCTCAGTAATTTAATGCCAATTATTGATGCAACAATAAATAATAAATTCAAGCAAGATTATAAAACAATGCTTCAAGAATATGCTCAAAAGCATTACAGAAAAGTACCTTCTTATGAACTTACAAATACAACTGGCCCTGAACATAATCAAACTTTCTTCTATACCGTTTCTGTTCATGGAAAGATTTATGGCCCAGCAGGTGGTCATAATAAGAAGGATGCTGAGCAAAATGTTGCAAAGTTAGCTTTGGAGCAACTTGGCCTGATTTAAAAGTATTTCTTTTTGATTAAGTGAAGGGTAATCAATTACCATTTCTAGTAGTTTGTTTAGTATTTCACCCATTTCTTTAGATTTTGGGATGCCTATTTTGTTTAAATCTTCTCCTGTTACGGCTAATTCTGCTAGTGTCATTGGATCGTTAATTAACTTGTCAATTCTGGGAAGAAGATTTTGGTATTCTTCTTCCCACCGTGTCCCAGTTGAAGCAATTTGATCTGACCACTGAAGTTGAAACACTTTAGACAGATTTTCTTTTCCAACTCTACGGATAAAGCGCTTAACGTCTCCGTCTGTCCAAATCTGAGAGTCTTTTGCCATGTGTTCTCTAATTAAAAGAGCGACATCTGAAATTGTTTGGTTGGAACATTTTAGTCGTTTTAAAACTACTTCTGCCATCTCTGCTCCAACATTTTCATGGTTTGGAAATCTCATTATTCCAAATTTGTTGTAGGTTTGGGTTGATGGTTTTCCAATATCGTGGAGTAGGGCGGCAAGACGTACTGTTAAATTGTATCCTTCTTTGGCTGCAACATCTACACAAAGATAGATATGTTCTAAAACATTTGAGGTTTTAAATTTTGTTTGTTTTACTGCTTTACAGGCTGAAACTTCTGGAAGAATAAGAGCTAATATTCCAGTTTTTTCTAATATTTTTAGTCCAATTGATGGTACAGAACTCATAAGAATCTTTGATAATTCATCGTAAATACGTTCTTTTGAGACGTTTGTAATCAAAGAAGAAAGTGAACATGCTGCTTCTAATGTTCTAGGTTCTGGCTCAAAATGTAATTTTGAACAAAATCGGGCTAAACGCATGAGACGAAGAGCGTCTTCCTTGAAGCGTTCATTTGGGTTTCCAATGGCGCAAACTAGGTGATTTTTGAGGTCTTCAAATCCGTTAAAGTCATCTGTGATTGTGCCGTCTTTGCAATTTGCTGCAAATGCATTGATGGTGAAATCCCGCCTGGAGAGGTCTTCATGGAGGTTTGTGATGTAGGTAACGTTGTCAGGATGACGACCGTCTGTATAGTTGGATTCGCTACGGAAGGTGGTGACTTCATAGCTTTCGCCTTTAAAAAGTACTGTTACTGTGCCATGTTTAAGCCCTGTTGGAATGACTTTTTTGAAAAGAGCTATGACTTGTTGAGGTGTGGCATTGGTGCAGAAATCAAAGTCGCTATTATCAATTCCCATTAGATAATCACGAATGGCACCTCCTACTATATAGAGGTTAAACCCATTCTGTACAAAGAAATTTCCAAATTCTTGAACTTTCTTTGGTACTGGATATTTTATGCAATTGAAGTTAACATTGTTTGTGCTTTCTTGTGCCATGTTTTTGATGATATATTAAAATTCAGATTTTTGGAATGTGTAGAGGTTTTGCAAAAACCTCTGTAGTATAAAAGTAAGAAAAGAGATATAATTTCGCAAAATCTTAGGAGAAAAAAATGTTTAATAGCGTTGACCCAAGACAGGATTTCCCAAAGATGGAAGAAAAGATCCTAGAATTTTGGAATAAAAATGAAATTTTTAAGAAATCGGTAGAAAGTCGTCCTACTGATAATGAGTTCTCTTTTTATGATGGTCCTCCTTTTGCAACTGGCTTGCCACATTATGGACATCTTGTACCAGGAACCATAAAAGATATTATTCCAAGATATAAGACTATGAAAGGTCAGCGTGTTGTCCGCAATTGGGGATGGGACTGTCATGGCCTTCCAGTTGAAAATCTCATGAAAAAAGAACTTGGAATTTCAAGTGCCAAAGAAATTGAGGCTTATGGTGTTGAAAATTACAACAACAAATGCCGTGAAAGTGTCATGAGATTTACAAATGAGTGGAAACATACCATAAACAGGATGGGTCGTTGGGTTGATTTTGACCATGGTTACAAAACCATGGATAAATCCTTTATGGAAAGCATTTGGTGGGTCTTTAAGAGCCTTTATGATAAGGGTCTTATTTATAAAGGCTATAACATTCTCCCATACAGCCCAGGTCTTGGTTGTCCTCTATCAAACATGGAGGTTAATCTTGGTGGATATAAGGATGTAACAGATCCTGCAATCACTGTTAGATTTAAGATTAAGGGAATGGAAGATACATACTTCCTTGCATGGACAACTACCCCTTGGACACTTCCTTCTAACCTTGCTCTAGCTCTTGGGCCAGACATTGACTATGTAAAGATTCTAGATAAAGAATCTGGAGATAAATACATTCTTGGCGAAGCCAGACTTAGCGCATATTACAAAGATGAAAATGCCTATGAAATTCTTGAGAAATACAAGGGTAGTGAACTTGCAGGAATGCGCTATGAGCCATTGTTTAACTATTTTGCCAATCTCTATGACAAGGGTGCCTTTGTCACTGTTCTTGGCGATTATGTTACAACAGTTGATGGTTGTGGTATTGTTCATACTGCACCTGGTTTTGGTGAGGATGACTACAATGTTCTCAAAGGTACTGGTATTCCAGTTGTATGTCCAATTGATGATGAATGTAAGTTTACATCTGAAGTTTCTGATTATCAGGGTATTTTTGTTAAGGATGCAGATAAAGCAATCATTGCTAGACTTAAGGAAGAAGGAAAACTTGTTAAGAGAGAAAACTATCTTCACAGTTATCCTTTCTGCTGGAGAACTGGAAGTCCTCTAATTTATAGAGCAATGGAATGCTGGTATGTAAATGTTCCCAAATTTAGGGATAAAATGGTTGCTAACAACCAGAAGATTACTTGGATTCCTGAACATCTTAAAAATGGACGTTTTGGAAAATGGCTGGAAGGTGCAAGAGACTGGGCTATTTCTAGAAACAGATTCTGGGGAAATCCAATTCCTGTATGGAAATGTGATGGTTCAGACTATATTGAAGTTATTGGTTCTATTGCGGAACTAGAAGAAAAGTGTGGTCAAAAGGTTGATGATCTTCATAAACACATTGTTGATAAACTAACTTGGCCAAGTCCAGATGGAAAGGGAACAATGAGAAGAGTTCCTGATGTCCTTGACTGCTGGTTTGAGAGTGGTAGCATGCCTTATGCTCAACTGCATTATCCGTTTGAAAATAAGGAAAGATTTAACAAGATTTTCCCTGCAGACTTTATTTGCGAAGGACTTGACCAGACTAGAGGTTGGTTCTACACCCTCACAGTAATGGCAACGGCTCTTTTTGACGAGCCTGCATTTAAGCATTGTGTTGTTAATGGTATTATTCTTGCTGAAGACGGTGAAAAGATGTCAAAAAGCAAGGGAAATTTCACTGATCCAATGCTACTTGTCAACCAGTATGGTGCTGACGCCCTTAGATTTGCACTTATGAATAGCGCTGCAGTTCATGCCGATGATCTAAAATTTTCTGACCAGATGGTCAAAGATGTACTAAAATCAATCATTCTTCCTCTTTGGAATGCATATTCCTTCTTTGTAACGTATGCCAACATAGATGGTTACACTCCAAGTGAAACAGCTTTTGAAGATCTTACTAACCCACTTGATAAATGGATGATTTCCACAGTTGAAGCACTCACTAACAATATGGATGATGCCCTTGATAAGTACGATATTCAAAGAGCTTGTTCATATTTACTTGATTTTATGGACAGTCTTAATAACTGGTATATTAGACGTAGCAGAAGAAGATTTTGGAAAAGTGAAAACGATGGCGACAAAAAGATGGCTTATGACACTCTTTACAAGACACTAATGACATTTGTCAAACTTGCCTGTCCAATTCTTCCGTTTATCTGTGAAGAGATTTATCAAAATCTAAAGACTTGCTCGGATCCTGAAAGCATTCATCTTTGTGATTATCCTAAATATGATGCCTCACATAGAGACCATGCCCTTGAAAAAATGATGAACCTCACAATTCAGGCTATCACAATGGGAAGATCTCTTAGAAGTGCTAATAATCTTAAGAACAGGCAGCCACTAAAAAAACTCTTCTTAGTTGATAGAAATGAAGAAGACAGAAAAATTCTTAAAGATATGGCTTCAATAATTGCAGAAGAACTTAATGTGAAGGCTGTTGAAATTAACGGCAACGAATCCTCTTTGGTAGATTACACTGCCAAAGCTAATTTTAAGGTTCTGGGTTCCAAACTTGGAAAAGCAATGAAGGAAGTTGCTTCTAAGATTCAAGATTTTAGAAGTGAGCATATTTCTTCACTTCTTGAAGGGTTTAAACATAACATTCAGTTTGGAGATGGACAAGAAGTTGAAATCAGTAAGGATGATTTGGTAATTCAAAGAAACGAAAAAGCTAACCTTAAGATTTTGAACGAAGGTGAACTTACTGTTGGTTTTGATACTGAAGTTTCAGAAGACTTACTTAATGAAGGAATTGCCAGAGATGTGGTTCGTGCAATTCAAACTTTAAGAAAGGAAACCGGACTTGATGTAAGTGACCGTATTATCCTTACAATTGGTGGAGATGAAGTCATGGAAAAGGTGTATAACCAATTTAAATCTTTCATTGAAGCAGAAACACTTTGTTGTAATTCTTCATTTGATAAGAACTTGGATGCACCTATTACAGAGTCTGGTGCTCGTCTAAGGATTGTAAAAGCTTAAGTTTATGAAAACTGAAAAAATCCGTCCAATAGGTATTCTTTGTGTACTATTTATCTGCATTATGATGTTTATGTCTTCATGTGCAACAAGGAGTCCACTAAAGGATAAAATGTTCCTACAAACCTATGGGATGGATGGTCAGTTTGTAATTACAGTTGATGCTTCAAAACTTGATTTGAGCGAGTATGTTGATACTGCAGATAGTTCTGTTAGTTATATTACAAATAGAATGAGCAGACTTTCCATTGTTTTATTTGATAAAACAGAACAGTATTTAGAATATCCAGCAGACTTATCTACTTATGACTATGATGGAGCAATTGAAGGTAATTATTCCAAGACATTAATTAATACAGCTTTGAAGGTTAGCGGATTATTTACACAGCAAAAAAGTGATTCTGGCTTGAAGTTCTTGATGGATGAAGAGAGTGGATTACAGGTTGCAATACCTACAAATGGCATTATTTTGTTTTCTTCAAATGATGTAGAAGCAACCTACGAAAAAACCTTTAAGACCAGTGATAAACTAATTTCTGATCAACAGGCGCAAAAGCTTGCCACTTGTGAAATAGGTATTTTTGTTTCTAATCCCAAAACATTTATTAACTTAGGCTTAGATATTCCTAAAAGTTCATTGGAAAATATTGAGTATATTCTTATAATGCTCGAAAATGAAACTTTGTCTGTTGATTTTAAGCTTAAGAGTGAGGCACTAGCAAAAAGTTTTTCAATTATTGTAAAAGGCTCTTATGTTGGACAACTAAGAAGAGCGGGTGCAGCAATTGATTTTGAACAGCTAAGAGAACAGTTTGTTCAGGAATTTGATATGGTTAGCGTTAACAATCTAGGTTTGACAGAAGAACAAAAAGAGATTATCAAATCTGTTGTAACACAGCTGTTAGGGGGTATAATATGAAAAGAATTTTAACTGGAGATAGAACTACAGGAAGACTACATTTAGGTCATTATGTTGGATCTTTACAGAGTAGGGTAGCATTGCAACACGAATATGATACATTTATTCTATTAGCAGATGTTCAAGCTCTTACAACGCATTTTCAAAACCCACAACTAATTAATGATAGCATATATCAGGTTGCAATGGATAATCTTTCTGTTGGCCTTGATCCTAACAATATTACATTTGTTCAGCAGTCTCAAATCACTGCAATAGCAGAACTTACAGTATTTTACTCCATGCTGACAACGGTGAACCATCTTTTGATAAATCCTACAATTAAATCTGAGTCACGTAACTATGGTTTTGGCGAAACAGATGGGGATTTTACATACGACTTCTCAAAATTAACCTATGGATTTTTAGGTTATCCAGTCTCTCAAACAGCAGATATCACATTCTGTAATGCAGATTTAGTTCCAGTAGGTGAAGACCAGCTACCACATATTGAATTTTCTCGCAAGTTGGTGCGACGCTTCAACGAGATGTACGGAACCAATATTACCGAGCCTGAAGCAAAACTCTCATCAACAGGTCGTCTCTGTGGTCTTGATGGAAATAGCAAAATGGGCAAAAGCCTTGGAAACGCCATCTACCTTTCAGATGATCCTAAAACAGTATCTAAAAAGGTCATGCAAGCTGTTACTGATACAAATAGAATTAGCGTGAAAATTCCTGGCAATCCAGATGTCTGCACCGTCTACACATATCACAAGACTTTCAATCCATCTGAAACCGATAATATTTGCTCCATGTGTAAGAATGCTCAAATTGGTTGTGTAGCTTGTAAAAAACTCTTAGCAGAGAAACTTAATTCAATTCTTGATCCTATAAGAGAAAAAAGGGCCTTTTATGAGACTCATCTTGATGATGTTAAAGAAATCATTAAAACAGGTACAGCAAAGGCAAATGAGATTGGTAATGCTATGGTCACAGATGTAAAGGATCATATGCATGTCCTTCTAAAATAAATAATTAAACGTTATAACTTATTGGAAATTCCTCAACAGTATCAATTGCTTTTTGAAGTAAATCTTCAATTTTCATTTCCTCATATGAAACAGTTTGCTGTGCAACTTCTGGACGAACAAGAGGGTGTTTTGGGCTAAAAACTACGCAACAATCATCATATGGTAAAATACTTGTTTCATAAGTTCCAATTTCTCTTGCAGTATCAATAATCTCGCCTTTATCCATTGCTACTAGAGGACGTAAAACAGGAATTTCAGACATGCTGTTTGTAAAACAAAGGCTTTCAAGAGTTTGAGAAGCAACTTGACCAAGAGCTTCACCAGTAACTAAAACCTTGCAGTCTCTTGCTTTTGCAATTGCATTTGCTACTTTCATCATACATGCTCTCATCATAAGAGTATGTTCTTCTTCTTTTGAATGTTCTTTAATCCAAAGTTCACATTCAGTGAAATTTACAACTAAAAGATTTGTCCCTTGGTTATAAGGCGCAATAATTCGTGCAAGATCTTTGACCTTTTGAAGTGCCATTTCAGAAGTATATGGATAAGCATGGAAATAAAGACAGTCTTGTTTAAGTCCACGTTTTGCCATTCTATAACCAGCAACAGGGGAGTCAATTCCACCTGAAAGAAGTAGTAAACCCTTTCCTGCTGTACCTACTGGAAGGCCGCCTGGCCCAGCAATTGGAGATGTGTACATATAGGTCTTATCTCTAACTTCAACAAAGAGTTGCTTTTGAGGATGATGGACGTCAACTTTCATGTTTGGATAACGATCCAAGATAATTCCACCCAAATTTGCTTCAATTTGATAACTGTTCATGAAAAATGATTTATCACCACGTCTACATTCAACTTTAAATGTTCCTGTTCCGTCTGCAAAAGGCTCTTTTTCAATTAGTTCCTTTGCACAATTACACATTAGATCCCAATTTTTATCGCAAACCAAAGCACGAGAGAAACCTACAACACCAAAAGTTGTTTTCAGGGTTTTTACAACATGTTCTTCAGGACATTCTGAATCTACATAAAGATAAAAACGGCCTTTTTCTCTTGTTAAAAGACTTCTATAAGGATGAATCTTTAATTTAATATTATTTTTTAGTTTCTTTTCAAAGAAACCTCTATTTAGACCTTTAAGGCTAATTTCGCCAAGTTTAATAAGATAAAGAGACATATTATTTTCCATAATTTAACTCCTTGTAGGTATCTCTAAGTGCATCACATAGAAGCATAACTTCATCTTCAGTTGTATCAGCACCAAAGGATATTCTTATGCTTGAACGTCTGTCCATAGGATCCACGTTCATTGCCGCTAAAACCCCTTCAACTTTACCTTTTGTGTTTGAAGAACATGCGCTTCCTGCTGAAAGGCAAAAACCTTTATCTGACATAACTCTAAGAAATACCTCAGAAGGAATTGGTTTTACTGAAATATTTATTATATAAGGAGATATTGGTTTATTGTCTGAGACAGATGCGGAAAGTAGCCTGAAACCAACCTCAGAACATATATCTTCAACTTTGTTTCTAAATTGCAAAACTTTTGTATAATTTTTCTCTAGAGGTATTAATGCTTCTTCAAGGGCTTTGTTCATTGCACAAATTCCAGGTAAATTCTCTGTTCCTGGTCTAAGTCCATGTTCTTGTCCACCACCACGTGAAAGGGATGTTATTGCATTGTTTCTATTGTAAAGTATTCCAACTCCACGGGGGCCTCTAAATTTGTGGGCACTAAAGGCTGCAGAGTCAAAATCTTCTTCTTTTAAATTAAGAGAAATTTTGCCTAATGATTGAACAGCATCACAGTGAAAATGAATATGTCTGCCGTATTCTTTTTCTTTATTTCTAATAATCTTAGCAATTGTTTTTGTGTCCTGAATAGAACCCGTGACGTTGTTAACATTCATAACACAGACCATTTTAACTTTATCATTTAAGGCTTTATCTAAGGTTTCTGGTTTTAAATATCCTTTAGGACATTGCAAGACAATAAACTTCCAACCTACAGCCTCTAGAGTTTTTTTCCATTCTAAAACGGCAGAGTGTTCAATTCCAGTTGTAATAATCTCGCCTGGTGAAGGGGATTTTAGGAGGGAGGAAATAATTATAGAATCACTTTCAGTTCCACCTGATGTAAAATATATATTTGAAGCTGTTGTTCCAAGCAAATTAGCTGTTTTATTTCGTTCTTCATCAAGTCTTAACGCGGCTTCATTTCCAAGAGGATGTGTAGAGGAAGGATTTCCTATGTATTTTCTTGCACATGAAGAATATTCTCCCATAGCACTTTCACTCATGGGAGTTGTTGCAGTCCAATCAAAATAGTACATAGTGAAATTATAGAGAAAAGTTAGACCGATGTCATCATGACCAGTTTCTTAATTAGGCCTTCATCAATCTCGCTAACAACAATTTCACCTTGATCTTTCAAAAGAACAAACTTCACAACACGATTAACAACTTTTTTATCTTTGGACAAATGATATTTATAATCCAACCAATCACTTCTGTTAATTTTGTAGTTAATATCATAGCCGTAGTAAGAGAGAAGTTTGTCAACTCCAGCAGCAAAATTAGGGTCACAAAGGCCCATTTCTTTACTTGCTTGGGTGCTACGACTAATTCCCCATGCAACTGCCTGTCCATGAGTGCATTGAAGTCTAGAAAGACTTTCAAGAGCATGACCAAAGGTGTGTCCAAGGTTCAGGGCAGCTCTAATACCTAATCTGTCATAAGGATCTTGGTCAACATAACTCTTTTTTACTTCAAGAGATAGTGATACAATCTTACTTAAGACTTCAGGCTTCCGTTCCATAATTTGTTCTTTGCTTGTTGCAAGAATATTAAAAAGTTCATCATTTTTTGTTAAAAAGCAATGCTTTATAACTTCAGCGAGGCCATTGATAAAATCTTTATTTGAGAGCGATTTAATTGTATCAGCACAAATTAGAACCTCGTTAGCTGGAAAAAAGGTTCCTATGAGGTTCTTTGTATATTTAAAGTCTACACATGTTTTGCCTCCAATTGAGGCATCACACATTGAAAGCAGAGTAGTTGGAATTAAAACAACTTTACAGCCCCGCATATAAATTGAAGCAGAAAAAGCTGTAATATCACAAACAACACCTCCACCTAGAGCAACAAATGTACAATCTCTACCAAGATTATTTTCAACAGCTGTTGAAATTATTTTTTCTACCGAAGAGTAATTTTTTGAGGATTCTCCTGGTTCAATTATAACATTTGGATTTGGAAGTGGTCTTACCATACGTGCTGTGTTAGAATCGCAGACCCAAAGAGTGTTTCTGCCTAAACTTCCAACATGATAGGATAAATCATTAAAATCCGAGGCAACTAATACTCTTGTTCCTAAACAACTTAACAACTCTTGCATGACTATGTTTTACCATTAATCAAGCAATCTTACAACACGATTATACGCTTGACGGAAAGCTTTAATTTCTGGTCTTTCCTCGGAGATAACTAAGAGAGAGTAGGCCGTGTTGTTTAAGGCTTCAGTGAAACTTGCATTTACATGGAAGAATGCACTGTTTCTGTTAATTAATAATTCAATGAATCCTAGTCTGTTCTTTATTCTCAGTGGGGATAGCTTCATAAGCTGGTCAAGATATGGAACTATTTCATCTACTGAATCAATATTAAAAACTTCAGAACATGGTGACTGAATAAAGTCTTCAGCCTTAAAACTGATTCTACCGTTAAGTCTAATCAAATCCTGAATTTTTGAACCAAATCCAATATAGCTACCTTTATATTCAATTGTAGCATTAATATTCTTAGGATGTCTTGAGGCCTTTTTGAAAGCATAAGCTAACTTTGGCAACGAAGTATATGGGATTACAGCAACTTGCTTGTCTTTCTTACCTCCCATAGAAATCAATTCAAACACCATATCATAGATATAGCATTGCTTAGATTTTTGTTTTTCAACATTTCTATGGTTATTTCTTTCCGTTTCTTTAGATAAACTTCTAATGCGTGAAGCTAAAGAAGGGGAAATCTCATCTAGCCATTCTCTCTTTAATGGCGAAACAGTACGTGCATACATCCTTGAAGTATAAACAATTTCACCAGCTAGTAGATATTGTGGAGCTGTTCTAAACCAAGCAGATCCTGGATGAATATAAATCTCTGTGGTTGTAATTGTTCTGTATTCCATGCCTCTAGCTTTGGTTTTTATACAAACATACTGCAAAAGACCAGCACCAAGGCATACAAGAAGTTTATGGACAAATTCTTCACGTGGAAGTTTTGAACGGTTATTAGAATCTTCTATTAAAACTGGAACTCCAAGATCCCTAGTAATACTAGCAAGTTGTTCTGTTACATGAACAATTTCATCCATACTTTGAACATCTAAATAGTAACTGTTACAAAAATCTTCTCTGAGTTTAGAAGTCTTCAAGTTTCTGTATTTATTATAAATCTTTTGATAGCTTACAAAATCTCCATATTCATCAAAAAAGCTCTTATGAGCACTTCTTGCTAAATCTTCTTCTCCGGGAGGTAGAACAAATGGTGTCTTACAAGAGAGAAAACTAACACAAATTAATACTGGAAGTATAATATCAGGATATTGTTTGATGGCTTCATAGACGCAACGCGAATGGCGTGGAAGAAGTGGATATTTAACCATAATCTCGCCAATGGACGTCAAATGTCTTTTATTGTCTATTGCACCAAGTAGTTTCAGAGTGTTTTCTCCACTTTTTAATGACTCAGAGTCTGGACGAGTTATAAAAGGAAAGGTTTCAAATTCATAAATACCTAAATCTACCATCCGTAAAACTACTTCAGATAAATCTGTTCTAAGAATTTCTTCCTGAGTAAAGCGTGGTCGTTTTGCAAAATCTTCTTTGGAGTAAAGTCTATAGCAAATACCATTTGACGTACGCCCAGCTCTTCCTTTGCGTTGCTCTGCAGAGGCTTTTGAAATAGGACGCTGAATTAGAGCAGAAGTAAAATCTCGTTGATTATAGAAGTTAATTTTTGCATAACCACCATCAATAACAACTTTTATTCCATCAATGGTTAGCGATGTCTCGGCAATATTTGTAGCTAAAACTACCTTCATTTTGCCTTCTTCTGTATCTTCAAAAACTTGCTCCTGTTCTTCCTTGTTCAATCTTCCATAAAGTGGATAAATCTGAAGATGTCTAGTATCGCATTCCGAATAAATTTGATTCATACAATTTATGATGCTAAACTCTCCAGGGAGAAAGACCAGTGTATCTTCATTTTCTTTGTAATCTGTTGCTTTAAAACGTTTTAATAGTTGATTTATAATTTGGCAAATTGCAATAGCGGTTTCATCAACATTATCTGGATTCTTAACTGGATAGTATTTAACATCAACATTATAAACTCTTGCTTTAATGCTAATAATTGGAGCTGGTGTACCGTTTTCATCACAGAAAAACTTAGCAAAAGAACTTGTATTAATTGTTGCAGATGAAATGATTATCTTTAAATCTTTTCTATGACTGATAATCTGTTTTAGAAGTCCTAATATCAAATCAATATTTAGGCTTCTTTCATGAGCTTCATCAACCATGATTACAGAGTATTTTAAAAGAGAAGGGTCAGCTTTAAGCTCTTGTAGTAACATCCCATCAGTTAGAATTTTAATATGCGTTGTTGCATCCGTGGTATCATAAAAACGCATCTTGTAGCCACAATAAGCCTCTGGAAAACTACTTGATGCCAGTTGTTGCTTGATATAGGCACAGACACCTAATGTTGCAATTCTTCTTGGTTGAGTAATACCAATCACGCCATTTTTGGCATAACCAGCATCATTGAGAATAAGGGGAATTTGGGTTGTCTTTCCCGAGCCAGTAGGACTTTCCACCACAATAACTTGATTCTTGGAAAGGGCATCTAGAATATCATGTCTGTGCAGATATACTGGAAGCGTTTTGGGGTCAGTCATTTTTCACTTTTCCAGTTAGCACCATTGTTCTAAGCTCTTCTATACCGATATTTTCTAGTATTTTTCTTGTTACTATTTCTTTAACTGTAAATAAATTATCTTTACAAGATACTACAACATACGGTATAGAATTTTTCTCGGCATATGCATATTGCTGTCCTAAAGATTTCTCTCCAACATAGTAGTCAACTTTAAGACCACATGCCCTTAAATTCATTGCTGTCTTTGCTGTCCAAGAAGGGTCATTTTTGTCAAAAATAACCATGACATCGGCATAAGAAGAGTTCTTCACAAGAGGACTGCTAAGCTCTTCAAGTGCGGCAAGTAGTCTGTCAATACCAATGCAAGACCCAACACCTGGCAAGTTCTCCTTGGTATATAATCCTGCAAGGTTGTTATAACGTCCACCAGAACAAATTGAACCAATGCTTGGCAAGTTGACAAGGACTGTTTCATAGACAATGCCAGTGTAGTAGTCAAGGCCACGAGTAATTGAGGTATCTAAAATAAAATCATTCTCAATATAACATGCTTGCATTAATGCAAAGATTTCTTCTAGTCTTTCAATTTCTGGACAATCACCAAACATGTTTTTTAGAATATGGAGAGTCTCGCTAAAACTAACTTTTTCTAGAGAAATAAACTCCAAGAGTTTTGCTATGGATTCATCGTCAAGTCCATCTTCCTGAAGACAAGCACAAACACCATCTCTACCAATCTTTCCTAGTTTATCTATTGACCTAAGAACTTGTGCGCTAGAGGACTCAAGACCCATAGAAGCAAGGAATCTATTTAAAAGTCCTCTATGAGAGACGCTAACTTTGAATGGTCCAACATTCATTTGAGTTAAGCAGGTGTGAATTAAAAGAAGAATCTCAAAATCACTTTGAGCATTATCTGCACCTACAATATCAAAATCACATTGAATAAACTCTCTATAACGACCTTTTTGTGGTTTTTCACCACGCCAAACCTTGGCAATGTGGTATCTTTTAAAGGGAAAGGCAAGGTTTGAGTAATTGGCAGCAACATAGCGGGCAAGGGGAACGGTTAGGTCAAAACGCAACGCCACGTCTCTGTTTCCATTATCCATAAAGCGGAACATCTGCTTGTCTGTTTCGCCTCCACCCTTACCAAGAAGAACTTCTGTGTATTCTAAAGCGGGAGTATCAATTGGTACAAAACCAAAAGATCTAAATATTTTTTGAACCTTTGAAATAAGTTCTTGTCTTGCAATTTCCTGTTCTGGAAGGCTGTCTCTGAAACCTTTTAGGACTTTTGGTTCTATCATTATAGAAACTCTCCTCTGTATTGGTTGTGTAAAATGTGAAAATATGCTAACTATTGTATAGTTTAAAAAACGAATATTCAACGGCTGGCAGAAGTTAACAAAATATGTTCATCAGATATAAGAAGAATGCTGGCACACTTGAAGCAGTAGCAAAGGTTTATTCTCAGCAAGAACACGGAATTGACCCCAATTTGGTGGATAGTGATGCTATTAGAGTTATTGAAAGACTTGAAGAAAGAGGGTACGAATCCTATCTTGTAGGAGGTGCTGTAAGAGACCTTCTACTAGGCAGACGACCCAAGGATTTTGATGTAGTAACTGCAGCTTCTCCAAGAGCAGTTCATAGAATATTCAAAAATTCTATGATAGTAGGCCGGAGATTTAAAATTGTTCATGTTACATTTGGCAAAAAGATAATTGAAGTTTCTACTTTTAGAAGTTTAAATGAACATGAAGCTAACAATGACAATACCTATGGAACAATAGAAGAGGATTGTCAAAGAAGAGATTATTCAATTAACAGTCTTTATTACGATCCAATTAACGAAACAATTATTGATTTTAATAATTCAATGAAGGATATAAAAAACAAAAAGCTGGTTTCCCTTATTCCTTTAAATAAAACCTTTATTGAAGACCCAGTGAGAATGATTAGAGGTGTTAAATACTCTGTAACTACTGGTTTTAAAATGTCTCTAAAACTTAAACTGGCAATTAAACACTATTCACCCAATCTTCAATATGTTAGTACTTCAAGAATGACAGAAGAAATCAATAAGATACTGGGAAGTGGAAATAGTAGTGAAATTTTTAGAGAATTATACAATTTTGGGCTATTGTCTTACATGTTGCCTTGTATTGCTGTATACGGAAAGTATCAGCATCTTTATGCCTCATTAAAAACATTAGATGACAAAATAAATGAGATTGACTCGGATGCAAAGCGTAGAACTTTTCCTAAAGCCATGATGTATCTTGCCTTAGTTCATCCATTTATTGCAGACAGTAAAGAATTAACAGATCCAAAAGAGCTATTTAGGGACACATTGAGACAAGTAAGGGTGTTGCTTAGTCCAATTACGCCTCCAAAATTTGAACTAGAATCAACAGCTGTAATGCATATGAGATTAAACGGTATTAACGTTCCAAAAGGTACAGTAAGTGTAAATATTAAGAGAAATAATACCAAAGCAAAGAACTCAAATGCTAATATAGCAAAAGCAAACTACAAGAGGAGAAGAAAAAAGGTTACAGTTATTGCCACGTCTGTGACTGAATAGATACTTTATGAATTAAAATTCCACCATATTTCTCAAGAGAATCAGAAATAGATTCTTCTAGATCTAGAATGGTTTGGTTGGAAAGCTTTTGCGGTGTTCTTGTAGTTATAGTAATGTCATATCCATCATTGCCCTTTTTAAATGAAATTTTCTCAAGTTTAAGGGTATTACCGTATTCTCCAAGACAATGGTTTATCATTTGAGATAAAGCAGTTTCGCTAATTGCGCTTTCTTCTTGTTTACTGAATTCAGGACAAACCAAAGTCTTTTCTACTGCTTGTGTTCTTGTTGCAAAGGGAAGAAATGGAAAACGTTTTTTAAGTCCAACGAGAATTGAATCATAAACAATAGACGGGTAGTTGCGGGTAATTTGAAGAGGTGGAACAGGGATTACATGTTTACCTTCTGTGTAACGAATGCGCATTGCAGTATCAATTTCTTCTTTACTTGCAACATCTTCAATATGGATTATTACACTAGGCTCAGGTAAGTTTAGGCGTTTTGCAATTTTAACAGCCATTTTATCTGATGTTCCAATAATGAGAATTTTCTTATATTTTTCTTTCCTAAGCGCAGTTAAAACTTCATTAAGATGATCGTCTTCTTGAAATAAAGCACATTTTACTGCTGTTAGAAAATTAGCTTCTTGCTTTGCGCTTTTTCCTGCAATTATTCCATCATGTTTAATTAATAGGCCATCATCAATAATTAAAGGAATATGATACTTATCAGCTACAAGTTGGGCTCTAAAACTCTTGCCAGTGCCACTTCTACCTACTAAAGCATAAACTTTAACTTGAGAAGGCTTAAAAAAAGAGCTAAAGAACGTCATTTTCATGATTAACATTATAGTAAAAGTACTATAAAATGCAAAGGATAGAACAAAAAAATTCGGAGGAGAAATTGTCTTTATTAACTTTCAAAAAAGGTGGGGTTCATCCACCTGAGAGAAAGGAGTACTCAAATAGGGTACTTCTTGAACGCTTACCCATGCCCTCAGAATTGACAGTATCACTGTCTCAACATCTAGGTGCGCCTGCCAAAGCAATAAAAAGTATTGGTGACCACATAGAAAAGGGTGAATTGATAGGCGAAGCTTCTAGCTTTATTTCAGCAAATGTTCATAGTCCTGTCTCTGGAACTATTAAGGATATTAAAAAAGTTACTTTAGCAAACAGTGTTTGTTGTGATGCTTTTGTAATTGTACCGGACGAACAACAACCTGAGCTCTTTAATAAGAAAATTGATTATCAAAATCTTTTACGAGAACAGCTAATTGATGAAATCAAAGACAAAGGCGTTGTGGGTCTTGGTGGAGCCACGTTCCCACTACACGTTAAGGTTGCAATTCCAATTGGTAAAAAGGTAGATGCTTTAATTATTAATGGCGTAGAATGTGAGCCATATCTTACTGCAGACCACAGATCAATGCTTGAGAGAACAAAAGAAATTCTTGAAGGAATAATGATTTGCAGAAAGATAGTTAATCCCGCACGCACTATCATTGGTATTGAAGCTAATAAGGCAGATGCTGCTAAGGTTTTAGAAAAAGAAATTCAATTAAGAGAATTGCCCATTGAAGTTCAGCTACTTAAGATGAAATATCCTCAAGGAGATGAAAAGCAGTTGATTAATGCAACTTTAGGCAGAGAAATCCCTTCTGGAAAACTTCCTTTGGATGTAGGTGCTGTAGTAATTAATGTTGGCACAACCTTTGCTGTCTATGAAGCAATAGTATACGGTAAACCTCTTATTGAAAGAGTTGTCTCTGTAACAGGGGAATGCATTAATAGGCCTTGCAATGTTATTGCTCCAATTGGAACTCCAGTTAAAGATTTAATTTCTTATGCTGGAGGCTTCTCTTCAGAGCCCGATAAACTAATTAATGGCGGACCTATGATGGGATTTGCTTTCTTTGATGAAAATACCCCAATTGTTAAGGGAACAAGTGGTATACTAGCAATTAAAGACCAGATAGAGAGAAAAAATACAGCATGTCTTAACTGTGGGCGTTGTGTAGCAGCTTGTCCAATTGGGCTTGAGCCAACAAGGCTCTATGCTCTAATTACACATGGAAGGTATGAAGAAGCTATGGCTAACCACCTTATGGACTGCAAAGAATGTGGATCTTGTTCCTTCTCATGTCCAGCACATCTAGATTTAGCTCAGTCCATGAAATTAGGAAAGAAAATGGGGAGGAAAAAATGAGAACAGTAACCACTTCTCCACATCTTCATAGTGGTGCAAGCACACAAAAAATAATGCTAAGTGTAGTATTTGCACTTTTACCATCCTGTATTTGGGGTGTTTATGTCTTTGGTCTTAGAGCAGCCGCTGTACTCTTAATTGCAACAGCTAGTGCAATTCTAACTGAGTATCTTTTAGGTTTGATTAGTAAAGAGAATACAATTTGGGATTGTTCTGCATTAGTTACAGGCCTTTTGGTTGGTATGAACATGCCTTCTTCAATTCCACTTTTTATTCCAGCTATTGCAAGTATCTTTTCAATTGCAGTTGTTAAGTGGACATTTGGTGGACTTGGGGCCAACTGGGCCAATCCTGCAATGGCCGGACGTGTATTTGTATTCTTCTCATTTACTTCTCAAATGAGTACGTTTACACTCCCAAAAACAATCCATGCAGTAGATATTGCCAGCCAAGCATCCCCTCTGTCACTTGTTAAGACGGTGGCATCCTCTGGTCAAAGTGTTGGATTAAATTCAATGCAAATTCTAGCACAACAGGGTATTGAAACAACGAACTTTGCTCAAAAAGTTCAAGCTTTGACAGGAATTAATGCTTACAACATTGATGCATTCTTTGGAAACATTCCAGGTTGTATTGGTGAGGTTTCAAAATTACTTCTTTTAATTGGTGGCCTTTATCTTATTTTTGCAAAAGTCATTACTTGGCATATTCCTGTTGCTTTTATTGGTTCTTTTGCTTTTTTGACTTATCTCTTTGGTGGTATTCCATTAGGATTGGGCTTGTGTCATGGTGAAGTTGTAGCAAACATATTCAGAGGAGGTCTAATCTTAGGAGCCTTTTTTATGGCAACTGACATGGTTACATCTCCTGTAACACACAAAGGTATGATAATCTTTGGTTGTGGTTGTGGTGCTTTAACTTTCCTATTTAGAAGTTTTGGTTCTTTACCAGAAGCAACTAGTGTTGCAATCTTGATGATGAATATAATCACTCCAACAATTGACAGATTTGTAAAGCCAAAGCTCTTTGGGGAGGTAAGTAAATGAAAAAATATTTAAGAACAACTTTAGTACTTGCCTCAATTTGTGCTGTTGCAGCAGTTTTACTTGCAACAATTAACGTTATTACAACTCCTTATATTAAGAGATATGAGGCAAACAAAATCACCGCCGCCTTAGAAGTTGTTGCCAACGGCAATGAAATTGGCCCTGAAATTACTGTAGGAGACTCCACAGTAGACTACATGCATGAACTCTATGCTAATGGCAAGATTGTAGGATACATACTTGGCCTAAATACTCGTGGCTACGGGGGAGACATCACCTTAATAGCTAGCTTTGATACCAATGGTTCTGTTTCTAATGTTAATCTGGTTAGCAACAGTGAAACCCCCGGTGTAGGTAAAAAAGCTGAAAACGAAGGGTATATGGATAAGTTTATTGGAACTGGAACCTCAACAAATCCAATTCCAACAACAAAGAGTATGCTTTCTGAAGTAGATTCTGCTGCAGTAAGCGGAGCTACAATGACTTTTTCAGGTATTTCAAGTGCCTTAAAAATAGGCTCGGATTACATTAAGTCTCTTAATACAAAGGAGGCTACAAAATGAGTAATAAACATTTAAAAGAACTAACAAAGGGTTTATTTAAAGAAAACCCAACCTTTATTATCATGCTTGGAATGTGTCCAACTTTGGCCGTTACAACTCAGTTAATTAACGCCCTTGGTATGGGAGCTGGCGTTTTATTTGTTCTTTTGTTTAGTAATATTTTTATTTCTCTACTTAAAGACATAATACCAAGTAGTGTAAGAATTCCTTGCTATGTTGTTGTAATAGCATCATTTGTTACAATTGTTGAAATGGTGTTTCATGCTTTCCTTCCTAGTGTTTATGAAGCACTAGGTGTTTATCTTCCATTGATTGTTGTTAACTGTATCATTCTTGGAAGAGCAGAAGCTTTTGCCAGTAAGAATTCTGTTTTAGATTCCGCATTAGATGCAATTGGAATGGGTCTTGGTTTTACAATGTCTCTTTCTTTAATTTCTATAATTAGAGAAGTTTTTGGTTCAGGTTCAATTACTTTTATTCCTATTGGTTCTTGGGACGGAGTAATTCACATACCATTTTTTAAAGATTTCCCAATAAGAGTGTTGGCTTTAGCCGCGGGGGCATTGCTCCTCATGGGATATCTAAAGGCTTTCTTTATGTGGAAATCTGAACGAAGTGCACAAAAAGCAAAGAAAGAGGAGGCTAGTGTATGAGTTATATTGGAATTCTTGTAACCTATATCTTTATTAGCAACTTCATCTTTGTTCAGTTTATGGGCCTTTGTCCTTTTATTGGAGTTTCTAAGAACAGTGAAAGTGCAATTGGAATGGGTTTGGCTGTTACTTTTGTAACTGGAGTTTCCAGCGTAGTTTGTTGGTGTGTTTATGAAGGTCTTTTAGTACCACTTCAACTAGAATATCTAAAAACTATTGCTTTTATTTTAGTTATTGCTGCACTAGTTCAATTAGTTGAAATGGTTTTGAAGAAGATGAGTCCTGCGTTATATAAAGCACTTGGTATTTATCTTCCTCTTATCACCACTAACTGTGCTGTTTTAGGTATTGCACTTATAAATGTTGATGAGGCATACAATTTACTTGAGTCTTTCACCGCAGGTGTTGCTGCTGGTCTTGGCTTTACCATGGCAATTGTTCTTATGAGTAACGTTAGAGAACGTTTAGACTTAAAACCAGTAAGAAAGGTCTTCCAAGGTGTGCCTATTGCTTTTATTTCTGCAGGTCTTATGGCTTTGGCATTCATGGCCTTTGATAAGACACTCCTTTATAATCTTAATTTGGTATAGGGGAGGAAGATATGGCAATTTTATATGCTTTTTTAATTATAACTGGTCTTGGTGCAATCTTAGGGCTTGGTCTTGCTATTGCTGATAAATTACTTACCGTTCCTAAAGATGAAAAGCTGGATGAACTTGAAAACATGATGCCTGGTGCAAACTGTGGAGGTTGTGGCTATGCGGGTTGTTCTGCCTATGCAGAAGCTGTATTCCAGGGGAAAGCACTTCCTGGACTTTGTGCTCCTGGTGGTATAGAGCTTGCTAATAAAATGGCTCAGGTTCTTGGTGTTGAAGTTCAAATGGCGCAAAAGAAAGTAGCCTATATCTTTTGTAGTGGAAATTGTGAAAACACAACTAAAGATTTTGACTATAAAGGATTACAAGATTGTAATGCAGCTAGTATGCTGTTTAAAGGTGATAATGGTTGCAAATTTGGCTGTCTTCATCTTGGTTCTTGTATGAAAGTTTGTCAGTCTAATGCTATTTACAGAAAAGAAGATGGCTCTCTGTCTGTTGATTCTAAGCTATGTCAAGGTTGTGGACTATGTACTAAGGTTTGTCCTAATAACGTTATTAAACTCATTCCTGCAGATGCTCCATATGTTGTAGCTTGTAACAGTCATGACAAAGGTACAGAAGTGAGAAAGGTCTGTAGCGTTGGTTGTATTGGTTGCAAAATTTGTGAAAATAAGTTTCCAAATGCCGGTTTTAAAGTTGATCAAAATTTGGCTTGTGCAAACTATGATAGCTCATATAATATTGAAGCAATGTCAAATGCAGCTGAAGCTTGTCCACGACACATTATAAAAAATAGAGAGTAAAGAGGTTTTTGCTAAAACCTCAAACGACTAGGAACTTACGAATGCAATATATTCTTGGCGCTTATAGTCAACTTCCATTTGGAACTTCATCAGACGAGTATGAGGCTTTACTGTCTAGGCAGTTAAAGCCTCTGCTTACTATGCTTGATAAAAATCCAGATTTTAAGTTGCTATTTCATTTAAGTGTAAGTGAATATGAATATATTGAATCTAAATGTTCAGAGCTTAATATGCTTATTTGTGACCTTTGTAGAAAAGGGCAGATGGAGATTTTAACTTCTGGATACTATGATATAATACTTTCGCTTCTTCCTGCGCATGAAAGGGCTTCACATGTAGAAAAGACTACAACTTATCTTAGAAAAAGATTTTCTAAAAAACCAAAAGGTCTTTGGTGTTATAATCAACTTTTTTCACCAACATTGGTTCCTGTTGCTGATAATTGTGGCCTAGATTACATAATGATTTCATCATATAACCAAATGGCAGATAAAACTCTATTATGTCAGCCTTTTTACATGGATGAAATGGGAAAGACTACAATTATTTTCCCTTATGATGACAGGTTTTCTAAAGAAACGTTGGAATTTTACAAAGACAATATTGACTACAATAAATATCTTCAGAATTTAACTAAAATTGCAGGTAGTGTCACCGGTGCAATTAATACGGTTATGTTAAACTTAGATCAACTCATGAGTTTAGAAAACTGTGCAGAAGTTTTCTCTATGTTATATTCTAAACTTGGTAAGAATTGCACATTACCTTCTATTTATCTTGGTGAGAATGAAATAAAGAAAACGTTTTATTATACATCGGCCCCATATGGAAGAGACATTACGCTTGGAAATGCACTTTCTATAAACCAATATATTTTAGAGCATCCTGTGCTTTATAGGAATTTTGGGCTTTTAAATATTCTGAGAGATGCTATTCGCAATTGCAAGAAGAATACTGATGAGCGTAAAAATCTTGAGAATCTTTTTATGAAAGCCAGTTCCTGTGGGCTCTATATTCCTAATAATGATATGAATCCGGCTATTAGGCGTTTTTCCAATAAATGTCTTTGCGAAATGGAAACCCTTCTTTCTAAGATACCTAGTTCCTATTTGCCAATTAATGTAGTTTTAGAAACTTCAAGACAAACTGAGCACATAATTCTTGGCAAATCAAGTATTTGCTATCTTAATGATAAGGGTGCAATTCTGAGTCATATCAACTTCATTCCGGCTAATTATGATATTGCAATGCATAGTGGAGAAGGTATTTTTGCCGATAGCTTTATAGATAGTTCTACAGGAAAGGAAACAAAATTATCGGCTAAATTATATGAGGTTACAGCTGTTGACAAGAAGCGTTCAGAATTCTTTGGGAAATGCCCTGCCTTGGACTTGAAAAAAATCCCATTGAATGTCACAAAGCATTTCAAATTCAGACAGTCTACCCATTCCGTGGAAATTGAGGTTGAAAACTTAGACCCAAAGAACAGTTTGGAAGGCGTGGAGTATTGCAATACTATTGATATAGCTTTACCTCGTGCATTGGATGTAAAAACTAGTGAAGGAAAGATTTTGGGAACAGAGGCAGAGACAACTAGTGCTGTTTTTATCAATAATTCTGCGTGCCCGTTCACAATTTCCATTGGTCTTAGTGAAGAAGCACAGATTTCGTGCAAGAATATTGAACAAACAATTAAAAGTTGTCTTGGAGATAAGACAATTTATGAGTATACTCAATTTAAGATTCGTAGGAAGCTCTCTTTAAGACCGCTTCAGGTCTCACGCCTGACGATTGGACTTAGAATAGAGAAAAGAAAGGAGAAAGGAAATGACACTACAGAATAGAGCGCTCCTTGAGCAGCTTAAAGAAGACTCCCAAGCAATCTGGAGGGGACTTTGACCCGGAAGGGTTGAAAGCAAAACAAGCAGAGCTTGAGAAGCAAACTTTAGAGCCAAACTTCTGGGGCGACAAGCAAAATGCTGATAAAGTTTTTGCCCAAATTAATACAATTAAAGACACAATTCAACCTTTTGAAAAGTTAATTGCTGATATTAATGAAACTTATGATCTCATTGAACTCTACGAAGAAGAAGATAGTGATAACGAAGAATATGCCAAAGAAGTAGATGATAGAATTCTTTCTATTGAGGCAGAATATAAACCATTAAAACTTAAGACTCTTCTTAATGGCAAATATGATAAGGGTGATATGTTCCTAACCATTCATGCTGGAGCTGGTGGTACGGAGGCCTGTGATTGGACCTCTATGCTCATGAGAATGTATCTTAGATGGTGCGAACGTCATAAATTCAAGGCTGAAATTTTGGATACCCTTGAAGATGAGGGTGGATATAAGAGTGTAACCATACAGGTATCGGGCCCATATGCCTTTGGATATCTAAAAGGGGAGGCTGGTGTGCATAGACTTGTACGAATTTCACCTTTTGACTCTAATGCTAGAAGACATACCTCATTTTCAAGTGTCTATGCCTCTCCTGTGGTAGATGACAATATTGATATTGTTATAAAGCCTGAAGATATTAGAATAGATACCTACAGGGCAGGCGGTGCAGGTGGTCAGCATGTTAACAAGACGGACTCTGCTGTAAGAATTACACACTATCCAACTGGCATTGTTGTTCAGTGTCAAAATGAACGTTCTCAAATCATGAACAAAGACAAATGCTTTAAAATGCTAAGAAGCCGTCTTTATGACTATTACAGCGAAAAACTTGCAGAAGAACATAAGGCAGAGGCTATTGAAAAGAAGGATATTTCTTGGGGATCTCAAATCCGTAGCTATGTTTTTCAGCCGTATACAATGGTAAAAGACGCACGAACTGGTGAGCAAACGGGTAATATTCAAGCTGTCATGGATGGCGAGCTTGATAATTTTATTGAAGCCTATCTTAGATGGAATCAGGAGAAATAATTGAAACGTAAAGTCCTTGCGATACTCCTCCTACTTGGTATATTTTCATGCCAAGTGGTCTTTTCGCAGGACTACAACGTTCTAATTTTCCCTCAAAACTCGCAAATTGCAACCTATATTGAGACTTTTTTCACATCAAAAGAGGTCTCCACATCTATTTATACCGATATTTCTACTAAAACATTAAATGAGAAACTTAAGACGTCAGGGGAAGCGTTAGCTAAGGCGTATTCTTCAGAAAAAGAAGCCTCTATTATAAAAGCAAGAGAAGAATACCTAAGTATTTCCACTGACGATTATTCTTTGAACTTAGAAATGTCTGATGTAATGAATGTAGTTCTAACTAACTTAAACGATAATTCTATTGATATGGATAATGTTATAAGAAGCAATGATTTACTAACACTAGATTACATATGTTCTTCAAGTAATTCGGACCTTGTACTTATTCCTCTAATAGGAGAAATTGGTGGTTTTAAGCACCTTGTCTTATATTCTTATTCTTCTGCAGAAAAGAAATTAAATTTGATTTTTGAAGAAATTTCTCAAAGTGCAACTGAGTATTCTTTAATGGTGTTATTAAAGCTTAGTTCCTTATTTTCTAACAACGGCGTTTCTGTTCTTACTTTTGAGGGTCTAATCCAAGGGTCTTCAGTTTATGTTGATGGAGAAATGGTCTCATTGATAGATTCTTCTATAGTTCTGTCATCTGGAACTCATACAATTGACATTGAACTTATTGGATATGAAACTAAACACTTAACTCTAGAGATTAATGCAAATACTGTTAATACTGTGTTTGTTCAAATGGATAAAATTGTTTATGACAGTCTACTTGTTAAATCAACGCCAAATGCCATAGTTTCTTCTGATGGTAAAATATTGGGAACAACTCCTTATACTATAAATGAATACACTCTACCTTTAATGCTTAATTTTAGTTCTAGTGGTTTTATTAATAAGACTGTTAGTTTAAATGAAGCGAGAAACAGTATTAGTGTTGAACTTAAACCTACCTGGATGAATGATGAAGAGAGTTTTGAGAAAGCTCGAACTAGTTTTTACAACTCATTTGCAAGGTCTCTTTTAATTTTTGGATTAAAGATTATTTCTAAAACTTTTAGTTCAAATTATAATGATTTTTGGATGGCTACTGATACACTGTGTACCGGTGCTCTTTTTCTGTCGTTGACAGACTTAGCTGTAGATTTAATAGATTATTATAAATATTCGGAATATATTTCACCGTAAGGAGAGAAGAATGTTTAATTTTGGTGGCTTTGGAGCCAAACTTAAGTCTCTATTTAGTTTTAAAAAAACTTTAGACGATCAATTTTTTGAAGACCTTGAAGATTTACTTATAGAAGGAGATTTTGGTGCTAAAAATGCTATGTTAATTAGCGACGAAGTTCATAAAAGAAAACCAAAAACGGAAGAAGAGTTTTTGAACATTGTTAAAGAACTGTTGGAAGATAAGATTAATACAATTGAACTTATGCCAGAAAAGGGTAAACTTAATGTTTATCTTTTCCTGGGTGTCAATGGTGTTGGTAAAACAACTTCTATTGGCAAACTTTCAACATATTATAGCAAAAAAGGTTACAAGGTAATTATGGCTGCCGCCGATACTTTCCGTGCTGCTGCTATAGACCAGTTAGATCTTCATGCAAAACGCACAGGAACTAGAATTGTTAAACAGGAACATGGTAGTGATCCTGGTGCTGTAATTTATGATGCAATTTCAAGTGCACAGGCTAAGGGAGATGATCTCATTCTTTGTGATACTGCAGGAAGAATGCATAATAAAGAAAATCTTGTTAAAGAACTTCAGAAAATTGATAAGATAATCAAAAACAGAATTGAACCAGAATGTTATAAAAAGATTCTTGTAATTGATGCAACTACAGGTCAAAATACTATTAATCAGGCACAAATCTTCAATGAGGCTATAGGCCTTGATGCTGTTGTTTTAACTAAATATGATTCTACTTCCAAAGCAGGTGCTTTAGTACAAATTGGAATTCCAATTGCTTTTGTTGGAACTGGCGAGCATTATGAAGATATTCATGTTTTTGACAAGGATGAGTTTTTAACTGGGCTTGCTGGACTTAATAAATGAGAAAAATCCTTCTTGTAATATTGTTACTCTCATTGGTCTTAACTTTAAATGCTACAGAAATTTATAAATCAAATGAGTTAGGACAAAAGCTAGAATTAAAAAATTCTATTGAACAAGAAGGTTATTTTCTGGAACTTTCAGATGAGTTTCAAACCATTTATTATAATGGTTCTGTTTATTGTACAATAACAAGCAATGTTACTAATAATATGAGAACTGTTACAAAAAACTATTCTTCAGGTAAGGTGGAAACCTACAAGTATGAAGATGGTTTACTAAAAGCGTACTCTAATTCTGATATATCTATAATTTATAACTATATAAATAATAGATTGTCTTTTTGTATTCTTAATGATAATGAAATATTCTTTTTACGTTCGGCAAATGATGGCACATTAATTGCTATAAAACGTAATTCCAAAGTGGATTTAATTGGACAGTCATATCTTTATCAAAATGGGGACTTTTACGATATTGTCTCAAACAATTTAGTTTTTACTGGTAACTATGAAACATTAGATGATGGCTCATTTTCCTTCAATGATGGAGAAAAAACTTATCATTATTCTTCGTTAGGCCTTCTTTTGAGTATTACAAGTGAATCAGAAACTATTGATTATTCCTATGAGCATGATGTTGTTTCTTCTATTAAAACCACAAAACTTGATGGTTCTTATAGTATTTCAAAATATGAGAATGGAACTTTAATAAGCGTAAATGAGTATGATAAATCTGATCTAATTTCTATTTCAACAGACTATTCTAATGGTTCAATAATAAAAACTGTGTATAAAGATGGAAGGGCTGTTGCGGATATTTATTACAAAGACGATAATGTTACCGTTGATACTATAAAATACAGGTAAGATAATGTTTGTATTCAAAACTGCCATGAGGTATGCATTCTCTAAAAATAAAGGACAAAGAACTTCCAGTATTATAATAATCGTTGGACTTGCTTTAGGTCTTATGGCTCTTTTAGTAATTTCGTCTATAATGAATGGTCTTCAAACTGCACAATTAGACCAATTAAGGGCAATAGAATCATTTGATTTAATAGTAGAAAATGTTGATGGTTCAGCATTAACTGAAATTCAAAACTTAGATGTTGTTGATTCTGCATTTAATTTTATACAAACAAGTGCATTACTTGTTGATAAGACTAGTGGTGAAAGTACAACAACCAGAGTAAGAGCATACAGTGATGGTGCTTTTGACAATGCAAGAATGTCAAATGACTTTCGCATTTATGCTGGTGATGCTAGTGGTTTAATGGTTTCTTACAGTATTTTAAGATCTCTTTCTATAGGTAGTAATGATGAGATTAACATTACTTATTTAAAACCGGGACGTACTGCAACTATTGTTCCATATACTACAGGTGTAAACATCACAGGATATTACGCTTCCTCAATGACAGAATTTAGTTCTAATACAATATTTGTAGACTATGAATATCTTCTTAATTTAATGGGCAGTAGTTCTGTTAAAATTGCTGTTTATTCAGACTCAAGGAGTTCCTTTGTTAAAGCTGAGATTTTAAAGCTTTATCCAGAAGCAAAGATAACCACATGGCAAGAATATAATAAAGCTCTTTATTCTGCATTAATGCTTGAAAAAGCTTTAATGTATGTTTTTTTAGCCTTTATGTTCTTAATTATTTGTGTAAATTTAAAAAATACTACAAGTAGGCTTTTAAAGAACAAACAACAGGAAGGTGCCATGTTAAGAGCATTTGGAGCTACTCGAAAAATGGTTAATTCAATTTTTCTTGTCCAAGGACTTTCAATTTGTTTAATTGGTGAAGCTTTAGGGGTAATTCTTGGTTTTTTGTTTATTAGCAATATGCAAGTGATACTAAATTTTGTAGAAACAATAGCTCATTTCTTTACTAGTAGCAGTACAATTCTAGGTCTCCTTCAGTTTAAGGCTATTATTGGTCCAACTGAGGTTGTATTATCTTGTGTTTTTGTTTTTATTTTAGCTCTAATTTTCTGTTTGGCTGGATGCCATAGAATTTATAAGAGAGAAATTATGGAGGTCATACTTGATGCATCCAATTGAACTTTATGACATTGTTAAAAGATTTAAGGAAACAGAAAAAGGTGAGGGAGAGATTACTATTCTTAATGGGATTAATTTATGCATAAAACAAGGAGAATCTACAGCTATAATTGGTAAAAGTGGGTCTGGAAAGAGTACTTTACTTCATATTGCTGGTGGTCTAGATGCGCCAAGTGCAGGCAATGTTTTATGTAACGGAATTGATTTTGCGACATTAGACGACAAGAAACGCTCTGAACTTAGAAATCTCCATGTAGGCTTTATTTTTCAATCAAATCTACTACTTGAGGATTTTACTGCACTAGAAAATGTTATGGCTCCAGCAATGATTGCCGGCAAGAAAATAATTGACTGTAGGCCTAGAGCTTTGTCATTACTTGAGAAGTTGGGCTTAACTGATAGAATTTCTCATCTTCCAAGCCAACTTTCTGGTGGAGAAAAACAGCGAGTTGCAATATGCAGAGCTTTAATGAATAAACCTGAAGTTATTATGGCAGATGAGCCAACTGGGGCTTTGGATGAAGAAAATGCTCAGGAAGTTGAGAATATTCTCCTAGATTTGGTTAAAGAAGAGGGCAGAAGTCTTCTTTTGGTTACTCATAACCAAGAATTTGCTTTTAGGTGCGATAATGTTTATCAACTTAAAAATCATGTACTTAGTTTAGAAAAATGCCTTGAGGATAATGAGAAATGAATCCATTTGTTAGGTTTTGGAGCATAAGAAGAATTCTCAAAAAAGGTCGGCTTGTTGGTTGCTTGATTTTGGTTGCCTTAGTTATGGCTCCTCTTGTTTGTGCTCTCATTTTTTCCGAAAGTATGATTGAGGGTATTACTAATAAATATATTTATCTTTCAGATGGCCATGTTCAAATTTCTAGCTACCAAAATGAAATTTCTTCAATTGATAACAACTTAATTTATTCAAGGGATGAGGTTACAAAGGGTTATGCTCTTATGTATTCTGCTTCTTCTACTTGTTCTGTACAAGTTAAAGGTGTGAGTTCTTCCTATTTTAATGAGAAACGTCTTGCGCAAGTTTCCTTTGAAACAGAGGTTCTAGAATCCTCAAATCTTCAAGGCATTGCAATTAGCAGATATTCTGCTAATGCTCTTAATGTTAAAATTGGGGATAGAGTTGCCCTTATGGTGGTTCCTGATACAGCAAAATCAACTGTAAGACCTGTTTTGGTCCGTGTTGAAGCTATTTTTTACAGTGGTTATGACCAACTGGATCAATTACTTTCTTTTGTTAGTCTTGATTATGCTAAAACTCTTTTTACCTCAGAAGATGCTACTAGTTGCGAAATTATTGTTCAGGATGATTATTTAGAGAATTTGAAAGATGTTATACCTTCTTTGAATGTCTCTGAATCTAAAATTTCTACTTGGGATCAACATAATTTGAGTGTTTATAATAATTTTATTACAAGCAAACAAATGATTTTAATTATTTTGCTTTTAGTTGTTATTGTAGCTGCTTTTTATACTTCATCTGTTGCACAGCAAATGATTCAAGATGATATTAAACCTATTTCAATTGCTAAGCTTATAGGAATGAATGATAGAATGGTAAGAGTATCGGCCTTTATGAGCGTGTGCCTTGTGACGTTTGCGGGTATGCTTATGGGAATTTGTCTGGGCATTGCAATTGGATATGCTTTGGGGCCGGCTTTAAGTCAGCTATCTCAAATGGGGCTTGAGAGCCTGTCTTTTTATTTACTTGATTTTGAGGTGCAAATACCGTGGAAATCAGTAGTACTTCTTAGCGTGTGTTTGTTGGTGCTTTCTAATGTGGCGGTTTGGTTGACTTTAAGAAAGACGCGAAAGATAACGCCTATTCGGCTTTTCAGCATATCGTAAAACTGGTACTATTACCGCATGAGTTTGGAAGTTTTTGTTTTAGGTACCAGTGGAATGCAACCTCTTCCCGGACGTTTTTTGACAAGTGCTATGGTCAGACGGAACGGAGAGTTGTTTTTGTTTGATTGCGGGGAGGGAACTCAAGTTTCCTTAAAAATGCTGAATCTCCATTGGAAACGTATTAATAGAATTTTTATTAGCCATATGCATGCAGACCATGTTACAGGACTTCCAGGGCTTTTAATGCTTTCTTCTCAAGTAGACCGTACTGAACCTCTGTATATCTACGGGCCAGAAAAGCTTAAGGATTATATCGATGCTAATAGACGCCTTCTAGATATGTACATCAACTATGAGATTAAGTTTATTGCCGTGCATCCTGGCATTATTGTTGATACCAAAGATTATACTGTTGAAGCTGTACCTCTTTTACATACAAAACCCTGCATGGGATATGTTTTTACTGAAAAAGATAGGCCAGGGGAGTTTAATGTTGATAATGCAAAAGCTCTAAATGTGCCTTGTGGCCCAATGTGGGGAGAACTTCAAAGAGGCTTCAATGTTACTCTTGAAGATGGTACTGTTATAACGCCTAATCAGGTTCTTGGAGAACCAAGAAAAGGTGTTAAATTTGCCTACATCACTGATACAATGTACTTAAATTCTATTTCAAATCATGTTAAAGATGCAGATTTACTGCTTTGCGAGGGAATGTTTACTAGGGATTTATCTGAGGATGCTTTTGAGAAAAAGCATATGACTAGTACTCAGGCTGCAACAATTGCTCGAGATGCAAATGTAAAAAAAATGGGACTGATTCATTACAGTCCCAGATATATGGATAAGGAGTTGCATGCTCTCAAAGATGAAGCCTGCGAGGTGTTCGCAAATACAGTTCTCTGTAAAGACCGCTGTACTTTTGAACTTTCTAATCCAAATTAGTTAATCCAATCCTTTATTAAATCTTCAAAACTCATGTCACTTCCAGCTTCCATGGTTCTCATTTCATATGGAGTATCGAGTTTATCCAAAATCTCTTTAGCTTCGTCTGAACCCTCAAAAGGAATAACAACAACTGTGTTATCTCCATTATCAATGCACTGGCCAGCTTCACCTAATAGAAGTGTTACAGTTGAAAATTCTGCAGAAACAAGAGCAAGAGTCAAATCATAACCAAAGTCCTTTGCACTATCATATTCAGCTTCAGTAGCCTGTCTAGCTGGACTTCCTTCATATTCTTTGAAACTCTGTGTTGCAGAGGCATCAACTACAACAGCAACTTGACCTGGTTGTAAAACAGGGGCTGGCTCTTCAACTGAAGTATCTTCAATTTCTTTTTCAGCTTCTTCAGTTTCTTCTTCAGTTGCTTCTTCCTTTTCTGGCTCTGGAGCAGAAACAGGTTCTGGCATTGGTTCAGGAGTAGCCTGAAGATTTTCAAATCCTTGAACAAGTTTCTCAACCGCACTGGAAAGAGCTTCTATTTGAGTTTCAATGCGTACAAAATGGTCTGCATAGATGCCTTTTGGTTCCTCTACTGGGATTTCAGCTTCTTCAGCTGGCTCCTCAGTTGCTTCTTCAGCTATTTCTTCTACTGCCGGTTCTGCTTCTGGAACTTCTTGCTTTTCTTCAGATAATTGTTCATCAAAGATTGAAACAAAAGGAGTAGTTTCAGTTACTTGAACTGGAGCCACAGGTTTTTCAACTGGCTGAGAAGCCATCTTTGCAGGATCATCTGCAGGATTTTCAAACAGCTGGTGTTCGTATGCGTTTGGAGGAAGTTTATCCTCTTCACTCTCATCATCATTGTCATTTTGACCCAACATTGATGCAATGACAATCAAGGTAATTCCAATAAGAAGAGGGAAAATTTTTACAGCCCAGCTGTAGACTTCACTCTGACTGACCTGATACAGAGGAATAAAGTATTTGATTGCGGCAAAAGTAAGGGCAGCAAAAATAACTAAAACAACTAGAACGGTTATCAATGCAGTCCTAGACCCTTTTTTCTTGCTCATTAGAGAACCTCCCCACATTATATAGCACTTTTTTTTATTACAATTTATCGTTATTATATTCTTTTAGAGGTTTTATGGCAAGAAAATATAGATTCCTATTGCTACTTCTCATTGTTTTAATGGTCTGTTCTTACAGTTTGTTATCAGCTTTTTTTGGAAAAACAGGTTATTTAGCTAATCAAGAACTAAAGAAACAACTGAAAATTAACGAATACCGGCTTGACAGAGATGAAGTTGAACTAGAGAATCTTAGAATCCAAGAAGAAGAACTTTCCACTGAAGATGGTGTTAGGTTTGCAGCAATGAATCTTGGATACAAGGTTGAAGGGGATGATGTTTATCAATTTGAGACTGTAGATGAAGTTCATAATGTCTCAAATGATATAAACAAAGATTCTGACGTTTCAACTTTGAACAAAAGTTCTTATAAGCCTTGGGGATTTATGAAACTCTTTTTTGTTTCATTTGTGTTTTCGTTGGCTGTAACTATTTTGATTTGGATATTTAGAAGAAAAAGGAAAGAGGAAAATGATTCTCAACAAAATGAATCCGGAGACTTTGGAAACGGTTTCGGCTTTAATTAGAGACGGCGGAGTAGTTGTACTTCCTTGCGACACAATTTATGGTCTTTGTGCAGCAAATCATATTGGTGAAAAGGCTTTAATTGATCTTAAGGGTAGGCCAGAGGACAAACCATTTTTAATTTTAGCCACAATAGACCAGGCTAAAGAGCTTTGTGTTTCAATTCCTCAAGACATTTTGGATACTTGGCCTGCACCACTGACTGTTGTACTAAATACCAAAGATGGTAAAAAAACCGCAATAAGAGTTCCGGCAGATCCTTTCCTCCAAAAAATTCTAGTTGAATCAAATACTCCAATATATTCTACCAGTGTTAATATGGCTGGAGAACCTTCATTATTGGATTTTACAGATATTTCTCAACGCTTTGAAGCTTTTGTAGATTGTGTTGTTCGAGACAAAGAAATTCAAGGCAAGGTACCTTCAACCCTAATTGACGCAACTGTTCGTCCTTATAAATTACTTAGAGATGGTGCTTTTGACGCTACAACGTTAATTGCAAATTCAAATCAGGACGTAGTTTGATAGCTTCTTTTAAATAGACATGTTGAATTTTTTCAATTTCTTTCTCAGTACAGACCATCATTCTAATTATAAGAGGAAGAGAGCCAACAATATCGGCTTCTTGAACACAAAAAAGAGGCACGCTTTGGCATAGACCAGCTTTGCGGAGACCTGTAGCGCTATTCAAACTACGTAAATCTTTTGTATGTGAGATAAGTAGAAAAGTAATGTCGCTTTCTTGAATTCCATTGCAAGTAAGGATTTGCGAGAATAGCTCACAAGCATTGGTGGAGATTTCTTCAGGAGTATCGGACACGCAAGAAATTGCGCCACGTATAGCTTTCATAGGGTTACCTCAAAACCGTTGATAACTAATGTAGATAAAGTGCTCATTATTACCATAACAAGAATGCTAAAAATAATGCGTAGGAGACAGCAAAAAAATAATCCAGCCTTAAATCTATGATCGATAAAAATAAGAATTATTGAGATAAGTAAAAGCCCAGCAGAGATTACTGAAACGGTTAGTCCTATTGTGTTAGTTAAGTTTACTACGTAGGCAACAAAGTTTGAATCAAGTTCGTACCAAAAGGATGATGCGTAAAGGCAAAAAAGCAATAAAAAAACGAGAAAAATATAGTTGCAAATTGTATTTGTTATGTCTATCACTCGTCTTGATTGAAGCATGCCATAATAATAACAAATGGATTAGATTTGTGGAACAGAAATGAAACATTCTAATAAAATTGCGTAAATAAGCAAATTTCAGCCAAAAAAATTCCAATTTAAGTAAAATAATTGATTAAAATTGTTGCCAACTATCAAAAGTGGTGTAAAATAAATTTGATTTTCTAAATAAAGTTACTAAGAGGTTACTATGAAAGACATCAATAAGAAATTGGAATCAATGGGACTCATTGCAGCAGATATTATGCTTCCAAAAAAGGGAACTGACCTTTATAAGTGGGCAGTTGTGGCTTGTGACCAATATACATCAGAAAAAGATTACTGGGAGGATGTATCAAAGATTGTTGGTAATGATCCATCAACTTTGAAACTTATATTTCCAGAATGTTATCTAGAAGATGGCGATTCAAAAGAAAGAATTGCAAATATAAATAAAACAATGAAGTCTTATGTTGATGCTAAACTTTTTGATACCTATCCAGAGACTTTCTTTTTAGTTAAAAGATCATGCGCTTCTGGTTCACGTTGGGGTCTTATGGCTGCATTGGATCTTGATAAATATAGTTGGGAAAAAGATTCAAAGAGTTTAATTAGAGCTACAGAGGGTACAATTCTATCAAGAATTCCACCAAGAAAGGAAATAAGAAAGGATGCTCCACTTGAGATTCCTCACATCATGGTTCTTATTAGCGATGAAAAAAGAAGTGTCATTGAGCCTCTTGCCAAAAAGACATCTGAGCTTAATAAAGTTTATGACTTTGAATTAATGAAAAATGGAGGGCATCTTGAAGCTTGGGCTGTAAATAGTGATGCAGACCTCAACCAAGTTGCAAAAGCTTTTGAAGCTCTTACTGCTGGTTTAAATTCTAATAATCCTCTTCTTTTTGCAATGGGGGATGGAAACCATAGTTTTGCAACAGCAAAAAGTTGTTGGGAAGATATAAAGAAGAATCTTTCTGAGGAAGAAAGACAGAATCATCCTGCTAGATTCTGTCTTGTTGAACTTGAGAATATATTTGATCCTGGTCTTATTTTTGAGCCAATACATAGAGTTCTTTTCAATGTACCAGAAGAAATTTTCATTGAAGAACTTAAGAAAAATGCTAGTTCTATTAATACAAAAGCTGTTGGATGTAGAAATTGTATTGCAAAGGAAATTGCAGATCAAAAAGTTCAAAGCTTTGGTTATTGCGTTAAAGGCAAACATGTTGTGGTTTCTCTTGATAATCCTTCTGCAAATATTGCAGCTGGAACATTGCAGAAAGTCATTGATGCTTTGATTTCTAAGGGTTATTCAGTTGATTATATTCATGGGGCAGATGTAACAGACAAACTGGGAAGTGAAGAAGGCAATATTGGTTTATTCCTTCCTGCAATTGATAAGGCAACATTCTTTGAAACAATCATTAAAGACGGTGCACTTCCAAGAAAGACTTTCAGTATGGGAGAAGCTAATGAGAAACGCTTCTACATGGAAGCTCGAAAAATTAAATAAATTTTCTAAAAAAAGTAGATAAGCACTTTTCATGTTTTGTCTTTTTTGATATCTTCAACGAGAAAAAATACGAGAAAAGAAACGTGGAGGTGCACCTATGGCATCAAAAACCCCAAAGAAAGGATTTTTGAAAACACTAGGGGACATTTTTCCCACGATTTGCTATTTAGCATTTAAGTCAACCATTTTTTAGTGGTTGGCTTTTTTTTTGACCATTTGGGTATTGCTTAAAGCAAACCCATAGTTATAGGAGGATGATTTCATGGAAAATCAGGACACAATTAGAGATGCAAGACAGTTAGGCGTGCCCAAAATGCTCGTCTTAGGGTTGCAACACATGTTTGCAATGTTTGGTGCAACAATTTTGGTACCAATCTTGGTCAATTCTTACGGCTTGCCATTATCAATTCAAACCACGCTTCTAATGGCTGGTCTTGGAACGCTCTTTTTCCACCTTGTAACAAAGTTCAAGGTTCCAGCTTTCTTGGGATCCTCCTTTGCCTTCCTTGGTGGTTATGCTGCAATAGCTGCATTAAGTACAGGAAAATACGCTAACATGGCTGCAGGAGAAAAACTTCAATATGCAGGCGGGGGAATTGTTATAGCCGGCCTTATGTATGTGGTTCTTGCAATAATTGTTAAACTTGTAGGTGTCAAAAAAGTTATGAAATTCTTGCCTCCAATTGTAACAGGACCAATTATTATCCTTATTGGATTAAACCTAGCACCATCTGCCGTATCTAATGCTTCAACATGCTGGCCATTAGCTCTTGTTGCAATGGCAATCATAATTGTAGCAAACATTTGGGGAAAAGGAATGATAAAAATCATACCAATTCTTCTTGGAGTAGTTGGTTCTTATATAGTTGCAGTAATTGCAAATGCCTTTGGCGCAACAGCAGCAGATGGAAGTGCATTAATGGACTTCAGTCAAATTGCAAATGCAAAAATTTTTGGACTTCAACCATTCTTTACAAACTTCAGCGCAAATGTATGTAAATTTGATATCACCACTATCCTTGTAATGGCACCAATCTCCATTGCATCCATGATGGAACATATTGGAGATATCTCAGCAATTTCTGCCACAGTAGGAGAGAACTTTGTTGAAGATCCAGGCCTTCATAGAACACTTATTGGAGATGGTATTGCAACATCACTCGCTGCAGTCTTTGGTGGCCCAGCTAACACAACATACGGTGAAAACACAGGTGTCTTGGTCCTCTCTAGGGTCTACGATCCAAAAGTAATTCGCCTTGCAGCTATCTACTCAGTTATTCTTTCCTTCTCTCCAGCCTTTGCTGCCGTTATTAATTCAATGCCAAGTGCAATAATTGGTGGAGTATCTTTCATCCTTTACGGAATGATTTCCGCAATTGGAGTTAGAAACGTAGTAGAGAACAGAGTTGACTTCACACAATCTCGCAACTTAATAATTGGTGCTGTAATCTTAGTTTGCGGACTAGGCTTCTCAGACGGCATCACCTTTGCAGTTGGAAATGCCCACATCACGCTTACTTCACTTGCAATTGCTTCAATAGCAGGAATCTTGCTCAATGCAATTCTTCCAGGCAAGGACTACGAATTTGGCTCTGACATTACAGAAGGCAGATCCGGCGATTTTGGCCGATACTAAGCCCAGCTAGACTCTTTAGCGGCAGAAAGATTCATTCTTGATGCCGTTAAAGACCGATTTTCTTAAAATCTTTACTAAGGTACTTGAATAAACGCAAGAACTTTTGTAAATTAGCAAAGTCGCAAGACAAATGCCACCTTAGCTCAGTTGGCCAGAGCACGTGACTTGTAATCTCGGGGTCGTCAGTTCGAATCCGACAGGTGGCTAGAACAAATACTGTTAAGGATATAATCTTTAGCAGTTTTTTTATGGAGAGGTTCCCGAGCGGTCAAAGGGGGCAGACTGTAAATCTGTTGGCTCAGCCTTCGAAGGTCCGAATCCTTCTCTCTCCAACATTAAGGTCTTCTTCGCAAGAGGAAGACCTTGATTGTCTATAGACACCATTTAGGGTACTGGTTATTGATGAGCAGTTGTTTCTACGAAAAAGGGCTTAATTTTGAATGCCAATGTTGCAATTACTGCTGTAGTGTAGAACCTGGCTTTGTTTTCCTAGGGGAAGATGATGTAAAAAAGATGTCAAATGCCTTAGGACTTACTCAAGAAAATTTTATAGAAACCTATTGTAGATATGTATCAATGGGTGCTTTTGAGATGTTATGCTTAAAAGAAAAGGATAACTACGATTGTATTTTCCTATGCAAAAACGGCTGTAAAGTTTACAATGCAAGACCAAGACAATGCATGACATATCCTTTTTGGGAACATATATTAGAAAATGAAGAAAGTTGGAATGAAGAAGCTAAATCTTGTCCTGGAATAGGAAAGGGCAGGCTTTATACAAAAAAAGAAATTGAAGGAAAACTTCAATTTAGACTAGAAAATAAACCTGTAATGAAATTCTAAAATGGCAAGGTATTCAGAAGCAGTAATTGAAAGTATAAAAAATCGTCTCACTGTAAGCGATGTAGTTTCTCAATACGTTCAATTAAACAGAAGCGGTGGTCGTTTCTGGGGACTTTGTCCATTTCACCATGAAAAAACACCATCTTTCACAGTTGTAGATGAAGGTGGCTTTTATAAATGCTTTGGTTGTGGAAAAGGAGGCTCAATCTTTGATTTTGTCATGGAGATGGAGCACGTAACTTTTCCAGAAGCTGTTGAAATTCTTGCAAAAAAAGCTGGTATTGAATTACAAGAAGAAACTGCTTCTCAGAGAGAAGAATACAAAAAACAAAAAGCAATTCAAGAGCTGTATGAAAGGATACTTAAATCTTTTCATCATATATTGTTAAATAATCCAAGTGCAGAACAAGCGCGACAATACTTAGAAAAACGAAAGGTCTCTTCCCAAACCATAGAAAATTTTCAATTAGGCTATGCACCAGATAGTCAAGAATGGCTTTATAACTTTCTAAAGAAAAACAATTACTCAGATGATATTCTCAAAGAAAGTGGACTATTTAGTAAAAATTATGAAAAAATGCCACTATTTAGAAATAGAATTATGTTTCCAATAAGAACTTGGCAGGGTAGTTGTGTTGCCTTTGGTGCACGTGATCTTTCTGGTGAGAGTAGAGCAAAATATATAAATACTCCCGATACAGCAATTTACAGCAAGCGTAATGTCCTTTTTGGTTTTTATGAAAGCCTACCAACACTAAAAGAGAAGAAAGAAATCATCATATGTGAGGGAAATTTTGATGTTATCTCACTGCATCAAGCAGGCCTCACATACGCCGTAGCTCCACTTGGTACAGCATTTACTCCAGAGCAAGCTAAACTCATCAAAAGATATTGCAATAAAGTCAATGTCTTATTTGATTCCGATACCGCTGGCCAAAATGCAACAGCAAAGGCTTTGCTAATCTGTCAGAAGACAGATTTGGTGAATTGTGTCATCAAATTAGATGGTGCAAAAGATGCTTCCCAAATGCTAGAAGAACAGGGTCCAGAAGCACTGCTAAAGTGTTGTGTAAATTCTGTTACAGGCTTTTCTTATCTTGTATCTTCAGCCTTAAAAAGGTATGATATACGACAGCCTAAAGGCAAATCATTGGTTTTCAAGGAGGTTAAGCCATATCTTGATGCTACAAGTTCAGAAATTGAGCGTCAAGGTTACATAAAATATCTTGCGGATGTACTTCGCATCCCAGAAGGCAAAGTCACGAGTGATTACATGAGGCAACAGGAAATTGAACCTGAAGAAGAAAATCAGAGTCAGGTTAAGAAGAAGCAATATAATCCGCTTAAAGCCTCAACAGAACTCAATGCAATGTTGCTTTTAATGAAGAATAGAGACCTTTTTGAACGATTCAGAAACAGAATTAGGGTATCGGACTTAACTGATACAGCAGCTAGAGAGCTATACACAGTTTTGGAAGACGCTTCAAGACAAGGAATAAAGACAAATGAACTTCTTCTTCAGATGATTGCAGACGAACAACTTAAAGACCTTGTGGTAAGTGCGCTTGTAAATCCAATGTATAACCGCGAAAATGCGGACAATACCTTACGAGATGCAGTATATCAGATTAAACTCCGCCGTTTAGAAGAACAGCGCAATAGGGTAACCCGGCTGTTAAGTAATGGTGAAATAGAAAATATGGATGCGGAGGAAATTAATAGACTCCTTTCAACTAAGGCTGAATTAGACAAAGATATTATAGACCTCAAACGAGAGATGGATGGTAAGGAAGAACAATGACAGAGGAAACTAAACAAGAAATATTGCAAAAACTCATCTATTCTGCACAGAACGAAAATAAGTTCACATTAAGTGACCTTAAAGATTATTTGTTCGCAGAACATGTTGATTCAGAAGATGATGTTGAATATTTCAAAAATCAGTTAACCAAGAAAAATCTACTAATTACAGACGTTGATGATGAAGAGGAAGATGACTTCATTGATGAACCTCCAACAATTGAGGAGGATGAAGAGGAAGATGATCTTCTTGTCTCTGAAGATGACGAAGACATTCTAAATGATGATTTAGATAGTCTAACTGAACCTGATAATGATTCAGAAGATGAGGATGAAGACGAAGACGATGAAGAAGAGGATGATGACGATAGAATAAACGATAAAGATTCTTACACAAAAAACTTCATCCTTGAAAATTTCAGTGAAGGCTCCGGTCCAATGGATGCGCTTGCAAGCATTGATGAAGATGTAGAACATGCTGTTCATAGACCAAATGTTCTTGGCACAGATAAGGGTGAGACAAGTTCTGATGATCCAATTAGAGTTTATTTAAGAGAGATTGGTAAAGAAACTCTTCTTACTGCAGAGGAAGAAGTTGAACTTTCAAAGCAAATGGAAGAGGGTGCCTTAATTATTTCTAATGTTATTCATAAATCAGGCATTATGATTACCTGCTTTGTTGAAATCCTTGAAAAGCTCAATACTAAATATGAAGAAGTAGAAGATTTCAACGCTAAAGATCAAAAAGAACTTATTAATGAACAAAAGCGTTATTCAAACTTCTATAAAGAAACTCTTAAGGAAGTCCAAAGTCAGCTTAGAAATTATGCAGAACTCAAGCAAAATAAGTTAGCTTCTGGTGAAGAAGTTCTCAAAAATGACGAGTTAGTTAAGAAAAAGACTCAAATTTTAAAGAAACTTTCACAAATTGAGCTTCAACCAGAAGAAATTACCATGTTTACTGATAAGTTTATTGGGGCTGAACATGATATTAAAGATCTAAAGATAAAGAAAGCTATTCTTGAAGAAAAGCTTGGAGTCACAAATGACAAAGATGTGAGACAACTTTCAAGAGATCTTGTTACTGGCAGTAAACGTGAAGCTGTTGAAGAAAAACTCAACATGCAATCTGATGAAATTCGTGAGTATATAAGTCAGTATCAAACGGCTGTACGTAGCTTAAGAAAGATTGAGTTTGAATTTGAAGATAACTGTGATGTAATTCTTTCTCAGGCTCAAGAAATTAAGCGTGGCATGAAAATGCTTAAGACAGCCAAAGATAGACTCATTCAGGCTAATCTTAGATTAGTTGTTTCTATTGCAAAGAAATATACAAATAGAGGTTTACACTTCTTTGATTTAATTCAAGAGGGAAATATCGGGCTAATTAAGGCCGTAGAAAAATTCGAGTACCGCAAAGGATATAAGTTCTCTACATATGCCACCTGGTGGATAAGACAGGCCATTACAAGAAGTATTAGCGACCAAGCTAGAACAATTAGAGTTCCTGTGCATATGATTGAGCAAATTAACAAGGTGGTTCGCGAGTCTAGGATTCTCATGCAGACATTGGGAAGAGAGCCCACTGATGAAGAAATTGCTGAAAAGTTGGGATGGCCTGCAAGTAAGGTTAAGACTGTTAAGAATGTTGCACGAGAGCCAATTAGCCTTGAAACGCCAGTAGGCGAGGAAGAAGATTCTTTGCTTTCTGATTTTATTGAAGATAAAGAAGTGGAGAATCCTGCAACACAGACGTCTTATGCGTTATTGCAAGAACAACTTCATGAAGTACTTGCAACTCTTCCTCCAAGAGAACAAGAAGTTCTCAAGATGCGTTTTGGCCTTGAGGACGGATACTCATTGACACTGGAAGAAGTTGGGTTGTATTTTGAAGTAACTCGTGAAAGAATTAGGCAAATCGAAGCAAAAGCACTGAGGAGACTTAGACATCCAAAACGTGCAAAGAAGCTTAAGGATTATGTTTGATTTATATAGATAGTTTATATAGATAGGAGTAGGGTAAATGAAGGAAATTTACAGCACACTAAAAGAGCTTCAGGGTGTTTTGGCTCAAATGTTTGAGATTGAGGATAAGATTAAAGAGATTCCAAAGGCTCTTGCAGACAAAGAAGCAGCACTCCAAAAAACAAAACTCTCATACTTAGAGGATCATGAGAAGTTTGAGAAGCTTAAGCAGGATTTAAAAGATCTTCGTACACAGCTTGATGAAGCTGGAATGAAGAGAGAAACCTGCGAGCAAATGATGGAAACCATCACACAGGCTAGAGAATTTGATACTCTTCAAAAGGAAATTGAAGAGGCTAAAAATAGAGAACAGTCTTTGAGAAAGAACCTCATTGCTAAAGAGAAATACTATGAAGAGCAAAATGCTAAACTTTCTGCAAAAGAAGAAATCATGGCTCTTCAAAATGAGGAAGTTGAAGAAGAAACCAAGGTTAAGGATTCTTTAATTGCTGAAAATCAGGCTATTTTAGATGAAATTAAAGCAAAAAGAGATGAACTTGCTAAAGACTTGGATCCAAATTTAGTTTTTAAGTTTGAGAGAATTATTAGAAACAAAGGTGGCCTTGGTATTGTTGGTATTCAGTCAAAGGTTTGTACCGGCTGTCACATGAGACTTCCAGTTCAGTTTGTTAATGATGTTAGAAAGGAGGATGAAATTAAATTCTGTCCATATTGTAGTAGAGTTCTATACTATGATGAAACAGCATCTTCTACTGCTGAATCTCAGATGTTTGAGTCTGGAGAAAATCTTCTTGACAATAGTTCTGATGATGAAGACTCTGCCTTCAATTCTGAGGATGATGATTTTTAAAATTTTGAATGAAGGTCCTTCAAGCAATCGCTTTGGTGCTAGGCTAATGCTACATTAGTTTAGCACCCGAGAGGAAAGTCCGAGCTCCATAGGACATGACGCTGGGTAACGCCCAGGAGCTGTAAGGCTACAGAAAGTGCAACAGAAAGTATACCGCCAAGTAAATTTCTTCTTGGTAAGGGTGAAATGGTGAGGTAAGAGCTCACCGGAAATGCAGTGATGTGTTTCGCTTGGTAAACCTCGTCAGGAGCAAGGTCAAGAAGCAGGTGGATTAGTCCGTCCTATACCTGCGGGTAGACTGCTAGAGATTGTTGGTAACAACAATACCAGATAGATGATTGCATAAACAGAACTCGGCTTACGGGGGACCTTCTTTTTGATGCTTTCAAGGTGCTTTTAGGTGCGTGCATGAGAAGACATTCAGTTTTATTTCTTTTTTTAGTTTTCCTTGCTACCTTTCTTTTTGTATCTTGTTCAGATGCAAATAAAAGCTATGAACAGGGTAACTTTTCTGATGCTATTAAAATCTTAGACAATAAATCCAGTTTAAGTTCAGATGATTATTTACTTAAAGCAAAATGCTATCTTGAACTAGATAATGAATCAGCGGCATTAAAAAACATAACTTTATTTCTGCTTTTATCTTCTGATACTAGTTCATCTAGAGCAGAAGCTGTTGATTATTTTATTCAATTAAATACATATAACTCTTTATGTACTTTGGTGTTAACCCCTGAAGATGGACTTGATGCTCAAATTGCTTTATTTAAAGCATATGCAAAAGAGTATAAAGATGAGGCTCTATCTATGATTGAAAAAATAGAGGAACAAGTAAGTTCTATGGCTTTATTGGAACTTCTTGTAAGTTATGGAGATAACTTAGAATATACAGCAGAGGCCTTTTCTCTTTGTTTAGAGGAATTGACTGATGAAAATAAAGAAGAATACATAGATTTATTGTGCCAATATTCTGAGTCCTCTGGCATGGGAGAAAATCAGGCTCACTCGTGTTTAGCTATCACAGACACTCTTATGACAGATACTTTTTTCAATGCTAACAATATAATGTTGTCTAAACTTTTAAAAACTAAAGGTAATATTTTGGATAAACTATATGACCGCATTAACGCTAGGGTTTATTGGAACCAAGCATACAGGCTAAATCCAAATGACACAAAACTTAAGGATAAATTGCAATGATTCAATTAGATTCTTCTTCACGAATAAGTAGTCTAGAGAAGGTTCTTGGCCCTTCGTTTCTTGAAATAGAAAATCCTGCCCGATATCTAGGTAGCGAATACTACTTTGGTCGTAAAAACTATTCAGATGGTGATATCAAATGCGCCATGTGCTTTCCTGATCTCTATGATATTGGGATGTGCAATAATGCTGTTAGAATTATTTATGATTTATTAAATAGAATTGAAGGAACTTTTTGTGACAGAGTTTTTGCTGTTGCTCCTGATTTTGAAAAACTGCTTAGAGATTTAAATGTTCCTCTTTACACTTTACAAGAGCATTTTCCATTGAACAAATTAGACTATTTGGGAATTACAATTAGCTATGAACTGAGTGCTACTAATATCTTACAAGTACTAGACTTAGGTGGCATTCCCATTGAATCTTCAAAGAGAACAGAATCTGACCCTATTGTTTTTGCTGGTGGTCCTGCTTCAACAAATCCACTTCCTTTTTCAAAGTTCTTTGATTTTGTTTATATTGGCGAAGCGGAATCAGACATGGTTCATATTATTGAAATTCTAAAGAAATATAAAAAACGTAGTGAGCGTATTGAACAACTAAAGAAAATTCCTTGTCTTTGGTTTCCAGGAAAGAAACTAACTATAAGAGCGGTTGATACCACCTTTGGGACATCAACGGAAACTCCTTTACTTCAGCATTTTGTAGTTCCTGCTTTTCAAGTTGCTCAAGATCATGCGACTGTTGAAATTATGCGTGGCTGTCCAAACGGATGCCGTTTTTGTCATGCGGGACAATATTATAAGCCTTTTAGACAGAGGAATTTAGATACTGTTTATAATCTTGTTAAGCAAAATGTTGACGAATTTGGATATAGGGAAGTAACTCTTTCTTCTCTTTCTTCTGGCGATTATCCTGATTTAGACAAACTTATTGCGACTTTAAATGAAAGTTTTAAGCAGAGAAATGTCTCTTTTTCGTTGCCGTCGCTTAAGGTAAGTTCTTTCTCTCTTGGTATTTTGGAACAACTTTCTGAGGTTCGTAAGAGTAGTTTGACTTTTGCTATAGAGACTCCTGTTTTGGATGATCAGCGTTCTATGAATAAAGAAGTTCCTGTTGAGCAAATTATCAATATCATACAGGAAGCAAAAAGTAGAGGTTGGCGTCTTGCTAAGTTCTATTTTATGGTTGGTCTTCCATTTGTTGATAGAGAGAAGGAACAAGAGAATATTGTTAATTTTCTATCACAAATTAGATCTGCAACTAAAATAAATATGAATATAAATATCGGTACTTTCATTCCTAAGGTGCATACGCCATTTCAATGGGTGAAGCAGATGTCTATGGAGGAATCTGGAGAACATCTAAGGGCTATAAAAAAAGCATTAATGCAGGCTATACCTGGAATTAAAGTGTCGTATCATGAGCCAAAAATATCGTTCTTGGAAGGTATTGTGTCACGTGGAGGGTATGAGTGTGCAGACCTCATTCAGCGTGCATACGAGCTAGGCTGTAGACTTGATGCGTGGGATGAGTATGTTAAGTGGGATATGTGGCAACAAGCTATAGCGGAATTAAATTACAATGTCTCGGAAAAGGAGTGGTCTTTGGATGAAGAGCTTCCTTGGGACAGTGTGTCTATGAATGTTTCTAAGGCTTACTTGAAAAAGGAATATCTTAAGGCGCGAGACCGTCAGCTTACTCCTATTTGCAATGATGATTGTGACCATCATTGTGGGGTTTGTGGAAAGAAAGCAAAGGTGGTGAAGGCTGAGAATGAAAACTTTACAAACATTGAGAAGCCACCAGTGGTATCACATGGCCCATATGTACAAACTGTTTTTACATATAAAAAGCAAGGTAGGGCTGTTTATTGCTCTCATATTGCTGTGATGCGTCAATTTGAGATGGCTTTTCAACGCAGTGGTTTAGATATTCTGTTTACACAGGGTTTTAACCCTAAACCAAAGATGGAATTCTTAAATCCAATAACAATGGGTGTTAAAGGTGAAAATGAGCTGTTGCTATGCGAATTACCGCTTGATGAGGTTACTGATGATAAGATTGTAAAACGTCTCAATTCTGCTTTAGCTGAAGGCTTTATTGTTACTTCTGTTAAGGTCCTTCCTATTGAGAGTACAGGGAAAAAGATATCGCTTGCTTCTAAAATGCTTGGTAGTGTTTATGAAATTTGTGACATAACTGATCCTCAATTAGCCAACATTCTTCAATCTAGACTAACAGAGGAGCATCCTGATTATGTTATTTCATATGAAAATGGAATTTATACAATAAAAATTCATGGGGATAAGAACCTCTTTAAGTTGGTATTTTCTCCCGATATTAACAAATTCCACATTGCAGGCTCATGCGATATTACTCGTAAGTACATTGAAATGGAGACATTATGATTGATTATACTCTAGACAAAGCTAGTGAGCCAAAGAAAGGCTTTTCAAACCTTTATGATATTGTTTCGTGTTTACGAGATCCGGTTAATGGTTGTCCTTGGGATAAGGAGCAGATGCCTGCTGATATTATTCGAAGCATGCAGGGTGAAATTTACGAGTATATTGATGCTTTAAATGAAGGGGATTTGGATCATCAAAGTGAAGAACTTGGAGATGTTTTTTTAAATCTTTTCTTGTTGGCCAAGATACATGACCAAAATGGTGATTTTTCATTGGCAAATTGCCTTAATAACGCCTGTGAAAAATATATTCGTCGTCATCCACATGTATTTTCAAATGTTAATGTCTCCAATTCTTCTGAAGTATTATCAAATTGGCAAAAGATTAAGACAGAAGTTGAAGGACGTAAGACTAGTTTATTTGATAATATACCTAAATCTGCGCCAGAACTTGAGCGTTGTTATAAGATTTCAAAACAGGCTGCAAAGCTTGGTTTTGACTGGCAGAATATTGATGGAGTCTATGACAAAGTAGAAGAAGAGTTTAATGAAGTAAAAATGGCCTTAACAGAAGATCAAACATGTGAAGAAATTGGTGATTTACTCTTTGCTGTAGTTCAAATTGCTAGACATAACCATATTAAACCACAGGATGCATTGGCTAAGGCAAATCAAAAGTTTGTTAGACGTTTTACTAAGGTGCTTGAATTGGCTAAATCTAAAGGTTTAATTGTTGAAAATCTTACTGCGGAACAATTAGATAATTTGTGGCAAGAGGCTAAACATTAGGGTATAATTTTAGCATATGCGTTACGAGGACATGGAATATGAAAACTTCAAGAACGTTCTTGGAGCTATAGACGAATTAAAAGATCCATCAAGGGCTATGATTGCTAAGCATTTATCGCTTAGTAGAACTACTCTTACAAACATGACCTCAGTTATGATTGAGAAAAAAATCCTTATAGAAGGTGAAACCAAGCACAACGAGGCCAGTCGTGGGCGTCCAGGGGCCACTCTAAGATATTGTGACGATACTTGGTTTGCACTTGGTGCTGCTTTTTATTCATCAAGTTGGAATTTTGTTATTTGTAATCTCTCCGGAAAAATTGTTCAGGAATATACCCTGCAGTTGGAAGATGTTACACCGGAAGAACTTGTCTCTAAATTACTAGAGGGAATTGAATATATGATTTCTTGTGTTCCTGGTCAAATATTACCTGGAATTGGAATTGGAGCACCTGGAGTTGTAAACTCAGAAGTTGGAGCCATTCTTTGGGCATATGATTTAAAATGGTTCAATTCTATAGATATCAAACGTGCTGTGAAGGCGCGGTTTGGACTTGAAGCGTATTGCTTGAATAGATATACATTAGCTGGTCTTGCCGAATTTAAATATGCGAACCCAGAAGGTGAGCGCAACATGATTTATGTTGGCCTTGGCTCAGGACTACGAAGTGCTATTTTCATTAACGGAAAGCTTATTGAGGGCGCAAGTTATAGTGCAGGACGTATTGGTCATATCCCAATTGATCCAAGAGGACCGCTTTGCGAATGTGGAAAACATGGATGTCTTCTTGCAATGGCCAACGAGCAAGCACTTCTTAATCATGCTAAATATTTTTCTTCTCTTGAGGAATATAAAGACTCAATTCTAAACCAAATTTCAACCTTCACGGTATCTGATATAATCTCTTATGCCGATACCGGTGACCCCTGCTGTATGAAAGCAATGGACAAGATCATTGAACCAATTATCACAGCAATTGCTATCCTAGTTGACGTAGTTAACCCCAAAAAAATAGTCCTTGGTGGCCCAATAGGCTATTCTTCTTTATATTTAGCCCAAAGAGTTGAAGAGGCGGCTAATAGGATTGCAACAGAAACTCCATACCGTGTTATGAGTATTGTTTCAGGTAAACTTAAGGAAAACGGCTCCGCCTTGGGTGCTGCCGCTTTAGTTTTAGATAAGAAATGCGACCTTCTATACGCACAAATTAAACAGTAAAAAACTTTTTGTAAATTTGATTGACAAATAAAAAATCGCTGTTACACTGAACAAAAAGGAAGGCAAAGTGAAACAGAAGATTGGATTTGGCATAATAGGATTAGGATCTGTAGCTAAAACTCACGCATTTGCATTATCAAAAGCTGAAAAAAGCTATCTTGCTGGAGCTTTTAGTAGTAATAAAGAAAAAGTTGAAGCTTTTTGCAAGCAATATGGTGGTAAACCTTACACCAATTTGGAAGATTTCTTAGCAGATTCAGAAATTCAAGTAGTAGATATTGCAACACCATCGGGCTTACATAAAGATGTTGCTATTCAAGCACTTAAAGCAAAAAAACATGTTTTAGTGGAAAAACCATTAGAGATTTCTCATGAACGATGCCAGGCTATTGTGAATGAAGCAAAACACCAAAATCTACTTGTTGGTGGAATTTTTCAATCAAGATTTTATGATGCTCCACAGTTGATTAAACGGGCTCTAGAAGCAGGACGTTTTGGAAAGCTTACTATGGTTGAAGCTTCCGTAAAGTGGTTTCGCAGTCAAGAATATTATGATTCTGGTGCATGGCGTGGCACGTGGGACCTTGATGGTGGTGGAGCATTAATGAATCAATCTATTCATGCAATTGATTTACTGTCTTGGTTTGGAGGAGATGTTTCAAGTATCTCTGCATTTACTCAAACAGTGGCACATGAAAGAATTGAAGTTGAAGATAACGGTGTTGCAATCCTTAAGTTTACAAATGGTGCTCTTGGTGTAATTGAAGGTTCAACAAGTATTTATCCTGGTTTTACAAAACGTATTGAAGTATGTGGAACAAAAGGGTCTGCAATCTTAGAAGATGAGACCTTAATTGCTTGGAGTTTTAAAGAAGATAAGCCAGAAGATGAAGAGGTTCGTAGAAAGTACTCAAATGTTAATACCACAGAAGGTGGAGCAGCTAATCCAAGCGCAATCAATTACATTGGTCATATGCGTCAATTTGATGATTTTGCAAATGCAGTTCTCACTGGAAAAGAACCATTTATTACTGGGGAAGAAGCAGCTAAGGCTGTGGATATAATCAAAGGAATTTATGAAAGTGCGAAGGAAGGCAAAATTGTAACACTTTCAAAAAAAGGAGAAAGAATATGAAAAAAACTTTAACAGTTCTATTGATTGCTTTAGTTGCAATTACTGGAATCTTTGCTCAGGGTGCATCAGAAGCTGATTACCCTTCAAAAACTGTTGAGGCTACTGTTGGTTGGTCTGCAGGTGGTGGTGGAGACGTTGTTTTTAGAGCTCTTGCGGCTGTTTTTCCAAAGTATGCTAATGGACAAGCAATGATTATTAAAAATGTTCCAGGGGCTTCTGGAATTACAGGTGCTATTGAATTCATGGATGCTTCAGCAGATGGATATTCAATCATGCACTGGAATAACGCTTCACTTACAAAGACACATCTTTCAGATGTTCCTGTAACTGGTGCTGATACTTTCACCGCTGTTTGTCAAATTGTTGCTTCTTATAACTACCTTGTTGTAAATGTTGATTCTCCATTCCAGACTCTTCAGGACTTCATTGAGTATGCAAAGACAAATCCTGGAAAAATTACAATGGGAAATGCTGGTGCTCAGGGTGGAAACCACATGGCAGCTCTTTTGTTTGAAGATGCAGCTGGCCTTGAGTTCACACATGTTCCATTCTCAGGTGGTGGTCCAGCTATAACAGGTCTTCTTTCTAATCAGGTTGATTGTGTAATGGCAAATGCTCCAGAAGGAATCACAAACGTAGAAAACGGACAACTTAGAATTTTGGCCGTGTTTGCTGAAGAACGCTATAGTGCTTTCCCAGATGTTCCAACAGGAATTGAATGTGGTGTTAATGTTGTTCTTCCTCAGTGGAGAGTAGTTGTATGTCCTCCAAACACACCAGCAGACGTAGTTGAGAAACTTGCATCTATCATTAAAGAGTGTGTTGAAGATCCAATGTTCATTGAACAAATGACAAGTCAATGCGTAGAAGTTGTCTACAAAAACCCTGCAGATACAGATGCATTCCTCCACGAACAGGATGTAATGTACAAAAATCTTGTTGAGGCAAAAGGTTTCTAATTAAGCATTTAAAGATTAAGGCCGATTCCGTAATGAAATCGGCCTATGTATACCTACAGGAGGAAGGTATGGAAGAGAAAGAGAAAAAAAGCTTTCTTGTGAAAAATACAAAAGTGGCTGCCGACTTCATAATTGCAATAGTAATAATTGCAATTGCTGTAATCTTCTATGTTGAGTCGCTTGCACTACCTACAAAAACACAAGGAATTGGTCCTGGCGTTTATCCTCAATTCATTTGTATTATTTTGTTTTTCTTGGGAATAGTTCAAATTATCAAATGTATCCTCTTAGTTAGAGGAATTCCCGTTGTAGATGTAGAAAATGTCAACAAAAAGGGACTCTTAAGAGTTTTAATTATGGTTCTTGCAACATATTTGTTGTATAAACTTATGAAACCAGTTGGATTCCCAATCGTTGCTCCAATATATCTGTTTTTTGCAATTTGTTTCTTTGGTTATAAGAGTAAAATTAAAGCTGCAATTTTCAGTGTTGTCTTCACAACTGCTCTTTATTTCTTATTCACTAAAGTTTTTTTGGTTATGTTGCCAGCAGGCATCTTAGGTTAAGGAGGTTGAAATGTTTTCTTATTTAATGCAAGGTTTTGCAAACGTATTTCAGCCATTTACATTCCTTTTAGCTGTTTTTGGCACTTTAGTTGGAACTATCATTGGTGCGCTTCCCGGTCTTTCTGGTTCAACTGGTATTATTTTGCTTTTACCTCTTGTTTATAAGATGGAAGCATCACAAGCCTTGGTAATGCTTTGTGGCCTTTTCTGTGGTTCTATGTATGGTGGTTCAATTGCAGCAATTTTGATAAATACGCCGGGCACACCTTCTGCATCTGCTACGGTTTTGGATGGATATCCTCTTTGCAAGCAGGGTAAAGCAGGCATAGCTTTGGGTGTTTCTGCAGTGTCATCTTTTTTGGGCGGACTTATTTCCACAATTTGTTTAATTCTTATAGCACCACAACTTGCAAAAATTGCCCTAAATTTTAAGGCGGCCGATTACTTTGCCTTGTCCTTCTTTGGACTTACAATCATGGCAAGTACTGGAAAGGATCCTATTAAGGGCATTATATCCGGAATGCTTGGTCTACTTATCTCCACAATAGGTGTTGATAAACTCATGGGTATAGACCGATTCACTTTTGGAAATTATAAATTAATGCGAGGTATTCCATTACTTTCAGTTCTTATTGGTGTTTTTGCATTAAGTGAATTCTTTATGCAATCTGCAACAAAAGGGGACAAAAAAGGAAAGCTTACTGCTCAAAAGATTGGTAGAGTTCTCCCAACTTGGGTAGATTTCAAAGGATTTGCTCTTGCTGCTATAGTTGGAGCAATCATTGGCGTCTTTATTGGTATTATTCCTGGAACAGGTGGTTCAATCTCTTGTTTCATAGCTTATCAAGTTGCTAAACGTTTTTCAAAGAATAAAGATCAGTTTGGAAATGGAGCACTTGAAGGTGTTGCTGCTCCAGAAGCTTCTAATAACGGGACAACTGGTGGTGCATTAATTCCAATGCTTTGCCTTGGTGTTCCTGGAGACGTTGTTACATCTGTTATGCTTGGAGCATTAACTTTAATTGGGGTAAAACCGGGTCCACAACTTTTCAATGAAAGTCCAGACATTGTTTATGCTATTTTTGCTGGTATGTTTGTTATTCAGTTCTTGATGCTAGCAATGGGAATTGGTTGTGCAAAGTTCTCTCCTCTTATTCTAAAGATCTCTAGAACACTTCTAATGCCAATTGTTGCAATACTTTGTATCATTGGAGCCTTCTCCAATGCAACTAACGTTTTGGATATTTTGATTGCCGTTGTATTTGGTGTAATTGGCTTTGTTTTCAAAAAATTTGGTTATCCGGGAGCCCCATTAGTTCTTGGTTTAATACTTGGTTCTATGGCAGAAGAGAACTTAGACAGAGCTCTTATCCTCTCAGGCAACAACTGGGGAGTATTCTTCTCAAGCCCAATTAGTTGTATTTTCATGATTCTCTCAATTGTTTCAATGTTATATGCTTTGTACGCTAATGTAAAATCAATTAGAGACAGCAAAAAGGAGAAAGTTGCGTGCTAAATAACGAACTATCTATTAAACTTTCACGAATTAGAAATCTTATTGAAGAAAAAAAACTTGATGCCGCGTTTATCAAAAGACAAGATAACTTTGCATGGCTTACTTGCGGAGGAAGAAACTATGTTGGCATGGGGGAAACTGGAAACTGTGGTCTCTTAGTAACACAAGATAAGTTATATGCCATAACTAATAATATTGAAGCTCCAAGAATGAAAAATGAAGAACATTTAGAAGATCTGGGTTTTGAGCTTAAATATAGTGTTTGGTATGATACTTCTTTCCAAGATAGAACCATAGCAGATTTGGTTCCTTCTGGAAAAGTTGGTTATGACACATCAAATCTTGCAAATGAGATTAAGTCATTACGCTATGATTTAACAGAAGATGAAATAAAACGGTATGTTAGAATAGGTGAGGATGCATCTCTTGCAATTGAACAAGCCGGAATGGAAATCAAAGTAGGGGATAGCGAATACAAGATTGCAGGTCTTATCATGCAAAAAATGGAAAGCGTTGGGCTTGAAATGCTTTCTTGTATGGTTGCTGCTGACGAGCGTATTTCTTCATACAGACATCCATTACCAACTTCTAAATGTGTTAAAGAGAAGGTTCAAATTGGTGGTAACTTTAGAAGAAATGGTCTTGTAATTTGTTTAACAAGATACGTTTACTTTGTTGAGCCAAGCTCTGAACTACTTGCACAATATAAAGCAAATCAAATTATAGACTGCACATACATGGCTTCTTGTAAACCAGGTTCAACTTATGTTTCTGCTCTTGAAGCCGGTAAAAAAACATATGAAGATCTAGGCTATGGGGAGGAATTTAATAAACATCACCAAGGTGGTCCAATTGGTTACGCTGGACGTGATTATAGAGTTGACTTCACAACACCCGGAACCATAGCTGCTCATCAAGCTTTTTGTTGGAACCCTTCCATAACTGGAACAAAGAGTGAAGACACAGTCATTTGTACAAAAGATGGTGTAATTCCTGTTACAAAACCTGTTTTGTTTCCAAAAGTTGAAATTGTCGTTGATGGTATAACTTTTGTAAGAGCAGGCATCTTAGTTAAGCAATAAATATTGATCCATTCCTTCAAGGTCCCGTGTTTTGCATGGGACCTTGAACTTTTGTTATCTTACAAGTTTGACGTTTCAATTTTTTATTTATAGATTTTATTCATGAGTGATTTTAAC
>CAVJIN010000003.1:0-71211 GCA_963649615.1 bacterium
TATAGTTTTAAGCATGCAAAAAACTAAACGACTTTGTGGTGTTTTACTTCATCCCACATCGTTTCCATCCCCTTATGGAATTGGCGATTTAGGAATTGAAGCAAGAAAGATTCTTAAAATTATGTCCCAAGCGGGCATTCATCTTTGGCAAATTTTACCTCTTGGACCAACTGGATATGGGGCTTCTCCATATTCCTCTCGCTCATGTTTTGCAGGAAACGAACTGCTCATAGACATTAGATCATTAAATGAGCTCTTTTCCGATATCTCTCTTGACTATCCAGACCCATGCAAAGATCCATTTGCACGAGTTGACTATCCGTCTGTTTTTGAACACAAACTTTCCTATTTAGGAAAAATAGCTGAACAATTCATTCAAAAACATGGCACAGATGCGGAATTTGTTACCTTTTGCACAGAAAATGTATGGTGGCTAGATGACTATGCTTTGTATCAAAGTCTCACAAGTCATTTCAACGACTCACGTTGGTTTCTTTGGCCAGATGACATTAAAAACAGGAAGAAAGCTGCCATAGCAAAATGGACAAAAGAGCTTTCATTTAATATTGAAGTTATCAAAGCCCTACAGTATTTCTTCTTTACACAATGGAATTCCCTGCATAAATTTGCCAATAGCATCGGAATTCAAATTGTAGGAGATTTGCCAATCTTTGCTGCAAGTGATAGCGTAGATGTTTGGGTAAATAGAAAACTCTTCAAGTTTGATGCAAAGGGAAATCAAACAGCTATGGCTGGCTGTCCACCAGATGCCTTCAGCCCTACCGGCCAACTTTGGGGCAATCCAGTTTATGACTGGAAAGAACATGAAAAAGATGACTTTGCTTGGTGGAAAAGTAGAGTCCAAAGCACTTTCAAAATGGTAGACATCCTTAGAATAGACCATTTCCGGGGTTTTGAGTCCTATTGGGAAACTCCAGCCGGAGAGACAACTGCTGTAAATGGCAAATGGATGCCCGGTCCGGGAATGAAACTGCTTGGGCATTTTAAGGGTATGAATATTATTGCAGAGGATTTAGGCTTCTTAACCCCTGAAGTTCATAAGCTCAGAGAAGATAGCGGGTTTCCGGGCATGAAAATATATCAGTTTGCTTTTGATCTCTCAAAAGGAAGTTTTGACACCACCAACGCATACTTACCACATAACTATGAAAAAAATTGCGTAGTTTATACAGGAACACATGATAACGAAACAACCCAAGGTTGGTATAACTGGCAAAGTGACGCCTATAAAGACCTTATTAGAAGGTATCTTCAGTGCCCAGACAATGAAGTAGTGTGGCAGATGATGCGTACTCAGCTGGCAAGTTCTGCTAATTACGTCATTTTCCCAATGCAAGATATTATGGGATTAGATAACAGTGCCAGAATGAATGAGCCTTCAACGGTAGGTTCTTCCAATTGGTCTTGGAGAATGAACCCAAGTAATCTTGAAGAGTGGAAGTTAAACAGATTACACGAATACATCACGCTCTACGGAAGAGCGTAATGTCACACAAAATTTTAAGGCACTAAACAGCGCCTTAAAATCTAACAAAAAATTATTCGCAAATTAACATTGTTTTAGGATCAAGTGCTACACCAGTTGGATGTGGCACTTTTTTGTGATGATCTTGAACAACTGTCATAATAACTCTGCTCTTTTCGTCGTTGTAATGAAGGCCAACAAGAACATCTATGTCATCAAGATAAGCATTCAGACCTTCAGGTATACCATATTCATTGCACTTTGAATCACGACCAACAGGAGAGACACAGAACCATACTTCAATGTTCATTTCCTGAGCAAATTTCTTAATCTTCTTGATATCTTCTGAAGAAGCAAGTGTATATTGATATCCATCAAAGAAAACAGCATCAGCTTTAAAAGAACCCTGCTCAATAAGAGTCTTTAGGCTAAGCAGAATCTTATCAACTCCAACATTTTCTTGGGAGAAATTCATCATAACTCTGTTAGTTCTAATTGTTTGATACACATCAAATGCATCATCAAGACTCTTAAAGTCTGTGATTTCTCTAAAGACTTCCTTGTACCAGCCCATGATATGCTCAACATTTGCACCAAAGGAAACATGAATAACGTTCTCGTTTCTTAAGAGTTTGTCAATTGCAAGGTGAACCATACAGGCGGTCTTTCCAACTCCATGACGAGAGGCAATAACGCCCAAGTTACCACGACCAAGACCACCATTAATTGACTGTTCAAAAACTCTTATAGGACTATTTTTGATTAATTCCTCAACTTCCATTCTTTACTCCGTAGATTTTAGAGGTTTATGCAAAAACCTCTTTAATTACCTAAAATTTTATCACTTTTTTACTTTCTCTGCCGCTTTTTTCTTCAATTCTTCTGCAATTGTGGTTGGAACCTTAGCATACCTGCAAACTTCCATTGTAAATTCTGCCTTACCTTGGGTTATTGAACGTAACGCTGTAGAGTATCCAAACATCTCTGCAAGAGGCACTTCAGCATCAACAGTACAAATATTGTTATCTTCAGATGAGCTGACAATCATACCTCTTCTTTGGTTAATAGAGCCAAAGATTGCACCTTGGAACTCAGATGGACCTTCAACCTCAACCTTCATGATAGGCTCAAGAATTGCAGGCTTTGCCTTTGCAAAGGCTTCCTTAAAACCGGCAATTGAAGCAGTTTGGAAAGCCATATCAGAAGAGTCAACTGGATGCCAAGCACCATCGTTAATACAACAACGTACTCCAACAATTGGGAACCCAAGTTGTGGACCTTTCTTCATTGCGGTTAAGAAACCCTTCTCGCAAGAAGGAATGTATTCGGTAGGAATAACACCCCCCTTGATTTCATTAACAAACTCAAAGTCTTTCTGCTCTTCATCTGAATTTGGAGCAACCAAAATTGGCTCAATGTAACCGGCAACTCTTGCGAATTGACCACTACCACCAGTTTGCTTCTTGTGAGTGTAGTTGAAGTCTGCATGCTGTGTGATAGCTTCACGATAAGCAACTTCAGGTTTGCCAACCTCAACTTCACACTTATACTCTCTTCTCATTCTCTCAACATAGACATCCAAGTGAAGTTCTCCCATCCCCTTGATGATGGTTTGATTGCTTTCAGGATCTGTATAACACTGGAATGTTGGGTCTTCCTTCATGAAGCGGTTAATTGCCTTGCTCATGTTATCCTGACTCTTTTTATCCTTTGGGAAAATAGCCAAACTAATAACAGGATTTGGGACGTACATTGATGTCATTGCATAGTTAACACCACTTCCACAGAAGGTGTCACCGGAAGCGCAATCAATACCAAAGAGAGCTGCAATATCGCCACAAGAAACCTCACTGATATCTTCCATTTCAGAAGCGTGCATCTTGATAAGTCTTCCAATGCGGAACTTTTTTCGTGTTCTTGTATTGTAAAGTTCATCACCCTTCCTAATCTTTCCTTCGTAGACTCTAATATAAGTAAGCTGTCCATACTGACCATCTTCAAGCTTAAATGCAAGAACTACTGGTGGCTTGGCAGGATCAGCTTCAAGAACAACTTCTTGCTCATTGTTATCCAGGTCAAGAGCCTTGTTTACAACGTCTCTTGGTTCTGGCAAATATTTAGTAACAGCATCCAATAATGGCTGTATACCCTTATTTTTATGGGCAGAACCCACGTAAACAGGACACATTTGCAAAGAAAGCGTTCCTTTTCTGATAGCTTCTTCAACCATCTCAACTGAAGGTTCTTCACCTTCAAGAACCATATTCATAAGATCATCAGAAAAGTCTGAAGCTGCTTCAATAAGCATCTCTCTTCTTTCAAGCGCTTCGTCCATCATTGATGCTGGAATCTCTTCTTCTCTGAGGATACTCCCGTTTGGACCATCAAAATAAATGGCCTTCATATTAACCAAGTCAACAACACCCTCAAAGTTATCCTCAAGGCCTATTGGAAGCTCCATGAGAACAGCATTGAGATTAAGTTTTTCTCTCATTTGCTTTACTACGTTAAGCGGATTTGCACCAACTCTGTCGCACTTGTTAATGAAAGCAATACGTGGTACGTGATAACGATCCATTTGCTTATCTACAGTAATGCTTTGACTCTGAACACCACCAACGGAACACAGCACCAAGATAGCACCATCCAAGACTCTAAGAGATCTCTCAACTTCAATTGTAAAATCTACGTGACCCGGAGTATCTATAACGTTTATTTCATAACCCTTCCAGTTGACACTGGTTGCTGCACTTGCAATGGTTATGCCTCTCTCTCTTTCAAGCTCCATGCTATCCATTGTGGCGCCAACGCCATCTTTCCCGTGAACTTCATGGATTGCATGAATTCTGTTGCAATAGAAAAGAATTCTCTCACTAAGTGTGGTTTTACCGGAATCTATGTGAGCACTAATCCCGATATTTCTCATTTTTGATAATTCTGTTGTCATTTTCTTAACTCTTTAACCTTCAGTAAAAAAACTATCATTTTAACCCTTAAAACGAGCAGTAAACTATCATATTTTAAAAATTTCTGCAATGCTGTTTTTACTGTCTTTTTTTACATTGCTTACACAAGGTTACTTGATGCAAATACTTTTCATTTTCCACGACTAAATATATTATAGGGAAAAACTACTTTTTGCGGTGGCATTATATGGATTTAGATGTAAAAAACCTTCACCCACTAGAAGTGAAGTTGCTTAGGCACGTTGACCTTTCAAGTGAAATTACAGCAGACAGGATTGTTGCAGAACTTGATTATAAGATTGGTCAGTGCAACCAAGCTTTCAGCTGGTTGAGTGCAAAAGGCCTTTTGGTTGAAACAAGCAGAAAGACAATTGTTCAGTATGAGCTGACAGATTTAGGAAAAGAACAGGCAGAAAAAGGCACTCCTGCTCAGAGAATATTTAACCTTCTTGGCTCAGGCCAGGCCCTTTCTTTGCCGGAGATTGCTGAAAAAATCGGACTAGAAAAGAGCGATATAGGATCCGCGTATGGAATGCTGTCCAAGGCTGGAACCTGTGCCATGAATAATGAAAACAAGGCCTATATCAAAGACAACAAGTTACCAGAGGATGTTGTAGAAACTGCAGAGCTCTTGAAAAAAGGGCTTTCTGGTGCATTGGACGAGGCCTCTTTGACAGAAAGAGAAAAAGCCTTGATGGCAAAAATTTCAAAAAAGCGTGGTGCTGTGGGAAGTCCTTACAAGGTAATTGAGCGTGAGGAAGTAATTTACAAGCTCACAGAGGCAGGCGAAAAAGCAAAAGAAGCAGTCATCAATGCAAATATAACTGGAGAGGAAATTGGAGTTCTCACCCCGCAAATTTTGGCATCGGGGTCTTGGAAGAATGCAAGTTTCCGCCCGTACGGCCTTGATGCCCCTGTCTCAAGACTAATTCCTGGCCGACACAATCCTTATGGGAATTACATTCAATGGGTAAAAGATAAGCTCACAGACTTAGGCTTTGAGGAATTTGATGGACCACTGGTAGAAAACGAATTCTGGAATGGAGATGCTCTTTTCATGCCTCAATTCCATAGTGCAAGAGATATTCACGATGTCTACTATGTAAAAGAACCCCGTCATTGCAAGAAAATTGAAGAGCCTTGGCTTACAAATATTGCAAACGCACATGAAAATGGTGGAAATACAGGTTCTCGTGGTTGGCAGTACAAATTCGACCATGAATTTACTAGAAGACAAGTGCTAAGAAGTCAGGGAACGGTTCTCTCTGCTCACCAGCTCACAAAAGCCAAGGTGCCAGGAAAGTATTTTGGAGTTGTTCGTTGCTTTAGATTTGATGAAGTTGATGCAACCCATGGTGCAGATTTCTTCCAAACAGAAGGCATTGTCATTGGAAAAGAAGCAAACCTCAAAGATTTACTCGGGCTTCTCAAGATGTTCGCAACGGAAATTGCAGGGGCAACAGATTTTAAGTATGTCCCTGGATACTTCCCATTTACAGAACCTTCTATTGAAATTCATATTAAACACCCCGTTCTAGGTTGGTTTGAACTTGGTGGCTCAGGAATCTTCAGGCCAGAAGTCACAAAATCTCTTGGAATTGATGAGCCGGTCCTTGCTTGGGGTCTTGGAATTGACCGCATGGCAATGATGCATCTTGGAATTAACGATATAAGGGATTTGTTCACTCCAAACATTGAAAGCGTAAGAACAAGGAGGGGAAACTAATGCCTAAGTTTGAAACTACCGAAAAAATGTTTTATGGTCTTATGGGTCGTCCGTACTCGGATTCCGAGCTTGAGGAAATTTTCCCTCGAGCAAAGGCCGAGCTAGATGGTCATGACACAGAAAATCATGTCTTGAAAATAGAGCTTAACGACACCAATAGGCCTGATCTCTGGTCCGCAATGGGTCTAGCTAGGTTGCTTAAAAACTACGACAACCCATCTCCACGGCAGTACGACTTCTTCTCTTCCAAGGTTTATACAGCCGATAACAAAGGGCGCGAACTTCATATTGGACCTAGAGCCAAAGAAGTTAGACCTTTCTCTTGTGGATTTGTAGCAATAGGAAAAGAGGTTGATGAAGAGATTCTTCTTACTTTAATTCAAAGTCAAGAAAAACTTTGCTGGAACTTTGGAAGAAAGAGAAAGTCAATTGCTATGGGCATCTATAGAAATGATTTCATTCAGTATCCTATCCACTATGACGGAGCAGATCCTGACAAAACTCACTTTGTTCCACTTCACATGGAAGAAGATTTAACATTACGTCAGATTTGTGAACAGCATCCAAAAGGAAAAGAATACGGCTATATTATTAAAGACAGCCCAGTATATCCTTACCTTTATGACAACAGTGGTGAAGCCCTCTCTATGCCTCCAATAATTAACAGTTCAAGAGTTGGTGCTGTTAAAGTTGGAGATAAAGATCTTTTTGTTGAAATGTCAGGAACAGTTCTCAAAGATGTATTGCTTTGTGCTTCAATTATGGCCTGTGATATGGCAGATTTAGGTTTTACAATTGAGCCTATTAAAGTTGTCTATCCTTATGAAACCGAGTTTGGCAAAGAAATCACAGTTCCTTACTACTTCCAAGATTCTCAAAGTTGTACTGTTGAGCAGATTCACAAAACTCTTGGAGAAAAGATTTCAGCCAAAGAAGCTAAACAAGCTTTACTCAGAATGGGAGTTTACAGTGTATCAGAGGGTAACACAATTTACATTACCTGTCCTGAATACAGAAACGACTTCCTCCACGCTGTTGATGTAGTTGAAGATGTAATGGTTGGCTATGGTCTTGAAAATTTTATTCCTACAATTCCAAGGGACTTCACAGTTGGGCGTCTTACTCCTGCTGAGGAACTTGGAAGAAAAGTCAAAGACATTATGATTGGAATGGGTTTCCAAGAAATGATGTACAATTATTTAGGCAGTAGACGTGAATATGTTGATAACATGCACATTTCTGGCGATAAAGTCATCATGATTGCCAATCCAATGTCTGAAAACTTTGAAGCTGTTAGGCCATCAATTATCCCTTCTCTTCTTGAAAGTGAAAGCGTTTCAGGTCATGCAACATATCCACACAACATCTTTGAAGTTGGTAAGGTTGCCTTCCTTGAACCATCTGACAATAGCGGAACCGTTACCCGTAATAATCTTGGATTTATGTCTGCTGATGTAAGCGTTGGTTTTAATGAAGTTAACAGTTTCATTAATACCCTTATGTATTTCTTAAAAGTAGAGTATACTTTAAGAGTTCCAGAGAATGATCCTAGATTTATTCCTGGTAGATGCGCTGAGATTATTGTGAAGGGAGAAAAGGTTGGAATCTTTGGCGAGGTGCATCCAGCTGTTCTTGAAAGTTGGGGCTGTGGCATGCCTACTGTAGTCGCAGAGATTGACCTAGACTGTTTGCTTTGATTAATAAAGATGTTGCATTAGAACTTTTTAAAAAAATGCTGAACTCTCGGTTTTTTGAAGAGAAAACCGAGCAACTATTCAAGGCCGGCTTGATTCATGGAACTACCCACTTGGCTAATGGTCAAGAAGCTTCTCAAGCTGGCCTTTGTGTTGCCTTGGAGGATGGAGATTGGATTGTTCCAACTCACAGATGTCACGGCTTTACAATTTGTAGAGGAAGTGACCCCTTTGCCATGTTTAGTGAGATGTTTGGCTCTATACATGGACTAGCAAAAGGCCTTGGTGGCAGCATGCACATGCCAGACAAACTTCATTGGAATCTTGGATCTTCTGCTGTTGTTGGATCTGGCGTTCCTCTTGCCACAGGTATAGCTTTCTCTGAGAAATTTAAAGCTGTTGGAAATGCAGGCTTTTGTGCTTCATCTTTTGGCAACCCTAAAGAATATCCTATTGTTCCTGCTAAGAATGTTGCTGTTGCTATCTTTGGAGATGGAGCTTCTAGCAGAGGTTCTGTTCATGAGTCCATGAATATAGCATCAATTTGGAAGTTGCCAATTCTCTTTTACTGTGAAAACAACCACTATGGAATGTCTGCATCAAGTGACAAGATGATTAGCATTAACTCCATAGCTCAACGCTCTGAAGCATACACAATACCAGGAAAAACAGTTGATGGTAATGATGTTGAGGTTGTCTATGAGGCCTCAAAAGAAGCTCTTTCTTATATTCGTTCAGGCAAAGGTCCTTATCTTCTAGAAGTCTTAACCTATAGAACAAAGGGACATTCTAAGAGTGATAGGCGTTTATATAGAACAGCTCAAGAAGAAGAACAATGGCTCAAAAGAGATCCTATCACGCTTTTTGAGCATAAACTTATAAAATTAGGCTATCTTTCTACTAACGAAATTACAGAGATAGAAGATCAATGTCATGCATACATTGAAAGAATGGCAAATTTAGCCTTAGATAAGAGTTCCGATAAACTAAGTGTTAAAGACGTGGAGGGTATGGTCTATGCAGAGTAAACTAACATTCCGCGAAGCATTAAGACAAGCTCTTGCAGATGAAATGGCTTTAGATCCAAATGTCCTTCTTTTAGGAGAAGACGTTGGAGTTTATGGGGGCTGTTTTAAAGTCTCGGGAGATTTATACAAGAACTTTCCAAATCAAGTCATTGACACTCCAGTTTCAGAAGAAGGTTTCACAGGAATGGCTGTTGGGGCTGCTATGATGGGTCTTAGACCTGTTGTGGAAATCATGTACGCAGACTTCTTTACTCTAATCTTTGACCCAATTGTTAACCATGCTGCCAAAACCCATTTCATGAGCGGAGGGCAGTTCTGTTGCCCAATCACGGTTAGGCTTCCAGAAGGTAGCGGAACAGGTCATGGGGCTCAGCACACACAAAGTCCAGAGGCTCTTTTTCAAAACAGTGCTGGCTTAAAAATGGTAGCTCCTTCTTGTCCTTCAGATGCTTACTATCTTCTTAGAGCTGCAATAAGAGATAATAATCCAGTCTTGTTTTTTGAGCATAAGTTGCTTTATGGCATGGAAGGCTTTATTGAGAATGAACCTCTTCCAATTGGAAAAGCAAAGGTACTGAGACAAGGTAAAGATGTTACAATTATTTCTTACTCAAGGGCAGTTCAAACGGCATTAAAAACGGCTTCTTTGCTTTCTAAGGATGGAATTGAGGCCACGGTTGTTGATCTTTGTACCTTAAAGCCTCTTGATAAAAAAACTATTTTCTCCGAAATTCAAAAAACTGGCAAAGTTGCCTTAATTCAAGATCCCAATGCTTTTGGTGGGATAAGTTCACAGGTGTGTTCAGAGATTTGCTCTGACCCTGAAACTTTTAAATCTCTTAAGGCACCAATTGTTCATAAGGGTGGTAAATGCACCCCAGTTCCTTTCTCAAAGGATCTTGAGCTTTCAATCATTCCAAATGCAGAAGATTGCGCTAAGGCTATAACTGAGTTGTTTTAAAACTTGGCTCGCATAAAACCTAGTCTCGAACAAAGCTCTCAAAAGAATTAAGAAATGTTTTAAGGGCTTCTTTATCTGTTGTATTCGCAGCCCCTTGATAAAGTGGTGCTTTTCCACCACCTTTTGCGCCAATTGTAGGGAAAAGTGTTTTTCTTAACTCATTAAAGTCTTTTTTCTCATATTTTCCTTTTAATGCAATCACCCAAAGGCTTCTATCTTTTTCTACTTTGACAACACACATTGCAAGGTTTTCATAATTATTAGAAGCATGTTGGAAACCTTGCAAGTCACAATTGTTATCAACAATAAATGCAACAATATCTTCTTTTAGATTTTTTTCAATTTGATAGCCTGAAACCATTTTATCTAGTTCTTTTTTTTCATGTGTCAGTTGATTTAGGCTGTTATTTAGGTTTTCAATCTTAGGTAAAAGATCTGATGGCGCGCAGGTTAACTTACTACAAAGTTCCTCTTGAAGTTTTAAACTTTTCATTGCATAAGAAAATGCCTCTTCTCCGCATTTAAAGTATAATCTTACATGACCTCTTATGTTTTCATGCCCTATGCAATAGATAAGTCTTATTTCTGAAGTTTTTGCCACATGAACTCCACCACAAGCAATCCTATCAATATCTTGGATTTCCACAATGCGGACATCGCCTTCAACCTTAATTGATCTTCTTAACCCCAAGGCTTCTGCTTCTGTATGGCTCATTTCATGGTACAATATTGGATGGCTTTCCATGATTGCATTATTGGCAGCTTCAACTAAGCCTTCCACTACTGTTTCAGAAATATCCGCTTGGTTGGTTTCTATTGTCAAATATTCGTCCCCAAGGTGTACTGCTACTGTTCCAATATCAAATTTGGTGAAAAGAATTCCAGATAGCATGTGTTGGGCTGTATGCATCACCATAAACTTGTATCTATGAGACCAATCCAATTTTAAATTTAAGTACTCACCTACTTCTATTGGTTTTATTGGACACTCATCTTTATTAGGGTTTTCAACAATCAAAAGAGAATCTCCGTTTTCTGTTTTCTTTGTATTTATGACTTTATAAGACCCTAAGGAACCTCTATCGCCGGGTTGTCCTCCGCATTCTGGGTAAAAGATTGTGCAATCTGTCAGTACTTCTGTGTGGTTTTCTTTCTTAAAAACTTCAACTACCGTGCACTTTACCTCTTTCTGATAGGTGTCTTTGTAATAGAGCTTGTCCATAACTATTTATCCTTGACTTTTATTCCTTGGATAGAAGATATCCTTATTATCAAATGTTGTCCATTGCGAGAAAAATCGGTATCTTCAGAGATAGAGGTAAAAATATGTCACGAATTAAATCAGCGTGGGAATTGGCGCTAGAAAAGACCAAAGATATAGAGATTGACGAGAGTAAGTATAGAGCTGGCGTGCTGGAAAAGGAAGGCATGGCCTTGGCTGGTAAGTATTTAAATGATGCCCAGATGTCGGACGAGGAGCTTGCAGGGAAGTATAATTCTTATTCGGGAGATGAACTGGCTATTGTTAAAAAAGGCATTGTTAATACAATATTCTCAAACTTGGGATTGCCAAGTGATGACATGTACGAGATGCGTTTTGAGCGAATTGTGGCCTTAGTTGTATTGATTGCAGACCAAAATAGTCAAGCCATTTCATCTATCAGGCAAATTGGTGAGCTCTTTGCGCAGTACGTAAAGCACAGAGATGATTTTATTCAAAGAATGCAAGAACAGGTACAGCAAGCAATGCAAGAAAACCCTGAAGCCTTCAATTCTAAACAGTACACACAACTGATTCAGCAGAATCTCAAGAAACTCGAAGCGCAGTATCAAGGTGCTTTAGATAATGCTAAAGAAGGCCTGCGTTCACAACTTTCGTAAGTTCTTTTTCGTAAAGTTGTCTTGAAGTCAATTCGTTGATTCGATATACTCTTTTCTCAGGGTCTTGTGCCCCGTAATGTCTTCACAAAAAGGAGGAATTGTCATGGAAGCTGGTAGTAGTAGCTTATATGCAGATCCAGATCCCGTTCCGCTCGGTACAAACCTCCTTTTGGGTCCTATTTGTTGTTGAAAAACTCACGAGTATTGAACGCAATCATTCTGCATTGGCGACTCTTCCAACTCTGACTTTTCCTAAAGCCAGGGAGGTTGCATATGGCTCAGCAAACTGCAACATTGGAAAGTACTCTTAAAACATTGGTGGAAAACAAGAAATATTCTTCAGTGAAAGATATTCTTATCACCATGAATCCATCCGATATCGCAGCAATTTTTGATGATCTAACAGAAGAACAACTGCCTATTATGTTTAGGCTTCTTCCAAAGGCTCTTGCCGCCGATTCTTTTGTTGAGATGGATCCGGAAAATCAAGAACTCCTCATTAAAGGTTTCTCCGATACAGAACTTAAGCAAGTTCTAGATGAGATGTACGTTGATGATACGGTAGACATTGTTGAAGAAATGCCTGCAAACGTTGTGAGCAGAATTCTCAAACAAGTCACCCCTGAAAAACGTCGCGACATCAACGAAATCTTGCGCTATCCAGAGAATTCGGCCGGTTCAATAATGACAACCGAATACGTTTCTCTGCGTGCAAATATGACAATTAGCGAAGCCTTCAAGCGCATTAAAGAAACCGGTGTGGATAAAGAAACTATCTACACTTGCTATGTACTATCCTCTTTTAACCGCCTTCTAGGAACGGTCTCAGCCAAAAGTCTTATGCTTGCAAAGGACGACAGCGCCACTGTAGAAAGCGTTATGGAAACTAACCTTATTACTGTAACCACAAAGATGGACCAAGAAGAAGTAGCCAAAATGCTATCCAAGTATAACTTGCTTGCCCTTCCTGTTGTAGACAGCGATAATCGAATGGTTGGTATTGTAACATTTGACGATGCCATGGATGTTATGGTTCAAGAGGCAACGGAAGATATTACCATCATGTCAGGACAGACGCCTTACGAGAAAACGTATTTAAGAACTTCTCCATGGGAGCTTTTCAAACACAGAATTCCTTGGCTTATGATCCTCATGGTAAGTGCTACTTTCACAGGTTTGATTATCACAAACTTTGAAACAGCCCTGGCTGTCCACGTTGTCCTCACCGCTTTTATCCCTATGTTAATGGACACAGGTGGAAACTCTGGATCGCAATCTTCTGTTACCGTCATTCGAGCCCTCTCGCTTGGAGAAGTTGAATTCAACGATATTTGGAAAGTAATTACGAAGGAACTTGCTACATCCTTTATGTGTGGTCTTGCCCTAGCAGTTGCTTGTTTCGCAAAGATAATGCTTGTAGATGGACTTTTATTTGGAAATGAATCTGTATCAATTGTAGTAGCGCTTGTAGTTAGCCTCACAATGTGTGTAACCGTAATAATTGCCAAGCTAATTGGTTGTACATTACCTCTCTTTGCTAAAAAGATAGGCTTTGACCCAGCCGTCATGGCCAGTCCTTTTATCACAACCATTGTTGATGCTCTATCCCTACTAATCTACTTCTCAATTGCTACTGCAATACTGTTCTAGTGAATATAAACCTCTGTACTACTCAAAGAACTTGCGCCAGGTAAGACAGTCTTTGAATTCAAACTTGCTTTCTAAAAATTTTGAAACAAGGCCTATGAGAGATCCGTTGATTAAGGCGCATATAACGGTACCAAATTTAATTCCCTCAAAGTGACCAAATCCAAAAAAGGAAAAAGAAAGGATTATACTCACTAAACAACTGGAACAGTCATAGACAGTCTTGAATTTATTTATGTTCATTCCAATCTTCTTAGAAACTTCTTTAACAAAGAGCTCATATACCTCAGGAGAAATGTAAGAATGAAAGAAAAGAGAAATTCCTATTGAACAAAGGAACATGCCAACCAAGTAAAGGACAATTCTAATACAAACAAAGCTAGCATCAAGAGGCCTAAGCACTAGCATGCATAAATCTAAAGTAAAACCATAGAGAACCGCAGTAACAAAAGAAAAGAAGTAAGACAGTTTAAATTTACGGAGTATAATTATCATTATAACCAAAAGAACGGCTTGCAAAGTGTATTCTGCCATACCAAAAGTAAAAAAGGAGTATATTGGAGAAAGCTTTAGATAGAGCAGATATGCCGGAGCTACCACCATAGAGACTCCAAAATTTGCCTTTTCCATACATGCCACTCCAAAGGCGACAAAAACCATGCCAATTAGATATGCAAGCTCATTTGAAAAAGTTGGTTTCTTTTTTTCTGAAGTAGGATTGTCCATAATGCCTCCACGCTATCATGTGTGCTGCCGTACAAGCTCAAGTACGTGGTGCATCCATGCTAAACACAATAAATCAAACACAATAAATCAAATCCAAAAAAAAGCCCTCCAAAAGGAAGGCTTTTAATAGGTGCCGACCGGATTTGAACCGGTGAACAACGGTTTTGCAGACCGCCCCCTTAGACCGCTTGGGTACAGCACCAATTTGCTCTACTACAATAACAGAAAAGAAAATGTGTTGCAATAGGCGCAAAAAATAGGCATCAAAAATCTCTCATTCTTCACCTTCTCACTTCTGAACTTTCTCTATTCTTGCTATGTAATAAAGTCTTGAGCCAAAGTCGCCCAGAACCCTAACTTTACCATTGTATCCTGTTCCACTAAACTGCGGAGAAAGATTAATTCCGCCATAGGCCAAAACATCACCAGAAACAATGTGGTGTTCGTCTTCGCTCTTAAGCATGTAACTTTCATCCAAAATTTTCTTAACCTTACCATTGTTTGAAATGTTCACGGGGGCAATCATGTTAATTAAACTCCCAAAAACCTCAAGACTAATCTTTTGTGGTCTAGAAACAACTTCATAATCATAATCTGGACGAGCAAATGGAATTCGTAGCACATCTTGGCCAGAATTTGGCTGATTGAGAGCCTGAAAATCAAGAACAATCATCTCGCTCAAGTCCAAATTAGTAACAACCCACCTAGTGTTTCCTCCTTCACCTTCTGGCTCGTCAAGCCTGAAGAACCTACCAAATTGAAGTAGTGCTCTGTGGTTTTTATAGAACTCAATTTGAGCTTTAACAATTGCTTTCTGTTGGGCACTTAATGAAGTTAAATCCATCTCGTAACCAAAGATTCCAAAAGCCGCAACATTAAAACGCGATTCAATATCGCTACATCTTAGGGTTTGATGGTTTGGAGATGCAGATACATGTGCGCCCATAGTTGCAATAGGATAGCCATAAGAAGTACCGTTTTGAATGTAAGTTCTACAGTAAACATCAGTATCATCGCTAGTCCAAATTTGAGGCATATAGCAAAGAATGCCCAAGTCAAAACGATTCCCTCCAGACGCACAACCTTCAAATAAAATGTTTGGAAATGCCTGAACTAGACGATCAAATACCTCATAGAGACCACAGACATACCTATGAGAGAACTCCCCCATGTTATTAAGAGTAGCACTATAGAAATCCGAGAAAGTTCTATTCATATCCCATTTAACATAGTCAACAGAACCAAGACTAAAGACCTCTGACATTGCATCTACAATGTAATCTCTTACCTCTTTTCTCGTATAATCAAGAATATACTGGTTTCTTCCAACAGATGGCTCCCTGCCAGGAATTGAAACGCGCCAATCAGGATGCTTTTCAAACAGAAGACTTCGTTTGCTAATCATCTCCGGTTCAACCCAAATGCCAAACATAAGACCTAACTTATGAATCTTAGCACTTAACTTTGATAGTCCTCCCGGAAGTTTTCTTGTATTTACATTCCAATCTCCTAAACTTGAGGTATCATCATCACGAGTTCCAAACCAACCATCATCTAGAACAAAAAGCTCAACCCCAAGATCTTTAGCACACTTGGCCAAGTCTAGAATCTTTGCTTCTGTAAAGTTGAAATAAGTGGCTTCCCAGTTATTACAAAGAACAGGGCGCTCTCTGAATTTCCAATTGCCCCTTACAATGTGGTTATTAACAAAAGAATGGAAGTTGGCACTGGCACCATTGTTACCAAAACAAGAAAAAGTCATGACAGCTTCGGGCGTGGTGAAACTTTGATCAGCAAAAAGCTTCCAACTAAATGTTTCTGGATTAATCCCTGTTTGGAATCTTGTGTAACCGTAAGGAGAAGATTCTATAACTTCTCTGTGATTGCCACTGTAGATTAAGTTAAAAGCATAACAATCTCCATGATTTAGACTACAATTAGGCCTTTCAAGGAAGATACAAGGATTATGAGAAGCACTACTAACACCTGTTCTTGAGCTAATCTCAAATTTTCCAGGTCTCAACTTTTGCCTTGAAATTATACGCTCTCTTGCCCAAGCACCATCAAAGCTAACAACATTCCAATTTGTATCAGCAAAATCCATTTGAAGGCTTGCCATGTTCTGAATAAGCACGGAACTAGTAGTTTTATTGGTCAAGGTACAAGAACGGACTATTGTATCACAATTGACAAATACAGTGTAATTAAGTTGAAGAATGATAGGAACAACCTTATCCTCCAACTGAATTTCCAATGTTGTGGCCTCTTCTTCGTTTGCATAAGACTCTGCAAAATGTTCAAATCTAGAAGGCTTTCCCTTAATAATTCTGTGAGCTTTATAAACAAAGTCTAAGGTTTGAAGACCTTTGCCGTACTCAACCACAACAGCCGGACTTCTATAATCCCCCTTACCTGGAGTACTGGTTTCAAGGCAGGCTGTTTCAAGAAACATTAAAGGATCTTTTTCAGAATAGGCAACTCCAGTCCCCATAGCAATTTCTCTTGGTTTTATTAAAGCCTCAACACAAGCATCCTGCTTGAGTTTTCTTCCATAGTAGATATTCTCAAGATGCCCAGTTTCAGTAATTCTAATAATGTACGTTGTATTCTTACTATCCAGTCTAATCATGTGATTCTTTTCTGCCATAACACACTCCAAATTCTGCATGCTCAAGGGTTTTTAAAACCCCACTCATTCAATCTTCATACCACGCTTCTTTGCTTCACGCAAGAAAAAGAAACCAGACATCACCATTATGCCGTTATCCATTTCGCCAGTACCAAGCTTTTCTAGAACCTCGGAAACAGGAATTGAGATAATGTCTATTTCCTCATTTTTATCTAATTTGCGCTCGTCTTCAGCATGGACTATCTCCAAGTCTTCTGCAAGAAAAAAATTAGCACTATTATTCATGAACGCTGAATTTGGACAAACAGAGCCGATAAACTTAAAAGAATGGGCAACAATCCCCGTTTCTTCCTCAAGCTCTCGCAGTCCGGCATCTCTAGGACTCTCACCTTTTTCTACCAAGCCAGCTGGAAACTCCAAGGTGATAGTGTCAGAGCCATGCCGGAATTGTCTCTCCATAACAAACCGAGGCACTCCATCTTCTCCCACAAAATAAGGGACAATGTTCACCCATTGAGGAGACTCAATTTCCACAAAATCTCCTTCTCTTCCATCCTGACTTTTTCTGTGCACGCTATTTATACTAAAAATTGGAGTGTCATACACTCGGGTTCTAGATGTTGTCTCCCACACAAGCCTAGCTTGATTAGGTGCATTCTCCACGGAATGAAAGCTGAATTCTGTCACACGCCTCATTCCTATTACTCCTGAATTCCCTTTGATGGACAGTTCGCAGAACAAGTTGCGCAAGAAGACGGCGAACAGCTAGAAAGCTTTGAGACATACGGAGTATGAACCACGGTAGTATTCTCTTGAATATAGCTGGCAATCTTCTTAAACTCTTTTGCGCTTTCCGATTCCGGATTCTCTGCAAGCCAGTCAGCACCCTCATCTTCATCCTGTTGTAGTCCAATCTCCAACGGAATTGCACCCAAGAAAGGAATATCCATCTCTTCACAAAGCTTTTTCCCGCCATCTTTTCCAAAAACTTGAATATGTTTCCCACAATCAGGACATACAAGATAGCTCATATTTTCCACTAATCCGATAATATCAACATCCAACTGTCTTGAAAATGAAATACTTCTTCTAACATCCAAAATGGACACTTGTTGAGGAGTTGTAACAATAATTGAACCAGTCATATCTGGAATAGACTGACACACTGTCAGTTGTTCATCTCCGGTTCCAGGGGGAGAATCAATAAGGAGGTAGTCCAAAGTTCCCCACTCAACATCTGCAAGGAATTGTTTGATTACACTAATTTTCATAGGTCCCCTAAAAATGATAGCCTGTTCTGGGGATGTTACAGCAAAACTTAAGCTAACAACCTTCAAATTAGGCATTGGAGACACAGGGAGAATAGAAGTTTCATCTTCCGTAGATTGAAGAATTGCACCTTCACAACCAAACATCTTAGGAATGTTTGGACCATGAATGTCTGTATCTAAAACACCTACCTTGTAACCCATAGACAACAGAGCACGGGCCAAGTTAACGGTCACGGTGCTTTTTCCAACACCACCTTTTCCGCTCATAACAATAATCTTTCGATCAATCTTACTCATCCTATCATGGATTCGTAAATCTTGAAGTTCCATTTCATCTGGCATAATTGCCTCCCAAAACAAAGATAGACCCTAAAAAGTGATTGGGCAAGTATAAAAATGAACTGTGTGAATGAACTGTCTGCATACAATACATACTATTATTATATATAGATACCCACTTGATAAATTTGAACCATAAAAGCTAATATATCGGCAGCAGTTTACGGACAAATTTTTTGTCCATGCAATACTAAAAGGGGAGTTAATATGTACTTGTTAGCACAACTACCTGCAGAACAGCTAACCTCACAGATCAAGAACGGGCTTATTCTCTTGGTCCTTGGTATGGCTATCGTTTTTGTGTTTCTAACAATTCTTGTATTCTCAACAAAGTTGGTCTCCAAGATTGTTAGAAAATTTGAATCCAAAAGTCCTGCACCAGCAACAGTTGTTGCAGAACCTGTTGCCCAGCCAGTGGCAAAAGCTGCAGCAAAGGACGCTGAAGTGGCAGCCGCCATTGCAGCCGCTGTGGCAAAGTCAAAAAATTGAGTAAAGGACGGCAGAGGCAAATGAAAAAAATCAATTTTATGTGTACGGCATTCAGAGATGGATTCCAATCTGTCTATGGTGCAAGAGTTTTTACAAAAGATTTCATGCCAGCTGTTGAAGCGGCAAGAAAAGCTGGAATCACACATTTTGAAGCAGGTGGCGGAGCTAGATTCCAGGCCCTTTACTTCTACACAAATGAAGATGCTTTTGAAATGATGGACGAATTCCGCAGAGTTGCAGGACCAGATGCAAATTTGCAGACTCTCTCAAGAGGTGTCAATGTTGTTGGTCTTGATTCTCAGCCAAGAGATATCATCAAACTTCATGCAGAGATGTTTAAAAAGCATGGTATGACAACAATCAGAAACTTTGATGCACTCAATGATGTTAACAACCTCATTGACAGCGGAAAAGCCATTCATGATGCTGGGCTCAAACACGAGATTACCATCACAATGATGAGTCTTCCTCCAAAAACAACTGGCGCTCATGATCCAGATTTCTATGAAAATGTTCTTAGACAAATTCTTGATGCAGGAATCCCATTTGACAGTCTTTGTTTCAAGGACGCTTCTGGAACATCAACCCCAGCTGTTGTATACGAAACAATCAAGAGAGCTAGAAAGCTTCTTGGTAACGATATTACAATTGTAATGCACAGCCATGATACAGCAGGTTGCTGCGTACAGCAGTATGTAAGTGCTTTGGAGGCAGGAGCCAACCAGCTTGATCTTTCAATGCAGCCAGCATCTGGTGGAACATGTCAGCCAGATATTATCACAATGTGGCACGCACTTCGTGGAACAGAATATGATCTTGGAGTTGATATTCACGCAATCCAGAAAGCAGAAGCAGTATTTGAAGATTGCATGAAAGATTACTTCCTGCCACCAGAGGCAACAACAGTCAATCCTAACATTCCATTCTTCCCTCTCCCAGGTGGAGCTCTTACAGCAAACACACAAATGCTCAGAGACAACGGACTTATGGATAAGTACCCAGAAATTGTTGAAGCAATGGGCGAGACAGTTGCAAAGGGTGGTTTTGGAACTTCTGTTACACCAGTTTCACAATTCTACTTCCAACAGGCTTTCAACAACGTAATCTTTGGGCCTTGGAAAAAGATTGCTGAAGGTTACGGAAAAATGGTTCTTGGTTACTTTGGAAAAACTCCAGTTGCTCCAGATCCAGAAGTTGTAAAGATTGCTGCAGAACAGCTTAAAAAAGAACCAACAACAAAGAAAGTCGTTGATATTAATGACGCAGATCCTACTAAGGGCGTCAAGGCTGCAACAAAGATGCTTCAAGACAATGGTATTGAAGTCACAGATGAGAACATCTTCATTGCTGCATCTTGTAAGGAAAAGGGTATCCTTTATCTTACTGGTAAATCCAAGGTTAACGGAGTCAGAAAGATTGACAGAGCAGAAGAAGCAGCCAAGAAGGCTGGCGAATACACCGTTGAAGTCAACGGCAAGGCATACGGTGTTAAACTTGGCAAAAACAACGCAACTGTTAACGGTGTTGAGTATCCACTAAGCGTTGCATTTGGAATTGATGAAGCAGCAATTAAAGCAGCCCCTGTAGCTCAGGTTGAAACTTCCACCTATCAGGGTCCAGCAACAAGCGAGAAGGTTCTTGCCCCAATGCCAGGTCTCGTTCTTAGACTTGAAGTCAAGGAAGGCCAGCAGGTCAAGAAAAACCAGCTTATCATGGTCATGGAAGCTATGAAGATGGAAAATGAAATCTATGCTCCATGTGATGGAACAGTTGGTAAGATTGCAGTAACAACCGGTCAGCAACTTGTTGCAGACGATTTGATTATGACAATTGTCAACGGCAACGCTCCAGTAGAGCAGGCAACTCCAGTTGCTCCAACACAGCCAGTAGCACCAGCTCCAGCAGAGCCAGTAGCTCCAGTTGCACCAAAGGCTGTAGCCGGCGGAGAGAAGGTTCTTGCCCCAATGCCAGGTCTCGTTCTTAGACTTGAAGTCAAGGAAGGCCAGCAGGTCAAGAAAAACCAGCTTATCATGGTCATGGAAGCTATGAAGATGGAAAATGAAATCTATGCTCCATGTGATGGAACAATTGGTAGCATTGCTGTTACAGCTGGACAGCAGCTTGTTACTGATGATCTCATTATGACAATTGTATGAGGGGAAAATAAATGAGTACTTCATTACTTAACCTGTGGCAGTCCACAGGACTATATGGATTCCTTGGAATGGATCCAGCATCTGGGTTTAATATTCTAAACCTTGTTATGATTCTTGTAGGTCTTCTTCTTTTCTGGCTTGCAATTAAGAAAGGCTTTGAACCACTACTTCTCATCCCTATTGGAATGGGTTGTGTGCTTAGTAACATTCCATTTGCATACATTGCAGGAACAGACCCTTCTCTTCCAGAAGGTGCATTGGGAGCCACAGGCTTCATCAAGATTCTGTTTGATGCAGGAATTCAAAGCGGATTGTTCCCTGTATTAATCTTCGTTGGCGTTGGTGCAATGACAGACTTTGGTCCTCTTATTGCTAACCCAAAGACACTGCTTCTTGGTGCAGCTGCACAACTTGGTATCTTTGTAGCCCTTATTGGAGCTCTTCTTGTTAGCTTCATTCCAGGCATCAATTTTGACCTCCACGCAGCAGCTTCAATTGGTATCATTGGTGGTGCTGATGGTCCTACGGCAATTTATGTAACAACGCGTCTTGCATCTGACCTACTTGGTCCTATTGCAGTTGCAGCCTATTCTTACATGGCTCTTGTTCCTGTTATTCAGCCACCTATCATGAAGGCTCTTACAACAGAAGAAGAAAGAAAAATTAAGATGCAGCAGCTCAGACCAGTTAGTAAGACTGAAAAGATTATCTTCCCTATTTCTGTTATCATTGTTTGTGCAATCCTTCTTCCAAGTGCAACACCTCTTATTGGTGCATTGATGTTTGGAAACTTCCTTAAGGAAAGTGGTTGTACTGGTAGACTTGCAGATACAGCAAGTAACGCAATGATGAACACAGTTACTATTTTCTTGGGCCTCTCTGTTGGTTCAAAGATGGAAGCTTCAAAGTTCTTGCAGCTTAATACTCTTGGTATTCTCTTACTTGGAGCTATTGCATTTAGCTTTGGAACCGCCGGTGGTGTTCTTATTGCAAAGCTTATGAACAAGCTTGATCCTAAGCATCCTGTTAACCCACTCATTGGTAGTGCTGGTGTTTCAGCTGTTCCTATGGCAGCTAGAGTTTCCAGTAAGGTTGGTCAGGAAGCAGATCCTCAGAACTTCCTTCTCATGCACGCTATGGGACCAAACGTCTCTGGTGTTATTGGAAGTGCTGTTGTTGCTGGTGTTCTTCTTGCATGTGTTCCTATCATGGAGCCTCTTATTGATGGACTTAGACCAGCTGTTGCTCTTCTGTAAGATTAACATAAGATTAGAAATAGAACAAAAAAGGGTTGCACAAAGCAACCCTTTTTTATTACTACAAAACAAATTATTTTAACAGCTCTGCAATAATTGGAGCTAATGCTTCTGCTAGTGCTTTGTGACTTTCTAATGTCATGTGAAGACAATCTGAGCCGGCACAAGCAACTGTAGAAGCAGCAAAAAAAGCTGACTCTGTTTGACGAGCAACTTCTTCATAAACAGCTGGAACCTTTTTGATTTCTTCATAAGAGTGTTTATCGCACTCCCAGAAACGACTGTTTTCCACATCCTCTCCCATCATAATTGGAGAGACTAGCAGTATCTTTGGACAATTTTCGCCGTAGTAATTATGAATCTTATCCACAATTCTCTTTAGCGCATATCCAGAGACCTTTGCAGTCATGTTAAATTGCGCTTTAAAGTCATTTGTGCCAAGCATTATGACAATCAAGTCCAACGGACTATGAGTTTTTAGAACAGGTTCCAAGACCTTAATAGCACTTCTATATGGGTCCGAATCATCAGCAAAGCATGTGGAACGCCCTCTGTAGCCATCTTCAATTACGTAGAAATCTTGACCAAGAAGATTTTGCAAAAGGCCTGTCCATCTTTCATCTCTGCCAAAGCGCTCATTGTTTTCTGGATTCACCCCGTACGTGTTTGAATCTCCAAAACATAATATATCTTTCATTTTTTTATCCACCTTGGAAAAGAATACTCACCCCGATAGTTTGAGGCATTATAATGCGGATATTTTTCTGGGGCATAGATTTTATCTCTATCCTCCATTGGTCTATCCTGAGTATAAACATACAAGGCTTTTCTATCCCACACGACAATTTCCTCACGGTTATCGCCTTCAGTATTAAAAACCTCACAGCACAAATTTGGATGCCCGTCATCTGGAAATGGCACTACAACATCTCCATCTCCATCCATCAAGCCACCATGCTCAACACTGGCGTTAAGAAGGATTAAATCCTGTCCAGAACCATCCCAGTTAATTGGTGCAATAATATTACCATTACACACAGCTTCCCTATGCCATATCTCTTGGCCTTTATAATCATGCATGTAGATAATGCCATTATTTTGCCAATATGTTGTGGTGCAAATCTCAAGGCCAGCCCTCAGGGGGCAGTAATTTCCAATACTTATGCGCTGTCCATGGCCATTGATATCACGCAGCAGAATCTCTCCCTGCAGATTCACCAGCATAAAGCCTTCCCATCCCGATACTATTGCAAGACATGGCTCACTGTCTGGGCCATACTTACCAAAGATAATCTCATCTGTGTGGTCTGTCTCAATTGGAAGAGACCATTTCAACGAGCCATCATGGTCAACCATGTTGTAGCAAGAAAAAAGTTCGTCTTTTCCATCTCCATCAAAGTCATAACTAAAGGGAAAATGGCCTGTGTTGTACTTGGAGAAAGTCCACAAGAAATTAAGATCTTTATCATAGAGCCAGAGGCGAGAGTATCGGTCTTTAATCAGGATATCACTAGGGCGATCTTGACCTGTGACGTTGACAATGCGAATTGCATCCACATTGAGTCTATCAAAGGCATAGCGTCCAAATTCCAAACCCGTAACCGTTTTAGGGTCAGCAGTGTTTTGTGGCGTTGGAATGCTCTTTTTTATCTGCCCTGTACGGCCATCAAGGATGAAAAGTTGAAAATCGTAGCTGGTAATGACCTCGTCAATGCCGTCGTTATCTATGTCATAAATTTGCATTGGAAGGTCCGTTGTGAGCAATGTAACATCATCGTCATCAATTGGCTCACCCTTCTGCCAAAGAACTTTCCCTGTTTCCATGCTCACAGCTGTCAAACAACTTATAAAAGGATATCTGTCCTTGTAAACGCGTCGCTGATGCTGAGCAATCAAGAAAAAAAGCTCTTTAGTGCCAGTAAGATGACCAAAGCGAATTTGTCTTGCTGCACCAAAGTTTTCAAGACTTATGACCTTACTGAGCTTCATTTGAGGAAAATTCGCTCGCTTTTTTGCAACACGCTGTTCATCTGCCTTTTTCTTGTTTTCAAAAGCCGTTAGCTCTTCATCTGTCATCTCAACACAAACAGAGCTATATTGAGCAGGCATGCATGCAGATAGTGCAATGCAACCATTTTGGTATGTTGAATCTGTAACCTGGAGAACGTCAACATCATCAAGATAGCATGTGAAAGTACTGTCTTTACATACAACTTTAAGGGAATGAAAATATTCTACAGACCACTTAACTTCTTTTGTTGCAAGGATTGTACGCTCTAGCTTATTTACTCTATGAAATTCCACTTTATTGTTATGGAGATAAAATCCATAGTGCATCATGCTAGTTTGATAGCGAAAAAGAATTCCACATATTTCATCATTTCTCATAGCTCGCATGGAAACCGTAACAGTATAGTCTGTCATGCGAGTATCGCCCTTACGGAGTACAGGAACAGCCTTTTTTTCTTTTGGGGGCTTAAGTCTCATCTGTTCCATAAGATGTTGGCCATTCAAAAGAGGCGCTGTGACCATCCAAGAAGGACCACGGAAATCGAAATCGGCTATTGGATCAAACCAACCACCCTTATAACCTTGTTCTGGATAAAAATGATATTCCCCCATGGCGGAATGATCTCTGTCATAGGGGAATGCTCCTAGCGGGAAACTGGAGAAATTGTCATATAAGACTTGATTCATGTTACCACTCCACTAAGTCTTTTACGTCTACAGGAAGGCCTGATGCAATGCTCTTATTTGCAGCAATTCCAACCAAAGCAGACTTAATACCATCTTTGTAATCTGCCGCCCTGTGGAATTCATCATAAGGTGGATTAGGAAGGAAAATATCGTCCAAAAGAACAGGGTCTCCACCACCATGTCCGCCTTCTTTTGTCTCAACCTTTACTTCATATGGAGCGCCAAACATTGGACACACACGAATCTTATGGAAAACTGTTGCTCCTTCGTTTTCTTTGTCTCCACCAGCATTGATGTAAGGCTTCTCAAGAGCCGTGTACTCAATTCTTCCCTTATCTCCATTTATGCAGACATTAAAGCCTTCCCAAGGAGAATAAGAGAACAACGAATAAGACATTTGAGCTCCGTTTTTATATTTAACAATAACGTTCATTGTATCTTCAATGGAAATATCGTCCCTGAAAACACTTCTATCTCTTATGTATCCGCTGTCTTTTTCTGCATCAAGGTATAAAGCTTTAAGTTTTGGATTGTTTTCTATATCAATTGCAAAAGGATCATTTTTGGCTTCTTCAGAGCCATGACATCTATAGTAGAATTTCTCAACTCCACGTTTTTCTGCAGCCTCTTTTCCATAGAAATTTAAGGAACCAAGAGCAAAAACTTTCTCTGGCTCTGTGTTAAGCCAGAAGTTTACAAGGTCAAAGTGATGCGTTGCCTTGTGAACTAAAAGTCCACCACTGTTGACTTTACAACTATGCCATCTACGATAATAATCTGCTCCATGAACAGTATTTAGCAACCATTCAAAATGAACTTGGAAAGGTCTTCCAATAACGCCATCTCTGATAAGCTCTCTCATCTTAGTATGGTATGGGGCATATCTATAGTTAAATGTAACTCTTACATGACGGCCTGTGCGTTTAACAGCATCAATGATTCTCTGCGCTTTCTGTTCATTAATGGTAATTGGCTTTTCTGTAATAACATCACATCCCTTTTCCATTGCCCGTACAATATAATCATCATGGGTGCGGTCAACAGAAGTAACAATAACTACATCTGGCTTGGTTTCTTCTATCATTTTCTCAAATTCATGAGGTAGATATTGGGGAACCTCTTTTGCTCCCATCTCTTTAATAACAGAATTTGCATAGCGCATTCTAGTTTCACTTAGGTCGCAAAAACCTACAAGTTCATTGATATCTTTGTAAGTTGTAGCTATTGCTTCGTAATACATTCTGGCTCTTCCACCAGTACCAACTTGTGCATAACGAGTTTTCTTCATTATTCTGCTCCTATGCCCTCATTTTTCGCATATTAAAGCCGTTGGTCAATATTATTTGCTTGCTTTTTCCATAGCATGTTGCATTGCTATTTCAAGTTCTTTGCGAAATTCTGGATTGCAACAAGAAATTTCATTTTTCCAAGTACCTTCTTTTGCCATTGCAACAATATTCTGCTTCAATAAAACATGTGAGGCTGGCACATTATGAGCTTTGGCAACATCATCTCTTGCTAAAAAGAAATATTTAACAAACACTTTTTCTTGCTTTGAAAGCATCTTATAGTTGCAAATTTTTTCCCAACTAGGGCGCTCTGGATGTTTTGGCTCGGCACAAGTTTTTAAGGCTTTCTGAATTTCCTTCTTTTTAAATTTTGGTAAATGTTGAATTTCTTGTTCTAAGATATCCTTAAGTTCAAAAAGGTGTTGCACATCCCCAAGAGCATACTGGATTTGTGCTTCTGGAATTGGTCTACGCATCCAGTTTGCAGTTTGAAAACGTTTTTTTGATGAATTGCTTGTTTCTAAACCATTATTTTGACCAAGATATTTCTCTTCGAGTGAGGTTAAATTGCCTGTAAAGTCCAAAGCTAAAGCCAACACACGTATGTCATAGATATTCTTTAACTGTATTTTCAAAGCCTTGCGCGAAAGAGCTGCATCACTTTGGCAAGAAAACATTATTTTTTCAATTGGCCCTTCTAAGAAGGCCTTAAGAGCTTCTAAGCCTTCTTTTGTTTTAATTATTTCAAGGCAATCAATTATATAATAGTTGATTTTATCAAAAAGTTGGATTATACAAACATACTCACCATAACAATGTAAATTGGACTCTTCTTCAAAGTCCATTGCTACACTGCTAATGTTTTCTTTTTCCCATAATGAGACCAATGAATCCAGTTGGCTTGCTGTTGTGATTATTGAATAATCCATGTGTTAGATGTTTATCTCCAGCTTCTCGTTTTTAATGAACTGTCTTACTACAATTCCTGCTTCTTTGAGCATACGAGAGGAGGCTTGAACGTTATCGGACTCTGGATATTTGTTTTCTCTATAGATAACTTCACTGATTCCGCTTTGTATGATAGCTTTGGCACATTCGTTGCAAGGATACATGACCACATATAAGGTGCAGCCTCTAAGATCTCGAGAGATGCTATTTAGGATTGCATTAAGTTCTGCATGACATACGTATGGGTATTTGGTTTCAAGAGGAACACCAACACGAGCCCAAGGAAAGGTGTCGTCGCTACAGCCAATAGGAAAGCCGTTATAGCCTGTTCCTACAATCTTTTTCTCTTGATTTACTATGCATGCGCCTACTTGCGTATTTGGGTCTTTACTCCGCATGGAGGATAACACGGCCACGCTCATGAAATATTCATCCCAGGAAATGTAGTCTTTTCTTTTATCGGACATTAAAGTGCTCCTTAATTTAGTGTGATTTGTTTAATACTAAACTAAAGAGCACATGGTTTCTAGTTTTATTTTGTAAAAAACTATTTACTTTATAACTCCGTTGGCTTTTCCTATTTTAATAAAGGCTTGGACGGCTTTCTCAATCTGCTCTGGGGTGTGAACAGCTGAAAGTTGAACTCTAATGCGAGCTTTTCCTTTTGGAACTACTGGGTAGCAGAATCCAATAACATAAACACCTTCATTGAGAAGTTCATCTGCCATTTTAACAGCCTTAACCTCATCATAGAGCATAACTGGAACAATTGCCGTATTGCCAGGAACAAGGTCAAAACCTGCTTCTTCCATTTTTTTGCGGAAAAGCTTTGCGTTTTCCATTGTCTTTTCTCTGTATGGATTCCCTTGCTCAAGAAGTTCTATAACTTTGATTGTTCCTCCAGCAATAGCAGGAGCAAGAGTATTGGAAAAAAGATATGGACGTGCTCTTTGACGGAACAAATCAATAAGTTCTTGTCGTCCACTAATACAGCCGCCACTTGCACCACCAAGGGCCTTTCCAAATGTGGTTGTGATTAAATCAACCTTCCCTGTGAGCCCATAGTATTCTGCTGTACCACGGCCTGTTTTGCCAATATACCCTGTAGAATGTGAGTCATCAACCATAACTAGGCTATCATATTGCTCTGCAAGCTTACAAATCTCATCAAGTTTTGCAATATCTCCATCCATAGAGAACACGCCATCTGTGCAAATGATTTTTCTTGGACATTCTTTTGCTTCCTGAAGACATTTCTCCAACTCTTCCATGTTGCTGTGTTTGTATCTAAATCTCTTTGCTTTACAAAGTCTAACGCCATCAATGATTGACGCATGGTTAAGTTCATCACTGATAATAGCATCATTTTCACCAAGTAGTGGTTCAAAGACGGCTCCATTTGCATCAAAGCAAGAAGAAAAGAGAATGGTGTCGTCTGTTCCAAGGAAGGAGCTAATTTTTTTCTCAAGATCTTTATGCAGTTTTTGGGTTCCACAAATAAAACGAACAGAAGAAAGGCCATAACCCCACTGATCCATTGTTTTCTTTGCAGCCTCAATAACGTCTTTATTATCTGCAAGACCAAGATAGTTATTGGCGCAGAAGTTCAAAACATCTGAAATAGAACCATCTGGATTTTGAACCTTGATAAGTCCACTTTGCATTGAAACAATTACTCTTTCTTTTTTAGAAAGACCTTGGGCCTCTAGTCCATCAAGAAATTCTCTAAGTTCCTTTTTTAACTCGTTGGTCATTTCTCTTTCCTCCTCTTTTGTATTGTTTTAATCATATCCTCTGTCATTGAGGCTAAGTCATAATCTGGATGCCAACCCCACTCTACACGTGCAGCATAGTCTTCAAGACAATCTGGCCAAGAATCTGCAATGGCTTGTTTTACGGGATCTATGTCATAACTAATGGTAAAATCTGGAATGACGTTACGAATGTAAGCCGCCTGCTCTTCTGGGCAAAAACTCATAGATGCAATATTAAAAGCATTACGGTGACGTAAATTGTCTGGATTAGCTTCCATGACTTGAATGGCTGCCTTAACCGCATCTGGCATATAAATCATGTCCAAATAAGTATCACTTCTAAGGAAGCAATCATAGTGATGTTTATCTACCGCTGCATAATAGATGTCCACAGCGTAGTCTGTTGTTCCACCTCCTGGAGGAGTCATATTACTGATAACTCCAGGAAATCTAACACCTCGAGTATCTACATCATATTTGTGATAATAGTAGTCACAAAGAAGTTCCCCTGCAACCTTAGAAACTCCATAGATAGAAGTTGGTCTTTGAATAGTATCCTGTGGTGTATATTGCTTTGGAGTTGTTGGTCCAAATGCTCCAATTGAAGAAGGAGTAAATACTGCGCATTTTTCTTGACGTGCAACTTCCAAAGAGGTAATTAAGCCGTTCATATTTATATCCCATGCGCGTAAGGGATTTTTCTCGGCGGTGGCCGAAAGTATGGCTGCTAAGTGATAAATTGTATCAATCTTGTGCTTTTGGACCACTGCTAAAAGACTTTCACCGTCTCTGCTATCCATTTTGTAGAAGGGGCCACCTTCTACAAGCGGTCTATTTACATCGTCTCTGATATCGGTAAGGACAACATTGTCATTGCCGTACTTTTTCCTCAATCCAATGGCAATCTCAGAGCCTAACTGGCCAAGAGAGCCAACAACCAGAATGTTCTTCACAAACGGGCCTCCACGTAATTCAATTGACAGCAAATGCTGTTGATACTAGAATTGGACCATCACAAGGTGCCGTACAAAGTTTAGTATATTGAACAAAATTTGATATGTCAAAACAAAAGGAGAAAAAGCATGGATACGCCTCCAATGATAGGAAAAAATATTCAGAGAATGCGAACAGATAGAGGTTTGACTCTAAATGTTTTATCCGATAAGTCTGGAGTTTCTAAGGCTATGCTCAGTCAGATAGAATCTGACAAGGTTAATCCTACAGTTGCTACTGTTTGGAAGATCGCAAAAGGTCTTGGTGTTGATCTTAACGAGCTTTTGAATGTTGATGATCAACCAAAACGTATTTTCTCCGTCAATCCTAACGAGACAAAGAATTCAGCCTCTTTGGAGATGGTTGAACATGGCGTTACAATTAAGGTTCTTTCTCCTCTTAATATGGTAGAAGAACTGGAAATGTACATTGTGACCCTTCCTCCAAAAACAAAACTACCTTCAGAACCACATTACCCTGGAACACAAGAGTTTCTTACAATTCTCAAGGGGCAAGTTTCTGTAACAGCTGGTGAGAATTCTGCAAATCTCAAGAAAGGAGATTTCCTTGTATATCATTGTGACGTAGATCACACAATTGAAAACATTGGTAGCCAACCTGCAGAAGTGCACATGGTTGTGCGATACTCTAAGAAATAAAGGCCAGATAGATGATTGAAAAACTCGCTGAATTTAAAAACCAGCTCAATGAACTGGATGAAAAACTTGCAAATCCAGAGATTATGAAAGATATGGCTGGGTATAAAAATCTCATGCAGGAACGCAGTAGACTTGTTCCTATTGTAGAAGAACTTGAAAATCTAAGCTCTCTTACAGAGGAACTGAAAGATAATGAAGCACTTGCAAAAGAGGAAGACCCGGATCTTGCTGAAATGGCAAAAGAAGAGATTCCCATCTTAAAAAGCAAGATAGAAGAATCTGAAAAACGTTGTAAAATGCTCCTTGTCCCACCAGATCCCATGGAAGGAAAGAATATCATCATGGAAATTAGAGCTGGTACAGGAGGAGAAGAAGCTGCTCTTTTTGCTGCTGACCTCTATAGAATGTATTCTTATTTTGCTGAATCTAGGCATTGGAAATTGGAAGAAATTAGTTCTAATATGACAGAGCTTGGTGGATATAAAGAAATAATTGTTTCAATATCTGGAAAGGATGTTTATGGCTCTCTAAGATGGGAAAGCGGCGTTCATAGAGTCCAAAGAGTTCCAGAAACTGAGAGTGGTGGAAGAATTCACACCTCTGCTGTCACTGTTGCTGTTCTTCCTGAAGCTGAAGAAACAGAAGTTGATATTCGCCAAGAAGATTTAAGAATTGATGTCATGAGAGCTGGTGGCCCTGGTGGTCAGTGTGTTAATACTACTGAAAGTGCTGTACGTATTACCCATATTCCTTCAGGTCTTGTAGTCATTTGTCAAAACCAGAAATCTCAACTTCAGAATAAAGCTGAAGCTATGAGAGTTCTACGCTCTCGTTTGTATGATCTTGAAGCAGGGAGAAAAGCTAAAGAAAGAGCTGAAGAGCGCAAGAGCCAGGTTGGAAGTGGGGATCGCAGTGAAAGAATTAGAACGTACAACTTCCCACAGAACCGTCTTACAGACCACAGAATTAATCTTACACTTTACAAGTTAGACCTTATTATGGAAGGTCATCTTGATGAAGTGGTTGAGGCTCTTAAAATTGCAGCCGGCGAGGAAGCTTTAAAGGATGCTCAGTAATGCAAAAAAGCCTAAAGACAAAGGCTCAATGACGCTAGAAGAGCTCTACAAAAAGTGTATTAAACTAATTAATACTACCAGCGACACCCCGGCTTTAGATGCAAGAATCATAGTCCAGAATGTGCTTAATATTGAATTTAATGCTTTTATACTCCATTATCAGGACATTGTTAATCCTATTGAGTCCAAAACAATTTTGGACTTAGTTCAAAAAAGGGCAAAAGGTGAGCCTGTTGCTTATCTCACAGGTCAACGGGGATTCTATGAAGATGTTTTCTTTGTAAATGAGTATACTTTAATTCCCAGGTCAGATACGGAAGTGCTGGTGGAACTGGCTATTGAGCTAGGCCTTTCAAACCCTAATGAAGAGATTCACATTCTAGATCTTTGCTGTGGCACAGGGTGCATTGGAATTTCTGTGGCTAAGGAACTTGCAAAGCAAGGTAAAAACATAAAACTCGTTTTAAGCGATATCTCAAAAGAGGCTCTTGAAGTTTGCAAAACAAACTGCGAAAGGATACTTAGAAATATCGGGATAAAAGAGAATGTTGAATATGAAGTGGTATGTGGAAACCTCTTTGAGAGTGTAAAAAATAAATACTTTGACCTAATTTTGACAAATCCCCCATACATTGCAAGTTCTGTAATTGAGACGTTGGCAGAGCAAGTGAAAAAAGAACCTCTTATTGCATTAGACGGTGGGCCAGATGGGCTTGAAATTATAAAAAGGATTACATCTCAGGCTCCAAAGCACATGCAAGAAGGCGCTTACATACTAATGGAAATTGGCTATGACCAAGGCTCTGCGGTAAAAGAACTCTTTGAGGAGGTAGGATTGCACCAAGTTGAGGTAAAAAAAGATCTTGGTGGGCGCGACCGTGTTGTAAAAGGCGCATTTTGATATATACTAGTAGCCAATTTACTGGTATGCAATTTGAAGGAAAATCATGTACGAAGAACTAGTTAAACGCTTTCTGCAAAAAGTTACCACCTACTCACCAGAAGATTATGCCAAAATTGAGAAGGCAGCCTACTTTGCAAATACAAAACATGAAAACCAAAAGCGCAAAAGTGGAGAGCCTTATATCATTCATCCGCTTGCTGTAGCCGAGACGCTAATTCAACTGAACATGGATGCAGATACGGTGTGTGCTGGCCTTTTACATGACGTGATTGAGGATACGGATACATCGGAAGAGAAAATCACGGAGATGTTTGGCAAAAACGTGTGCGAACTAGTGCAAGGCGTAACAAAAATTGCCAATATCAAGAGCCTTTCTAAAAGCGCACAGGAAGCTGAAACTATCAGAAAGATGTTTCTTGCAATGAGCAAGAACATGCCTGTCATCATCATCAAGCTGGCCGATAAGCTTCACAACATGCGCACGCTTCAGTATATGGAGCCCACTCGTGCCAAGGAAATTGCAAGCGACTGCCTAGATATCTATGCCCCTCTTGCAGACCGCTTAGGTATTGCATGGATGAAAGCAGAGCTAGAAGATCTCAGCTTGAAAACGCTTAAGCCCGATACTTATCAGTACATTCAAGATTACTTGCTTGCCAAGAAGAATGAATTTGATAAGTATTTAGAGACCGTCAAAAAGAAAATTGCTAATGCATGTATAGATGCCGGAATTAAAAACATTACAATCACTACAAGATCAAAGCACACCTACTCCATCTACATGAAGATGAAAAAACGACGAAAGGAAATTGATGAGATTTTTGACATCTTGGGGGTAAGAGTTATTTGTAATACCGTCCCAGAATGCTATACGCTAGTTGGAATCATTCACCAACTTTGGCCACCAATGGAAGGACGCTTTAAAGACTACATTGCAATGCCAAAAGCTAACAACTACCAGAGCCTTCATACAACAATCATGGCAATGAATGGTGTAATTTTGGAAATTCAGATTCGAACATATGAGATGGACCAAATTGCTGAATATGGTGTTGCTTCACACTGGGCTTATAAAGCAAACATGGGAGCTCAGAGTAGCTCTAGTTGGGTAAACATGGACAGCCAACAGCTTTCTAGAATTGCAACAAAACTTAAAAGTTGGAACTCTGAGATTGAGCAAAGCGAATCTTTCATGGAAGACATCAAGAGTGAACTTTTAAAGGATACCATCTATGTGTTCACCCCAAAAGGACAGGCTATTGAACTTCCTATAGGAGCAACGGCACTAGACTTTGCCTACATGATTCATACAGAAATTGGAAATCATACTGTAAGTGCTAAGGCAAATGGTTCTATTGTTCCACTTGGACAACCCCTAGAAAATACTCAAGTAGTTGAGATTTTAACGCAAAAGAATGCTCATCCTAGAGTAACTTGGCTTAAATATGCCCACACTACAAGTGCAAGAAGAAAAATTAGGGCATGGCTTAACAAATATGATGAAAACCTTCTTATTGAGAAGAATATCATTGCCCATAAGAAAGACCTTGAGGCTGCAATCTCCAATGAAATACCTTCTCCTGTTGCACCGGAAGACCTCCAAGACAGTGATATTGTCAGGAAGGTAAACAATGACTACAAGAAGAGCTCTATTACAGTTGCCAAGAACAGAAACATGATGATTAGCCTAGCCCAATGTTGCAACCCGGTTCCAGGTGATTCAATTGTAGGTTATGTTTCAAGAGGTCGTGGCATCATTGTTCATAAGTCAGATTGCCCTAATTTGGTTCATATGTCGGAAATTGACCAAAGAAAAATTGAAGTTGAATGGGAAACTGCAGCTGAGACCATAACAAGGCGTTTTATGGTTACCAGCAAGCGTACACAAGACCTGTTTAGTGAAATTGAGGGAGCAATAAGAAATCATTCGGGGCACCTTGTTGCAGGAAGTCTGATTGACGATGAAATTGGAAATCTTGTTGGAACTTTCACAATGGAATGCGATAACGAAGAGTCTTTTAAAAAAGTTGTTAAATCTATTCGTAACATTCCAAATGTAATTAAAATTGCACCAGCTCCAATGGGTTGATTGTTGGATTGTTGGATTGTTGACGGAATTTGTTACGTCTTTGAGGAGGCAAAAATGAAAAAGGTTGTAATTGCAAATGATCATGGAGCAGTTGAACTTACTGCTTCTATTATAAAACACCTTGAGGCTAGAGGCTTTGACGTAAACTACTTTGGAGTTGCAGAACAAAAGTCTGTAGACTACCCTCTTATGGCAAAAGTTGCCTGTGATGAGTTTAACAAAGGTGGCTATGAGTTTGGTGTGCTTTGCTGTGGAACGGGAATTGGAATTTCAATTTCTGCCAACAAAATTCACGGCATTAGATGCGCACTTCCCCAAAACTGTTTTGCTGCCAAGATGGCAAAAGAACACAATGATGCTAACTTTATAGCCTTTGGAGGAAGAATTGATTATCCAGAGCCTGTTCTAGATATGCTAGATGCCTACATTGATGCTTCTGTCTCAAAGGAAGAGCGCCATGTAAAGCGCAGAACAGAAATAATGGCACTTGAAAAATAATTACTAATGATAATCTCTCCAACTTCCTTTGATGTAGTTATCATACATAATTACACTCACAAATAAGCTAAAAGTGTTGTCTTGAAAATTCCAAGCAAGGCCAATTGGAAGCAAATGTTCACGTCTTCCAGAGTAAGGACTACCTGCAGTAAGTGGAACAATTCTTAAAGTTAAAAAAGTTGGGAGAAATTGTTCTTTTTTGTTATGATTGCTAAAAAATAGTCCAACACTGAGAAGGGTATTAAGACCATTTCCAGCATTGTTTTTCTCACTTACTCTCTCCCCTAAAAGATTATAACTAAATTCAAAGCCAACCATTACATTTGAAAATGGATCTGGAACAAGTGGAGTTATAGCTTCTATTGCAATTTCAGTTCTCTTTGTTAACCCAATAGTTACTCCACCAAGGAAATTTGCACCCATTTTTGAATTCTTATCAAAGAGAAAACCTGCATCACCTATTCTTATTGCAATATCCTGAAACAACACTGATTGTGAGTTTTTTTCATCTTCTGCAAAGATATAAGACATTGTTAATAGTATTATCAAAGTTAAGATAATGAGGCTCTTTAACCCTTTTCTTCTCATATTCTTACCTCCTTACCTACATGATAAAGAGGCGTAAACCTGAACACAGTAACACCCCAAAGCTTGGTATTTTCATTTATAATCAAGAAAGGTGAAAACCATTCATAGGTATAATCCTTATCACAAATTCTAAAAATTGAAGCTTCAACATAAAGTTTTGGAGACATCTTTTCTTCTTTGTTTAGCTTGTTATACACCATGCCAACGGTAACACTTGGAGTCCATGGGCACGGATTGTTTGAAGCAAATTGCAGAGGATTGAACTTGAAGCGTCCAATTTCAAGAGAAAGAGCAAATCCAAAATACTCATATCTTATGTCTTTGTTGCCATTCCAAGAAACACTAGTCCAAACATCAAAATAAGGATTGAAATAGTCAAAATCAAAGGGAATATAAACCGCATTTATAGAGATCACAGAAACGGCATCACTTCTACCGGCAACAGACGTACCTACTCCAAAATTAAAATAAGAAGTTTTAAGTTCTAATGCAAAAAGAGAGAAACTCAAGCAAAGGCATAAAAGAAGAATTAATAACTTTTTCATTCTCAGCCTCCGTACAAATTCAAAAGAAAGTTAATTTTATTGGATAAGGTATGCCACTGCTCTGCTTGTTCATAGGAAACCTCATTAGAGTAATCGCGGATTTCAAGATAGTGTTCTTTTACTTGTTTTGCAAGTTCTGGACAATCTATTACAAGCGTCACTTCTGAAGAAATATACATGCTTCTATGATTAAAGTTGGACGAACCACAGATTATGTAACGTTCGTCAATGATTACTAATTTTTCATGCAAACGAGAGCCATTTGTATATTTATTTTCATCCTCAAGTCTTACGTCAACACCAGCATCAAGAAGGTCTTTTGTTGCGTATTTTGAAGCATTTAACAATGTTGCTCTGTCATCATTTCTGATAACCATCTCAACCTTTACACCCCGGTCTGTACAACTTTTTACAGCCTTTAGCATGTCTGAATCTAACGTTGGAAGAAATGGAAGAATGAGAACTTCTTCTTTTGCTTCAGCTAAAAGACTTCCATACAAAGGAGCAATTTCACCGCCATTTACTTGATCTTCAACCCAACCTTTGATAGTGCCAACGTCTTGTTTATTCTCATAAAGAGCTGTTAGACTCCCTTCTTTAATGGTTTCCCAACTGTATCTGTTCCAAAAGTCAGTAAAAGCTTCTGTTAAGACCTTAGCACAAGAATATGAATCAAAAATATACATAGAGTCTCTATCTCCACCGCTTTCAACAGAACTAGTAGAAATGTAATTTAGATTCATACCTCCAATTGCTACATGAAGACCATCAGAGACAAAGTATTTTCTATGTTCACGAAAATAAAGATTAACACCCCAAGCAAGCTTCTTTACTGTCAATGGATTGTATTCTAACAAATGCACTCCATATTCTCTAAGCCCATACAAAGTTCTCAAATGGTACTTAGATTCTGTCATATCCAAAGAACTTGTACCGTCAACAACAATGTAAATATCTACACCTTCTTGGGCTTTTTTTCTCATTACATCAAAAATCTCTTGGTTCTCATCACACTCAGAGCCCAAGAATACAGTACAAATAAAATATTCTTCTGTTTCTTCAAGCATCTGAACAAGCTGTTCTTTCCACTCTTCTCCGTCATAAATAATTGTAGGATAAGTCATTTCAATACTTTCATATCCAAGAGTATCTAATTTTTCATCAAGAGAAAGAGTTCTATCTGTTGCAATCTCATTCATCATACCTTTGGTTGTAGAACAAGACACAGCAAGAACCAGAGCTAGCAAAATCAAAACTAAAGCGATTTTATGTTTCATACTATCCTCTTAGAACTCTGTAAATGTACACGGAAGTAAGGCTTCAAAGGAATAGTGTTTCAGAACGCCACTTGTTACAGAAATCATAAAGACTTGGCCGTCTGGTGGCATGAATTCTGAGAGAAACTGCCTGCAAATTGCACATGGAGGTGCCGGATCTTCTGCAGAAGATGCAACAGCAATCATTGGAAATACACTTTTTCCTTCTGCTGCTATAGCAGCCATTGAAGCTCCTCGCTCTGCACAAATAGTAGCTCCAAATGAAGCATTTTCTACGTTACAGCCACCATACACGTTGCCGTTTCCAGTTAAAAGCCCTGCTCCCACCTTAAAATTTGAGTAAGGAGCATAGGCCTTTTCTCTGGTTTTTATTGCTATTTCTATTAGCTTTCCTATAATTGTTTTTTTATAGAACGCCTTAACTTCTTTATCTAGCAATGCATCAAACTCTTCTATTGTAGAAAACACAGGAAATTCATCCAGCTTTTCCAATACAAGATCTGCCCCTTTTAGGATGTATTTTGTTTCGTCTTCAGGCGTTTTAGAAGACGCAATTCCAACAGAAATACATTTTGCATTTCTTGCTGCTCTTTGAGCTTCTAGATTGTCACTAATAATTACAGTTTCGTCTGCACTTGCACCTAAATTCAGAAAAGCATGCTGATAAAGCTCTGGGTTTGGTTTTGCTTTAAATAAATGTGCGTCACTTCCAATGATAGAAAACTTTAAAGTAGCCTTTTTTACACTCTTAAGAAAGCTACAATTTTCTGAGAGAGTTGTTTTTTGAAAATCAAAAACTATTGCTTTAATCATTCAATACCTCATAAGAGTTAACATTGCTTAAGAAAATGCCCTTCCCCTGGAGTTCCATAATACTGACCATTTTCCATAATTACTTTTCCTCTGAGGATGGTCATAATTGCCTTTCCTTGAACCTTGAAACCTCTATATGGGGTATAGAGGGATGCGGAGTGAACGTTGTTATCTTCCAAGGTCCACTTCTCAGAAGGATCAAATATACAAATATCGGCATCTGTACCTATTTCTAGAGAGCCCTTTTGAGGGTAAAGACCAAATAACTTGGCAGGATTTGTACTCATAAGTTCAACCAACTTGGTCAGTGGGAAGTTCTTGCCACTAGAGGCTTCCTTTTCCCTAAACGTATTTAAGAGAATGAACATTTCTTCTGTTCCGGGGATACCAGGATAGATGGTTCTGCAATCTGAGCTGGAAAGTTTCTGCTCACGAGTGAATGCACAGTGGTCTGTTGCAATTACTTGGACCTCGCCATCCTCAACTGCAGTTTGAAGAGCTAGATTTGAAGCTTTGTCTCGCAGAGGTGGCGTCATCACAAACAAAGAAGCATCTGGGCCTTCTAAATAGCTGTCATCCAAGAATAAATAATGGGGAGTTGTTTCCACATAGACATCAAGGCCCTTATCGCGTAAACGTCTTACTGCTTCAAGCCCACATTTGGATGAAACGTGAACTACGTAAAGTGGACAATTAGCCTTAAGTGCTATTGAACCAAACAAATCAATAGCCTTTCCTTCTGCTTCTGCTGGTCTTAGCTTTGCATGGGAAGCTGGAGAAAAATCGCCCGTCCATTTGTCTGATAGCTCTTCAATCAATGGATTAAACTCACAATGGGCACAAACCATCATGTCAAGGCGCTTTGCATTTTGAAAAAGATCTAATAGGTCATCCTGATTTTCAATTAGATAGCCAGTATTTCTATAGGTTGTGAAAATCTTCAAAGTTTTAATGCCCATCTTTTTTAGATCTTCCAACTGTTTTCCTATTGTACTGTTGTAACCATGGCCGTAAACGCCTTGGTGAATTGTATAGTCAATTGCCATACCAGAGCGCATTTCATCTAGTCTATAGTTAGCACTATCAACTAAGCCCATTCCTTTGTTATGATCTGCAAAATCAACTACTGTTGTTACTCCACCAAAGGCTGCAAGTCTAGAACCTTGGACAAAGCTATCACAGGTAACGGTGCCACGGCTTACAAGATGGTAGTGAGTGTGTGCATCAATAAGGCCCGGCATGACAAATTTACCTTGGGCATCTACAACTTTGATGTCCTTATTGCAACATAATACTGGAATATTATCTTCAATCTTTGAAATTAGGCCATCTTTTATGAGAATATCAGCCTTTTTGGTTTGGTTGTTATCAACTAGTAAACCATTTTTTATTAGAATCTCTGACATAAATTTCTCCTTGATTTCTCCTTAGAAAGTTTACTCATGAAGTATTGGGTTTTTTGCAGCCATTACTTCATCAACCCTACCAATGACTGTTGTTTCCGGTGCATTATGGAGCTTTTGAGCATCTTTGTAGGCTAAATCATGAAGTTCAAGCATTGCATCACAGAAAGCATCTAAAGTCTCCTTTGCCTCACTTTCTGTAGGCTCAATCATTAATGCTTCATGAACAATCATTGGGAAATACATTGTAGGTGGATGATAACCTCTGTCTAACAGTCCTTTAGCAACATCTATAGCTGTAACGCCTGTTTCTTCTTTTAGTTTTGATAGGCTCATTACAAATTCATGCATACACTTGTTGCCATAAGGAACTTCATAAGCATCCTTTAAGCGAGCAAGAATATAATTTGCATTAAGAACAGCGCCTTCTCCACATTCTCTGAGCCCAGTTTTTCCCATTGAGAGGATAAATGCATAGGCTTTTAAGAATACAAGGAAATTACCCCAGAAAGTACTAACTTTACCAATTGAATGGGCAATAGCCCAATCAAAATCATAAGTGCCATCTTCTTTCTTAATTACATCTGGACTTGGAATAAACGGAACTAAATCTTTTTTAACAAGAACAGGACCACTACCAGGTCCGCCACCACCATGAGGGGTTGCAAAGGTTTTATGAAGATTTAAATGCACAACATCAAAGCCCATATCTCCTGGACGCGCCTTGCCTAAGATAGCATTAAGATTGGCACCATCATAGTAAAGTAGTCCACCAGCCTCATGTACTAATTTTGCTATCTCAAGGATATCTTGTTCAAAGAGTCCAAGAGTACTTGGATTTGTAAGCATGATTCCTGCAATATCTGGACCAAGTTTTGACTTTAAGTCAGCAAGATCAACAAGACCTCTTTTATCTGCAAGTACCTGCACAACCTCAAATCCATTGACAGCAGCACTTGCTGGGTTTGTTCCATGTGCAGATTCAGGGACTAAAATTTTTGTTCTACTAACTTCTTTCTTCTCAAGAAAATAGTTTCTAATAATCTTAAGTCCAGTATACTCACCATGAGCACCTGCGCAAGGTTGTAATGTTCCCCAATCCATCCCTGTAATAGCGCTAAGCTTTCCAAGTAAATCATACATTAATTCAAGACACCCTTGAACGGTTGATGTGTCTTGAAGTGGGTGAACAGAAGTAAAGCCATCTAAAGAAGCAATTACTTCATTAACCTTTGGGTTATATTTCATGGTACAAGAACCCAAGGGATAAAAACCATTATCAACGCCAAAGGCCATTGTAGATAGTTTTGTATAGTGTCTTACAACATCCAATTCCGATACCTGTGGAAGTTTTGCAGGCTCAATTCTTTTCAAATTTTCTGGCAGATTGGTCTTAAAAGACTCAGGAACATCTAGTTTTGGAAGCCTGAAAGAAGTTCTACCTTCTTTTGAAATTGCAAAAATGGTAGGAATGCTCATTTCAAAAACCTCCTTGCAGCATCAAGATAACAATCCATTTGTTGCTTTGTACGTTTTTCAGTAACAGCAACAACAAGAAGCCCATCATCGTTTGAGTCTCTTGTAATTTCTGAAAGCTTAACACCCGCAAAAATACCTTCTTTAAGAAGGGCTTTCATAAAGCCGTCTATTTTGGTAGGGTCTTGGAATTTCAAAGCAAACTCACACCAGAAAGGCTTATCGTAGGCAAGAGAAACCCCGTCTAGCTTCACAAGTTCACTTGCAAGGTAGTGACTCTTTGCGTAGCAGTAATCAGCAACATCATTCAATCCTTTCCATCCTAAAACTGAAAGATGAACGGCACTTGTAAGTGCCATGAGAGCCTCATTAGAACAAATATTGCTTGTGGCTCGTTCCCTCTTGATATGTTGTTCTCTAGCTTGAAGGGTAAGAACATAACAAGTATCGCCATGAGTATCCACGGTTTTTCCAACAATTCTTCCAGGAATTTTTCTCATTAAAGATTGCTTTGCAGCTAGATATCCACAATACGGACCACCAAAGCCCATTGGAATTCCCAGAGGCTGAGTGTCACCAATTGCAACATCTGCGCCCCACTCTGCCTGACTCTTTTGTAAAGCTAAACTTATGGGGTCTGAAGAAATTGCCAAAAGAGCACCAGCTTCATGAACAATGTCCGCTAAGCCGGTATAGTCTTCAATAATTCCATATTTATTTGGTGTTTGGGCTATCATTATTGCTGTAGCGGGATTTAAAACTTCCTTAACTTTTTCTAAATCCAAGACTCCGTCTTTTTCTGAAACAACATGAACAACATGCCCCCTTCCCCTTGCCCAAGTTTGAACACAAGAAATTGCAAACGGATGCATTGTAGAAGAAAGTACAATTTCGTTACTCTTTCTTCTATTGGAAATTCCTAAGGCAGCTGCCTCTGCTGCAGCACTTGCACCATCGTACAAGGAAGCATTTGAAACATCCATTCCAGTTAAGGAACAAATCATGCTCTGATATTCATAAATACTCTGAAGCACTCCTTGTGAAATTTCTGGCTGGTATGGAGTATATGCAGTAACAAAAGAAGGAAGAGAACTTATTGCCTGCACTACTGCAGGAATAATGTGGTCATAACAGCCTTCCCCTAAGAATGAAATTCCCTTGGTGTTTTTGTTTGCTAGAGCCTTGATATACTCAATGACCTCATATTCACTCATTCCTTCAGAAATAGGAACTGAATCCTTAAGTTTTACAGATTGAGGGAGGTCTTCAAAGAGATCATCTACAGACTCAACACCTATGGCTTTGAGCATTGAAGCTCTGTCTTCATTGGTATTTGAGATGTATGGATTCATTAATTCTCCTCTTCAAGGAACTTTTCGTAAGCTACTGAGTCAAGAAGATCTTCTGCTAAAACAGCATCCTTCATTTTATAAATAAAAGCTTCATATGGATCTTCATTAACTAACTCTGGACTTCCATCAAGAGCCTCGTTAATTTCACAAATCTCACCTGAAACTGGAGAGATAATTGGACTAGCTGCTTTTACAGACTCAATATTTGAAATTTCTTCGCCAGCATCAAAGCTATCACCAACTTCTGGAAGTTCAACGTAAACAATTTCTCCCAAAGCATCCTGGGCATGGTCTGTGATACCAACAATTGCAATACCGTCTACAACTTTGACCCACTCATGGTCCTTACTGTACATTCTGTCATTAAGAATTTTACTCATTTTCATTCTCTCCCTTTTGAAAATTCTCTTTAAGAAAAGCTAAGTCCAATTCTGGATAAAGCACAAACTTAGAAAGAAGTGCATGTACCCTATTTATTGCCTGCTCTCTTGCTTCTTTATTTGTTACAGCCTTTGCCTTACTTAAGGTTCCTGCTTTTGGGCCCTTGGAAATCACAGCTGGCCGAGTATTCTTTAAAACCAAAGCAATGATGGAAGCAATTTCCTTCATTTCTTCTTTGCCCATTCCAAGAGTTGTTACTGCAGGAGTTCCAATTCTAAGACCGCTTGTATACCAAGGTCCATTTGGATCAAAGGGCAGTGCATTACGATTTAAGGTAATTCCACAATCAATTAAAGCACTTTCTGCTTGTCTGCCATTTATTCCAAATCCGGCAACATTGACTAGCATAAGATGATTGTCTGTTCCTCCTGTTTGAAGAACAATTCCTTGCTCAATAAAAGCATCTGCTAAGGCCCTTGCATTTTCAACAACTCTTTGAGCGTATTCTTTGAATTCTGTTTTTGATGCTTCTTCTAAAGCAACTGCCTTTGCTGCCATGACATGTGGGAGTGGTCCTCCTATTACAAGAGGACATCCTTGATCTACAGATTCTGCAAAACGTTCCTTACATAAAATCATGCCGCCTCGTGGACCGCGAAGGGTTTTGTGTGTTGTAGTGGTAACAATATCGGCCCATTTAACTGGGTCAAAATCGCCTTCAAAGACCTTACCAGCTACAAGGCCTGCAAAATGCGCCATATCACACATGAGTACAGCACCACAGGAGTCTGCAATCTCACGCATTCTGCGGAAGTTAATCTTTCTTGGATATGCACTATAGCCAGCAAGAAGAATCAAAGGTTTAATTTCCTTGGCAAGCTTTTCAATTTCATCGTAATCCAAAAGACCTGTCTTTTCATCCACGGCATACGAATATGCATCAAACATCTGTGCCGATACATTCAGCCTATATCCATGTGTAAGATGCCCACCGCTGTAGTAATCAAGACCCAATAGCCTCTGATTTCCAGTCTTTTCTCGAATTACATTCCACTGCTCTCTTGTAAGACTTGCAGGGTTTGTAACACCAAGTTCTTCAAGAGCTGGAAGCTCCACAACCGCATTCAAAATAGCCCAGTAGGCACAGAGATTTGCATCTGCACCACTATGGGGTTGCACATAGGCATGATCTGCACCAAAAAGGCTACACGCCGTCTTGCAAGCGTAGTCCTCAATGGCATCTACATTCTCGCAACCGGCGTAGTATCTGTGATAGGCAAAGCCCTCTGCATATTTATCGGTCAGAAGATTTCCCATGGCAAGATGTACCGATGGGCTACTGTAATTCTCACTTGCAATTAGCTTGAGATGGCTCCTTTGATTTTCAAGCTCCCCCACAATTTTACTAGCCACAAGAGGGCTGACTTTGCTTACAGTCTCTAGTTGCGCAACATATGCCACCATGACATCATTCATGTCATCTCCATGAGTTGCAAGATATTTCTTCAATACCGATTCCTTTGCCATCCTCTTCTCCCTATTTATCTGTCTTTGTCTTTCTTACGAGAAATAACTTCTGGGGCTATATATGCTGGCTGCTGAGCAACCTTTTCCTTTCCTGATTTTTCTGACTTTCTGCCTTTACTTTCCTTTCTGATTTCACCTCTAGCCATAGAAAACCTCCATCAAAATAATTGCCATATAAGGTCCTTTAATGATACATCCTATCAAGTGAACACGTCAAACAATATTGACAACCAAAAAAGATTTGCGTTAACGTATTAAGGCTTTACAGCGGGAACTAAACCCTATGTACAACACTATTTGGAGGAATGATGGCTAAAGAAGAGGCGATTGAGGTTGAAGGTCTTGTCAAAGAGGCGCTTCCAAACGTGATGTTCCGCGTTGAACTCAAAAATAAACACGTGATTCTTGCGCACATGTCAGGTAGAATGAGACAAAACCACATAAAAATCGTCCCTGGGGACAAAGTTAGAGTTGAGATGTCTCCTTATGACCTAACAAAAGGTCGCATCACATACCGCGAGAAATAATTTCTTGTTACTTTTATTAACAGTGTTTATCTAACATTATAGACATGATTGTCTTGTCTGTTTGCTCCATGCCTTCGCAACTTATTCTTGAAAGATGAACCATACTCTCCAGAGAATCATTACCAACTATTCCACATTCGGATCCTGGAGCAAAACCTTTAATAGCAAGTTTTACACTTAAGGCAGCCGCTTGAAGGCATGAATAAATCTTTAGAGCACAGGTATTTTTTGCTCCATCACAAATAATTCCAGTTAAATTGCCAACCATAGTATTTACTGCTCTATCCATGGTCTTTCTATCCCCACCTAAGAGATAAACATAAGCACAGGCGGTTCCAATTGAAGCGGTAAACGCACCACAAAGAGCAGAGAGTCTATTTTTTCTTGCTGTAAGTGAAAGTCCAACTAACTGACTGACACAAACTGCTCTTATAAGTTTGTCCTCTGTTGTATTTAAGTACTTAGCTACAATGTACACTGGAACTGTAACAGTTAAGCCTTGATTTCCACTTCCACTGTTAATAACAACTGGCATTGAACATCCGCTCATTCTTGCATCACTTCCAGCAGAAGCAAAACTGGCAGCAACATCAAAGGCTTCTGAAAGAGATCTAGGACTGTTATTTCCTTTAAATTCTGTTGTTGCCAAGGTAGTTTTACCAACTTGAAGTCCATACTCTCCTTCAATGGCCTGTATTGCAATTTTCATGTTAATTTCAATGGCTTCTTTGACAAATGAGACATCATTGATATCAACTTCATTTGCAAACGCAATTATATCATCAAGCTTTAAAGTCTTTAGAAACTCTTTGTCAGTATTCTTTGTTTCTGAGTTTTTCTGACTTTCTTCTGGCTCAAGAGGAAGATCAATTAAAACTTCTTGGTCTTTTTCAAGGTGTGAAAATCTATTGTGTTCTCCAGAGATTGTTGCCACAGCCTCATGCCCTTTACCTTGAACTTTTACGCTCACATAAAGAGGAGGGACCTTATCTACAAGAATTAACGTTGCATTTATCTTGCTTGCTTTTGCTTTCTGTTCTTCTGTAATCTCAGATAGAATACTCAGGCTCTTTGTTGTATCGCCACCACATATTCCCAAAGCTACGGCTGCAAGGATTCCTTTTAATTCACAATTAGGAAGGCCAACACCCATTGCGTTTTTCACCATGTCTCTGGAAGCATAAACAGTGGCTTTTGCAACTTCTTCTCCAAGCAATTCTCGAGCTTTTGCTCCAGAAAGAGCACTTGCTGCAGGCTCTGTACAGCCCATGGCTGGAACCATTTCCTTTTTTAGTAACTCTATTAATGCTCCAAGTTTAGAATCATCCATTGTAGACCTTTTTTTACATTAAAACGGCAGGATTTTGAGTCCTGCCGTTTTACTTTTATTTGTTCATCAATTACTTATCATAGCCCAGGTTGAACCTAATTGTTAAGGAATCAACTGGCTTATCTCCAATTTCTGCACCAAATTCCTGCCAGCCATAAGTAGCTTCAACTCTAACACCCAAAAGTGCAAAACCTGCTCCAACTGATGCATACCCGCGATTAATACCAGCTCTTAGGTTCAAGATAGCCAAAGAAAGTTCTACTCCAGCGTTGAGATGTAGGAGGATATCAGAGGTTGCAAATGTCTCTGCATTGAATTTCTCACATAAACCAAGAACATCAACAACATCAACGGAAAGATTTGGTTTAAAGATGATGTTTGGAGCAAATGCAAAACCAACATTGAGAGTCCAAGGAGTAGTTATTCTAAACTCCTCAGATTCTTTTGCTACGTGTCCATCTGGAACATTTGTGATAACATTTTGTCCTGATACAGTATTAACAAGGTCCCCAATACTTGAGTAGCTTTTCATGTAATATGTGCCATTGAGGTTATTTGCTGTTACACTGAAACGAATTGCATCATCTGCAAAGGAGAAGTTTACACCAGCATCAATAGGAACTGCAAAACCACCCATTGCTGGAGCAGTCCACAAGAGACCAGAAAGATCTTGGAATTTTCCATCCTTTACAATGGTTTTTGCACTTTGTCCCTGAAGATATGCCTTATAGACAAAGTGAGCAGAGACTCCAGCTTGAAGTTTAAAGGAATTGGTCTTAATAATGTTAAAGCCCAATGCTATTGTCTGTGCCGCATTAACTTCTGGAATAATTGTAGTATTAGTAACGTTTGAAGAACCTTTAGCTACGGTATGCAATTTAACTTGAACATTGGTTCCTAACCCAAAGGCTCCAAGAGCAAGCCCAACTGAAGCATCAACCTTTGCTAATACATTATAACCGTTACCTAAATTCTTTATGAGTTGTTCAGCAAGAGTTGCAGCGTCAGTGTCACTAGCTTTGCCATTGATGAGGGAGGCAATTAAATCACGCTGACTCTTATCTGAAACTACTTTTTGAACATTGTATAGAGTAAGAGCAACAGATGGGGCTGAAATACCAACACGTCCACCGGCAAGTGCTGCTGGGTTTGTATAAAAGGCATCAAGCCTACCAGCAACTGCAAGACCACTTTGGCCCATTGCATTAAAACGACTTAAGGTTGGCTGGAAAGCAAAATTACCAACTGTATTTGTATAATCAATTACAGGCTCTTTATCTGTAGCTTCATCTGCAAATACAAATGAGCAACAAAGCATTATTGTAAGTAAAATAACAATTATTTTCTTCATTGGTCTATTCCTCCTATTTGCCATTTATAGTATGAACAAGATTCTGAAGTTGTTCTGAAAGGAACGCATCTATAGTAACATCCTCACCTGCGAACATTAAAATAAAATTATCAATTCCAGATTCAAGAGAAACTACAAAGGCTGTTCTCGCAAGAGCACAAATGTCTGAAGCTGTATCGTCTAGGGCAATGTCCAGAGTTTCTTTTTTAGTATAGGCATCTACAAAGGCACTACAATCCAAATCTTCAATTGGAGTCTTCTTTAAATTGTTTTCATTATCTGAGAGGAACTCCTTAAATAAGGCTTCTGCACTATCAGTATCCAAGAAATTTGTTGCTCTCTTATCCATCTCTGTTGCAACCACGGAAAGAAGGTACAAAACAAGGTCATTTGTGTCAAAATCTTTTTTATTTTTTAGCTTGTTTATATTATCTACCTCACTTGTAAAGATATTTACCTTCTTGTCCCCCATAAGTCCAGTTAAATTATCGCCAGAAAGAAAATCTGATCCAATTGAAGGCATGAGAGCATAGGATGCAATCTCATAAGATGCTCTGATTGCTGACATTTGAAGAAGGAATCTCTGGTATTTAACTTTATTAAACTGATAGACCCCGTTACTATCCTTTTCTGCAAACTGAGAAACAAGCTTTACTATGCTCTGTTCAAGTTGACTAACATATTTCATGTAGTCTTCATTGGACATTTCCTTAGTTTCCTCTTTCTTAGTAGAAGAAAGAAGAGAAGTAATGTTGAACTCACCAAGAACATCAATATCAGAAACTTCTGTTGTAACCTTAAGAGCATCTAAAGCAGCAAGAGCTTTATCTACAAGAGGAATCAAGGCATCTGCATTATGTGCATCTTCCTCTTTGAGTTCTGCAACCTGTGTGGCAAGAGAATTGATGATAACAACTGTTGCTAAGTCCGCTTGAGTTGGTGCTTCTGGAATTTTGTCTTTAATTGTGGTTAAAGCGGTTTTGACATCTTCAACAACCTTTTTTACTTGTTCATTTACAATGGCTTCAGCGTTTGGCAAAGTGTTTGATATGACTTTATCAAGACTGTCTTGTAGGGCAGTTTGAATTTCAGTGGATTTTTTGCCTTCAACTTTAAGCTCAGTCTTCAAATCTTCCTTTGCTTGACTTAACTTCTGAGTAGAAGTTCCAATCTCGCTAAGTTTCTGAATAATTTCGCTGGCGCTGTCTAAATCAATAACAATTTTATCTTCGCTAGACTCTTCATCTTTTTCTGTTTTTACTGAGTTATCAATTGTACTTGTAACAGCAGCAACATCTTCCATGTTTGGCTTTATACCATAGACGTTATTACCCATGTCCCCCATGAGTTCGCCAATTTTGTCCCAGCTAGCCTCATCACAGGAAACTAATGCAACTATCAAAAAGATAGCTAGAACTCCTAATAAAACTTTTTTCTTCATTACCTTCCCCCTATTACAAGAAAAGAATCTTTTTGCTTCTATTAATTATCGCACATCAAACGGATATCTGTAAACAAAACAATTAAATATTAAAAAGGTAACACCAACTCAGATATCGGGATAAAGCAGATTCCTAGAAGAAGTGCAATAATTGTCATATTTCTAGATCCGCTCTTTCGTGCAGCTGGCCATAGTTCGTCAAAAGAGATGAAAATCAATATACCAGAAACCAAAGCCATACAAGCATTAAGTCCTGTTTGAGCTGCATTTCCAGTTAAGACCAGTAGCCCAAGTAGGGCTCCAAGTGGCTGAGAAAGTCCAACTAGTACTGCATTGAGGATTGCTTTGCACTTGCTCTCTCCTGCCGACATGAGAGAAACACACAAGGTGGCTCCAATTGGCACGTTATGAATTGCAATACCAAGGGCCATACTGAGCCCAAGTCGCAAGTCCGATTCCACAGCAACCCCAGTTGCAATGCCTTCAATAACGTTATGCAAAATCAAAGCAATGACCATACCGTGAGAGATTGTATTACTATGAGAACATTCACACTCATTTATATAATGACCTGGTTCTTCCTCCTCTTCATGATGATGAGGAAAAAGCAAGTCAAGAGCCAATGATAAAAAGGCTCCAGCTATCATTAAAACCAAAGATAAAGAAGTTCCAATTGTTTCAAAAGAATCTGGAAGCATCTCTCCTAGAGAAATCATCAACATAATGCCTGTTGCAAATGCTAAAGAAAAAGACTGGAATGTTTTTCCTTTAACCCTACTTGCTAAAACAGCACCAAGGGTTGTAGAAAGACCTGCTACAAGAGTTACTAAAAACGCCGTCATTTTACACCTCTTTAAAGTTTGTTTAATTCGTTGGTTGCTGTTAATCTCTTTCTAAAAACTAAGAACAAGACAAAAGCAATTGCCGGGAAGATAGCATAAGAAGCAAACAAGGTTGGGTAACCAAAAGAATCAATTACAAAGCCTCCTGCTAAAGTTCCTAGCATCTCTGGGAAGTTAGTAGCAATTGCCCAATACAGGCTCATTGCCAAAGAATAATGGTCTTTATTCACATTTTGAGCTATGAATTTTGTGGCACCAATATGTAAAGCTCCAAAGTTAAATGAGTGAAGCATAGCAGCAAAAATGCAAGCCGTAGTAGTTGGGAAAAACCTATAAATAAGAAGCCTTATACTTAAAGCCAAGGCTGACATAGTCATTAATGTATAAGGATTAGCTTTTCCTTTTTGAATAAGTCTTCCTCCAACAATTAGCATTATAAATTCAGAGGCAGCCCCCAGAGCAACAACGAAAGAGAATTTACTTCCAAGATTGAGATGTTCGATAAAATAAGAAGAAAGCATCTTGTCTACAACAGATTCAGAAATTCTTGTAAGGAACACAATACCTAGTAGTATATAGAACTTAGAATTAAACCAGTTAAAAGAAAAAAATTTTTCCTTTTTTGAAGATTCAATCTTTGTTTTATCTTCTTGAGGAGAAAGAGCTGCAGCAATAAAGAAAAGAAGAAGCGCAATTCCAATTACAAGAGATATAGATTTGTTGTTAGTTTCATCTGGAATACCTGTAAGCCCAAAGAAAACGAGGCTTACAACAAAGCCTAACGTTCCCATTGCTCTAGCTATTCCATATTTTAAGGAATCTCCTTTTAGAACTCTGTTTTGATATCCATCATTCATTGGATTGAGGGTCCAAAAACAGGCTGAAGCTACAAAAAAAGCAAAAAATGTGATAAATAGGCTATTGTTCAGCGCGGATACAATAAAACCTAAAGATCCAATAGCCATAACAAAGAATAATAATTTTGTCTTTTTAGTTTTGTCTGCAAGGATGCAAAAAAGTACGGGGAAAAAAATTGATGCTGCCTGTCCTACAGCATCTATTATTCCAACTAAAGAATAAGAATATCCTTTATTTCTTAAAAATAGTTGAGTATATGGGGAAATTGAACTAACGGCAGATTGCAAAAAGAAATTAACAAAAAACAAACGAAACAGCATGCGCTAATTATCGTGATTTCTTATTTTCTAAACAAGAGTTTTACATAAAAATTGGGAGCTGTAACGAACGCTACAGCTCCCAATCCCCTTTTTATTGTTCCTTCTTTTAGCGAATAGCTAGTTCAGTATCAAGATCAAAGAATTTTGCTTTTTCCATGTTTGGAACGAGAGAAATTGTCTCATCAACCTTAACAATTACAGAAGGTTCAATCTTTCCTGTAATTTGGTTCTTAGAAGTTGAAACAAAAACGTGGGTTTCTGAACCAAGAGGTTCTACAACAGAAACTGTTCCGTTAATTGTTGAATCTGCTACAGGATTTTCTGAATATGAAACATCTTCAGGTCTAATTCCAAATGTAACCTTCTTGCCTGCATAAGCCTTCAGAAGCTTTGCTTGAGCAGGAGTAACCTTGAGGCGGAAATTGCCTTCATTTATGTAGACATCCTCTCCCTGTGCTTCAACATCACAAACCATAAAGTTCATTGGAGGAGATCCAATAAAGCCAGCAACAAACTTGTTATCTGGATTATTATACAACTCAAGAGGTCCACCAATCTGCTGAATAACACCAAGTTTCATAACAACAATCTTGTCTGCCATGGTTAAAGCTTCAACCTGGTCATGTGTAACATAAATCATTGTTGCCTGAAGTCTGTTGTGCAAACCAGAAATCTCTGCTCTCATCTGAACACGAAGCTTAGCATCAAGGTTTGAAAGTGGTTCGTCAAACAAGAAGACTTTTGGCTTTCTAACAATTGCACGTCCTACAGCAACACGCTGTCTCTGTCCACCAGAAAGTGCTTTTGGTTTTCTGTCAAGCAGTTCCTCAATGTCAAGAATCTTTGCTGCTTCACGAACACGAGCATCAATTTCCTCTTTAGGGAACTTGCGGATCTTAAGTCCAAATGCCATGTTGTCATAGACAGTCATGTGTGGGTACAAAGCATAGTTCTGGAAGACCATTGCTATGTCTCTGTCTTTTGGTGGAACGTCATTTACAAGCTTTCCATCAATGTAAAGTTCTCCACTGGAAATGTCTTCCAGTCCAGCGACCATACGAAGGGTAGTTGACTTACCGCAGCCAGAAGGGCCAACGAGTACGACAAACTCTTTGTCTTTGATCTCAATATTGACATCATTGACAGCCTTTACTCCTCCATCGTAGATCTTGCAGATGTTTTTCAGTAATACTTCTGCCATTGAAACCTCCAAGGTTTTATCTTATCTGTGAAATCATACACCAGCATTCACCTGCTGTAAACAAGAATTTTCCTTATTCTTCTTCCTTTGAGTCTTTAGCATATGAGAGTGCTCTCATTGCATTGTCAAACTTCTGGAATTTTCCATTTTTTAAGTGAACAACAACTCTTGTCCCTTGGTTTCCACTAACCTTTACAACGTACTCTGTTGCTTCAAGTTTAGTCTTAAAATACTTAATAACTTTTTCACTTCCCTGACGCTTTACGCCCCAGCCTTTTCCTTGAACCCAAAGCAATTCATGGACATCTTTTGGTTCTTTCTTTACATCAACTTCTTCTACTTTATCTTTTGCGGTTGCCATAGGCTTAATCCTCCTTCTAACAGTCTAGCACACAAAAAAAAGACCCGCAACAAAAGTTGTAATACTAAGTTGCGAGCCTTTTAATGCCTATTTAATAATGGCAAATCAATTATCTACCAAACTGGCAATCGTTGTTTCCAGAAGAGGTAATCCACATCTCAAGCATGTTGATTGGGTCGTTAAAGTCTGCAATCCAACCTTCACGTGCAAAGTCAAAGTTACCGTTCTTTCTCTCCTGAAGGAAGACATTCCAGTCTTGCTGCTGAATCTTAAGATCTATGCCAACTGCAGCAAGGTCCTGCTGAATAGATTCTGCAACTGCAACGTGCACAGATGTTGGGTTGGTAAGGTATGTGAGGCTAATAGGTGTCTCAGAGGAAAGCTTACCATCAACAAACTTGTAACCAGCTGCTTCAAGAAGAGCAATTGCCTTAGCTGTTGTGCCGGCTGGATCATTGTTAATTGCGTAAGCATCAAAGTAACCATCTTCTGCACTTGCCTTGAAGATACCGCCATTACCATCTGCCATACCAAGAGGGATGAAGGAGTTAGCTGCAACCTGTCCTGTCTGGCCAATTGTCTCACAAATGTAGTCGCGGTCAATAAGAATGGAGAATGCCTCTCTTACACAAGCTGCCTGAGCTACTGTCATTCCTTCAAAGAGTGAACTCTTGCAGTTAAATGCTACGTAGTAAGTTCCAAGTTCATCAACAATGTGGAACTCTGAGTTTCCAGAAGCAAGAAGATCTGCAATTGCATCTGTTGGTACAGAGTCAGCAAGATCAAGGTCTCCTGCATTGTATGCAGCATAGATTGCATTGTCGTCTGCTGAAAGCATGAATTCAATCTTGTTGATTGTAACGCTATCTGCATCATACCAGTACGGGTTCTTCTCGTATGTCATAGAAACATCGTGATTCCAACCTGTGCAAACAAATGGTCCGTTTGATACGAATCCAGCTTCCTGACACCATCCGCCTGGGCTTGTCTTCCAATCTGAGTAAGACTCAACTGCAGACTGCTTGACTGGGAAGAATGTTGGGAAAGCCATAAGGTCTTCCATGTATGCACATGGAGCAGAAAGTGTGAAGACCAATGTGACATCGTCAACTGCAACAACATTTACACCTTCTTCTGTTTCATAGCCATCAAAGCCACTGAACATATATGCATAGTCAGCACCAGTTTCAGCTGAAGAAGCACGCTTCCAAGAGTAGACAAAGTCAGATGCTGTGAGATCTGAACCGTCTGACCACTTAAGACCGCTCTTAAGTGTTACTGTGTAAACAAGGCCATCGTCAGAGACAGTGTAACCTGTTGCACAAGCTGGAGAGGTCTTACCTGTTGAATCATAGGTATAAAGGCCAGAGAAAGAAGCTGCTGCAAGACATGCACCATCAACTGTGCTGTTTAGTGCTGGATCAAGATAATCTGGCTCGGATGCAAGGCATACACGAAGTACGTCAGAACCGTTTGCAAGTTTTGTGTACTGGAAGAACTTTGTTGCAAATGGGTTGCTGTAAACGCCAGAGACATAGCTCTTGAGCATATAAACATCATTATAATAAAAAAGAGGAATGACGCAGTAAGTAGACATGAGAATGTCTTCAGCTTCATGCATCATCTCAGCTCTCTTTGCAGAGTCTGTTTCAGACTTAATTGCTACAATGAGGTCGTCATAGGTGCTCCACTCTGTAAGTGGGTCTACGTAGTCTGCTCCAACATTCTCTTCAGGATCTATGACCAATGTTGAAGTTGATGATGATGTTGCTTTGCTTGCTTCTGCAGCACCAGCACAGAAAGCATAGGAGCAAATCACTATCAGTACTAGAAAAATAGATAGAGCTTTTTTCATTGTGTTTCTCCTTAAAAATAATTTTTCGATAGGTTTATAGTTTTCGCAAAAAAAACGCAATAGTTTTTTTGCATTTTTTGCAAAAATATTCGGTTTATATTCAGAATTAGTGCATATTACAACAAAAGGTATTGTGCATTTTTATTCATCTTTGCATATGTATTACATTACATGACAAGCTACTTGATGCCCTGGAGCTCTGTCTGTCAATTCTGGCATACTTTGGGAACATTTATCACACGCATAACGGCATCTTGTTCTAAATGGACACCCTTGTGGCATATTAAGTGGACTTGGGACATCCCCTTCAAGAACAATACGCTGACGACTGCGAGCAATATCGGGATCCGGAATAGGCACGGCAGAGATTAAGGATTGCGTGTATGGATGTATTGGGTGGTTGTTGATTTCATCTGCGTCTGCAATTTCAACTATCTTGCCCAAATACATGACTGCAATACGTTTAGAGATGTGGTGAACAACCAAGAGATCGTGGGCAATGAAGAGATAAGCAACACCAAGTTTAGCTTGAAGGTCTTCAAACATGTTGACCACTTGGGCTTGGATTGAGACATCTAGAGCAGAAACAGGCTCATCACACACGATAAACTTTGGGTTAACTGCTAATGCACGTGCAATTCCAATTCTCTGGCGTTGCCCTCCAGAGAACTCGTGAGCGTATCGTCTTGCATGCTCCGCATTAAGCCCTACGTAGTCCATCAATTGTAGGATTTTCTCTCGGCGTTCAGCCCTGTTGGAGTAGAGTCCGTGAACATCAAGAGGCTCTCCAATGATATCTTCAACTGTCATTCTAGGATCCAAGGAAGAGTATGGATCTTGGAATACCATTTGCATATTCTTTCTCATTTGAGGAAGATTTTTCTTGGTTACAAGTTCTCCATTAAAAAGAATTTCACCAGAAGTTGGCTCATAAAGATGAAGCAAAGAACGACCTACTGTTGTCTTTCCACAGCCTGATTCGCCAACAAGTCCTAAAGTTTCACCGTTATCAATGGAAAATGAGACATCATCCACAGCTTTAAGATATTGTTTGCTAAAAAGACCAGTATGAACTTCAAAGTATTGTTTGAGATGCTTTACTTCAACCAATGGGACGTTTTTTTTGTCTTTTGTTTTGTCTGCTAGGTCGCTCATACAGCACCTCCTTCAACCATCTCTTTTATATTCAACCAACAAGAGGCTTTATGGTCTTCGTTTATCCAAATTTCCTCTGGCATTTGATTAAGACAAATCTTCATACATTGTTCGCAACGAGCACAGAAAGAGCATCCTTTTGGCAAATTTAGAATGTTAATTGGTGTTCCCGGAATTGGAACAAGGCGTTCCTTCATGTTGTTTACATTTGGAATTGAACGTAATAGCCCTTTTGTGTATTCATGCTTTGGATTGTAGAAAATCTCACGGCCTGTTCCTCGTTCACAAACTCTTCCTCCATACATAACAATAATGTTGTCACAAAGTTCTGCAATAACGCCAAGGTCATGAGTAACAAGAATAACTGCCATTCCAAGTTTCTTTTGAAGATCTTGAATCAATTCAAGGATTTGCGCCTGAATTGTAACATCTAAAGCCGTTGTAGGTTCATCTGCTATAAGAAGATCCGGCTCACAAGCTAGAGCCATTGCAATCATAACTCTCTGGCGCATTCCACCAGAAAGCTCATGTGGATACTGACGCAAACGTCTTTCAGGCTCATTAATACCTACTAATTGGAGAAGCTCAACAGCACGAGCTGAGGCCTCTTTACCCTTTTTGTCAGTATGTAAACTGATGGCCTCTTTAAGTTGGTTTCCAATTGTAAAGACAGGATTTAGGCTAGTCATTGGATCTTGGAAGATGATTGAACAGCACTTGCCTCTGAAGTGACAGAGCTTTCTTTCATTCCATTTTGTAATATCTTCACCCTTGTAGAGGATACTACCTCCTGTAATTTTTCCCGTGTCAGCAAGAATTTGCATGATGGAGTATGCGGTAACACTCTTACCTGAGCCGGACTCACCCACTATTCCCAAAATCTCACCTTCATCCAAATTGAAAGAGATTCCATTGACAGCATGAACCTCACCGGAATCTGTAAAAAAGGAGGTGTGAAGGTCATTTACGCTAATTAAATGTTGTTTTTCAGCTTGAGTCATTTGTTCTGCACTCTGACCACTTGCAGTTGCACTGGCATGAAATTTAAATTGCATTTCTTCTCCTCCTATTTCTTAAGTTTTGGGTCAAATGCGTCTCTAAGTCCATCTCCCAAAAGATTTAAACTTAAGACAATAAGACAAATCATCAACGCAGGAAAGATCAATTTATATGGATAATTTTGAAGTCCACCTCGCGCAGAATTTGCCAAAGAGCCAAGAGATGGCATTGGGGCTTGCACTCCAAGGCCAATAAAGCTCAAATAGCTCTCTGTAAAAATTGCTGACGGAATCTGCAGCGCCGTTGAAATAATAATTACAGACAAGCAGTTAGGAAGCATATGCTTTGTGATTATCATCTTGGTAGGCGTACCTATTGATTTAGAAGCCAAGATATACTCATTTTCTTTAATAGAAAGAATTTGGCCCCTGATAAGTCTAGCCATACCAACCCAATACAACAACGCAAAAACTATAAAAAGCGATATCATATTCGTCCCCAAAGAGCTTAAAAACGACCCGCTTTTTAGCTTTAGCACACTCTGAAGCACCACACTAAGCAAGATAACTATAAGGGTATCCGGCAACGAATAAATGACATCAACAATACGCATCATGATAAGGTCAACTTTTCCACCCAGATATCCAGAAACACTCCCATATATCATCCCGATAACAAGAACGATGATAGAAGCAAAGAATCCAACAAACAGAGAGACTCTAGTTCCGTATATAACCCTAATAAAATAGTCACGACACTGCTCATCTGTTCCAAAAATGTGTGGAAAGCGTGATCCCCCAGCTTCCATATACTGTTGTTCCAGTTTACTGTAGGTAAATGGGGCAAGGTTTTTTGCCCCTTTGTCTCTAACTCCATTAACGGAAAGAATTTCATCGTATCCGTAAGGAACAATCATAGGAGCAAAAATTATTAGTATCAAAATAAAAGCAAGAACAACTAAGCTACCAACAGCGAGAGGATTTTTTAGAAGTTTTCTAACCCCATCCTTAAAGAAAGAGGTACTTTCACTCATTACATCTTGCTGTCTTTTTTCTTCTTCTGTTGCCTTTTCAAACATTGAAGGGCTAAATTTTGACAAATCTAATTGTAAACTAAAAGGTTTTTTCTTTGGTGTAGCGTTTGTCATACTGCCCTCCTTACTCGTATTTAATTCTTGGATCTACTAGTTTATACAGCAAATCACATATCACATTTGCAACAACCATAAGGGTTGCAAGAAAAATTGTAGTTGCCATAATTAAAGTGTAATCCCTGTTGTTTATTGCACTTACAAACTTTGTTCCAATGCCACCAACGGTGAAAACTGTTTCAACAACCATTGAACCTGTGATGATATAAGCAATCTGAGGTCCAGCATAAGTGATAATAGGAATAAGAGAATTTCTGAGTGCATGTTTAAAGATAATTCTTCTTCTTGCAACACCTTTTGAACGTGCCGTTCTAATGTAATCTTGACTGAGAGCATCTAGCATACTGGTTTTTGCAAGACGTGTTGTATACGCCATTGGATATGCAGAAAGTGCAATTACAGGAAGAAGATAGTGAGTTTCAGTTGCACTCCAAACAGGAATCCAACCAAGTTTGATAGAGAAAATAAGCAATAATAATGTAGCAAGCACAAAACTTGGAACGGCAGTGAATAAAGTTGAACAAAAAACAATAATTCTATCTGGCCACTTATTTCTCATGATAGCAGCAACACTTCCTAAAATAGTGCCAAAAATCAACGCAATTGTAATGGCCATTAGACCTAATTTTGCTGAGGTTGGAAATGATTCTGCAAATATTGCCGATATTTCACGTCCATTTTTAAGAGAGACTCCAAAATCTCCCTTGAGGATATTTTTCATATAATTGACAAATTGAGTCCAAAGAGGCTGATCTAAACCGTATCTAGCATTTAATGCGTCTATTGTTGCTTGCGAAAGAGCTTTTTCTCTGTTAAAAGGTCCACCCGGAACCGCATGCATTAGGAAGAAGGTTATGAAGCAAATAATGAAAATTGTTGCAATAGCAAGCAATATTCGTTTTATTACGTACCTAAGCAAAAGTCGCCTCCTATAATTATTTCTAACTAAAAAATTGAAACGATTTTGCTCTGAATTCACATTTTATTCAAGTATATACATTATTTATGCAATAAAATTTGCGTGAAATGTTGTTATATGCACATTTTATTTATGCATGATTATGCAACTTTTATTTTATACAATTTTGAGTTTTCTAAAATTTTTCTAGTTGTTATAGGAGTCTAATACAGCTTTCAGTTTGTGTGGATAGTTGGTTTCAATACCGTCACAACCCAATTCAATTAAACGACGCATTTCTGCTTCATCATCTATTGTCCAATAATGAACTGCAAGATTGTGTCTATGAGCTGTCTCAACAAAATGTCTCGTGGACAAACTTAAACCATACTGTGCTGGTGGAATTTGAAGAACACAAATCTTATCTGTGAAGAAAACATCGGCATTGATAAGCTGTAACACAAAAAACTTGGTAACAGCACTTTCGGCTGGGGAAAACATAAAGGATTCTGGTACCTCTCCGCTATCTTTTAGGCGCTTGAATTCTGCATAGATTTCTTCGTGAAAGCTAGCAAGTACAACACGATCAAATGCATTGTATTTTCTCAAAAGTCTCAGAGCTTCCTTAAGTGCCTTCATGCCTTGTTCGCCGGACTGTTTAATTTCCACATTAATTCTATTTTCAGGAAAGACAATAAGCATTTCCTCTAGTGTTGTAGCAAGGAATATCTCTGGGTCTCGTGGCTTCACACCTTCAGGATATTCCACATCTTTTGGATAACGAGCTATTCCATCATCTGTAGTAAAATGAACTCTTTCGCCTTGCAGCTGTTTATTAGAATCTACAGGATTTGTATATCCAAAATCCACTTTATGAGCAATAAGATCTGAGTAATTCCAGTCTGAAATATAGCCCGTAACGTTTGTTTTACGGTCTAAAGTAATATCATGTGAAAGAATTAGGACATTGTCTTTTGTTAAACTAACATCTGTTTCCATGATGACACGAGAATCTACACTGTAGGCATTATAAAAGGCTTCAAGTGTATTGTCTGGGAATTCTTTATTTCCCCCACCGTGTGCAATTAAAATAGGAAGCCTATCAGTTGAACGTACAGAATTAACTTGTTTGTAGTTGTTGGCCCTAGGAATAAGTCCCAAAAGAGCATAAATAACCAATAAAACACCAACAATACAAAATAAAACTCTGACAACTTTCATAAACGCCCTCCAGCCAATTGTCCTGTACAACTACTTTACAATGCTTTTGGGCTAAACGCTATAAAAATATAGGATATCGTTCTCAGCTAAAAGTAATGAAAACAAGAGATTTTTGACTTTTTCCTTCAAAAAAGTAATGAAAAAGCCAAATTTTCTCCGTTTTCATTAAAATTTTCATAACAACGCAGTAATGCACCCAAAGACCAAGAAATTAATTCGCAGGTATTTGGGATGCAGTACAAGAAGCAAATCATGGGACAGTGCTAAATGGCACGGCCCATGATGTAGCAACGCAGTAATGCACCCAAAGACCAAGAGATTACTCCCATTGCTTGATACCTTTAAGTATTGCTTCCTCAGACCTGCGCTTTGGATCTAGAGAGATATCAATGCGCTTGACAATGTAGGTCATGAGAGTCTCAATAATGAAGTACATAATTGCTGTGAGAATTAGAGGGAAGAATGCCTCGTAGGTTCTGCTACGAACAAGGTCACTTATTTTGGTCAAATCAAGGACCGCAATATAACCAACAACTGAAGTTTCCTTGATTAAGGTTACAACCTCGTTTTTGTAAATTGGCAAGAAGTGTCTTGCAGCCTGTGGCAAAATAATCTTAAAGAAACGCTGTGTGTCTGAGTAACCAAGGGCTGTTGATGCCTCAAACTGGCCTCTGCCTATTGCGTTGTAACCAACTCTCAACATGTCTATCATGGAACAGGCAAACATAAGGGAGAAGCCTACCGCTGAAACCCACATACCGCTTAGTCTAGAACTACCAAAAATAATGTAATAGAGGATCATTAGAAGCAAAACAGTTGGCATTCCATGAATTAACCACAAGAAGAAGTCTGTAATCTTGTTAGAAGCTGTTCCGCCTTTTCTAATAACCATAAAGACGGCAAAACCAAGCAGAGTTCCTGCAAGAATTGAAACAAGAGTGATTAAAATTGTGACACCAGCGCCTTCTAAGAAAAGCTTCCATCTGTTTTCTCTTATAAAGGTTTTGTAGAAACTATTTTGAATTTGTTGGAAAAAGGTTGTTTCACTCTTTTCTTCACCAAGAACAACCATTACAACTGGGCAGGTATAGTAAGTTTTTGTAAGAGTTCCAGTTTCGTTTCTCTCTTCACTTACAACAATGTTCATTCCAATATCGTATTTACCTGTTTCAACACCCGGAGCTATGGATTCAAATGGAACTTCATAAAAAACAGGAGTGTAACCGTAGGCACGAGAGAAGCGACATATAAAATCTACATCATAGCCTGAAAGGCTTCCGTTGCTAACGAAAGAGAATGGTTCATAACCACCTTCAACAGCAACTGAAATAGTTCCATTTTCGCCGGTAAAACCTGTTGTATCACAAGTACTGGTCTCTGGGTCAAAGTTGTTTATCCAGTAATCGTAAAGGTAATCCGATGTCCCATCTGCTTCACATGTGGTAATAAATTCATTCAATTGGGCCAAAAGCGTATCTTGTTTGCTGTTATTACCAACAATCATGGAAGCACTAATGTAGCCTGGAAGTTCGTCTAAAACTTCAAGTTCTGGGTGATTTGCCTTTTGCACACCAAAGCCAACTTGTTCAATGATGTAGGCGCTGATTTTCTTACTTTGTAGAGCAAGAATCATATCGTTGGGCATTGTGTAATACTGAAACTCTGTGTGTGGAACTTTGTCCATGATAAGCTCTTCATAGAGAACTGCTGTTTGAACTCCAATTGGTTCCCCATCAAAAGAGGCTATACTCCGTTTGGTGATATCTGCTGTATCATCAGTAGAGAAAGCCACAAAAAGGAAAACACAAAGAAGGAGAAAAATTGATAAACTGCGCTTCATTTTCACTCCTCCTCTTCCCACTTAAAGTGCATATCAATGCGGTTTACAAAACCTTCTGGGTCATCTACGGTCTTTTCTGAATAAAAAGTGGTCTTCTCAGAAAGTAACTCTTTAAAGAGGCTACTGTCTGTGTCTCGGACATCAAAATAAGGTCCTTTGTAAGTGATAATTAGAGAAAGGACATCTTTTTTCTCTGAATATTCAACCTTGACCAAGATGTCTGGATTTTCAGAGTAGTCTGCAATGGTATTGATGCAGATTTCTTCTATTGCAAGGCTTAATTTGGACAAACGTTCAGACTCGATAAGAAGTTTCTCTCCGTATCCTGCAAGTTCTTCGTTCATGGCTTCAGTATCAAAATCAATACCTTGAATTCTATAGCTAAGAGAAGAAAGTCTCTGAATGAAACGTCTTGTTTTTTCTCTTTTTGGGTGCTCAAAGATTTCTTTTGGGGTACCTTCTTCATAGATACCGCCTTCATCCATAAAGAGAATTCTATTTGCAACTTTCCTTGCAAAGTCCATCTCGTGAGTGACTATCATCATGGTTCTTCCTGTCTTGGCAAGAAGTTTAATGACAGACTGGACTTCTCCAATCATGCTTGGGTCTAATGCACTGGTAGGCTCGTCAAATAAAATGATTTCTGGGTCCATTGCCAAAGTTCTTGCAATGGCAATTCTCTGTTGCTGTCCACCGGACAGCTCATCGGGATAATTAAAGACCTTGGAAGAAAGACCTACAGAGGAAAGAAGTTCCATGGCCCTGTCGTAGGCATCTTGGCGGGACTTTCCCAGAAGTGTGATTTGGGGATTCATGATATTTTCAATGACTGTCAAGTGACCAAAAAGATTGAAAGACTGGAAAACCATCCCCATCTTTTTGCGAACCGCATTAAGGTCGCAGCCACGTTCGGTGATATCTTCACCGTCAACAATTATATTACCGCTTGTTGGCTCTGTAAGCATATTAATGCATCTAAGCAATGTGGACTTTCCTGTTCCGGAAGGCCCTATCACGGCAATAACATCACCTTTGTTGATAACGAGGTTCACATCATTTAAAGGAACCGTGTTGTCATCAAACTCTTTTCTAAGATGCTTTATCTCAATCATCTTGGCACCCCCTAAAAGGATTAGCAAACCCTTCTAAAGTGAAAATTCTCAGGAATATGGTCCTGAGCCAAAAGAGTCGTCAAGCAACGCACAGACGAGCAAGGCTCATTATGCCCATAATTGGGGTTTATTCAACCCTTTTTTGTAAAAAACTTTGTGATTGTTGTAGGGGTAACGAATGCTTGACGTATTACGTGGCTAGTGACAGTATTAATGCAACTAAAGAAGGGAATTAACTATGCTGAAAATATTGATTGTTGTTCTATTTGTACTCAACGCATTGTATGAATTTTTCATGCTTCACCTGTCTATTTCAGACAAAGATAGACCTCTGCCTGAAAATGTAAAGGATGTCTATAACGAGGAGCGATACAAGCTATATAAGGCATATAAAAAGGAAAGCGGAAAAGTAGAGCTTATTTCTTTTATTGTGAGTTTTGTTATTAATCTTGCTTTTTTGGTTTTCAACGTTTATGCCACGTTGTTTAACCTCTTTGATGGCTTGAATATTTACCTTCAATACTTCCTGCTAATTGTCGTTTTTGACGCCTTCACCACCATAGTTAAAATGCCTTTCTCATATTACGACACTTTCACAGTTGAAGAAAAATTTGGAATGAACAAGACCACAAAGAAGACTTTCTTCTTAGATAAAATTAAGGGTTTCATATTGGGAATAATTCTTTCCACTGCAATTATTTCCATAATGATTTTCTTCTTCTCTCGTTTTGGGGTTCAGGCAATAATTTGGACAGCTGCGGTAATTGTTGTACTTTCTCTTTTGCTTAGCACCCTAGTTCTTCCTTTGTTGAAATTGTTTAACAAGTTCACCCCGCTTGCAGATGGCGAACTTAAAGATAAACTTCTTGCATTGTGCGATAAATACAATGTTAAAGTAAAAAGAATTGTGGTCAAGGATGCTTCTAGAAGAACAACAAAAGCAAATGCCTTTTGCACTGGGATGAAAAAGAAAACCATTTCCATTGACGATAACCTTCTCAATAATTTCACAACAGATGAGATTGTTGCCGTTTTTGCACACGAATTTGCTCACGCCAAATACAAACATGTCATCAAAACTTTACCCTTCAGTCTTATTCGCTCACTTCTTACAATAGTGCTATTTGGTCTTATTCTTGAAGTTAGCCAATTCTTCACGCCATTTGGATTTACTCAAGCAAACTTCTTCTTTGCAATGATTCTTTTGGATGCCCTGATTTGGCCATTCAGCAATCTTGCAGATATGGCATTGAACTACATAAGTCGTAAGCACGAGTATGAGGCCGATGCCTTTGCAGCCAAGGAAGGCTACGGGGAAGCACTAATTAGTGCACTAAAGAGATTGGTAAACGAGTCTCTCTCGGAGATTAATCCTCATCCTTGGATTGTAAAAACATCATACTCGCATCCAACTCTATCACAGCGTATCACCGCAGTTAGAGCAAATGAGAAATAAGTTAGAACAACCCTGTTTCCCATAGTAGCTCAAGGTTTTCTTTTATGACATTATAGAGAGCGTTATAACCAAGATAATCTGGAAAATTGCGCCAAGTAAGAACAATACTTGAGGAGCTGACTTCTGAAATTGGAGAAGCAACTGGACTGTGTACATTATCTATAACAAGAATGTAGGCCTTGTCATGAGCCTCTGCTATTTGATCAGAGGTAAGAGCCCCTGAACCAAAGGTAGAAACTACGTTAAGACCCAAATCTCGAGCAAATTCGGCTTGGTTAACATTGGCATATACTTCAATATTTTTGTTGGGAGAAGAAGCAATGCGAGCCCTTGCCTCTTCAATTAGTTTTTTATATTCACCAAAACGCTCTTTTGCTTTTTCTTGGGTTCCGGCTTTTTCTGAGAGCATTTCCACCATATTGCTTAGGTTTGCCAAAGTATTTGTGGTTTTCACTTTAACAATCTTGGTCTCATCCAACTGAGCGGCAGTGCTAATGGTTTTCATCATCTTTTCATAACCTGCATGCATGAAAAGTTTTGCATTAATTACGCTAACCATGTCGTCTGCAGTAATCTCATACTCTGGAGGGTGTTTTAGATTTGCAGGTGCAATAGTCACCACATCATCAATTCCTGCTAATTCCGCAATGGCTGCAACCCAACTGGTGGAAGCAACGTAATTGGAACTACTTTTTTCGCCTTGTCCTTCCTGCGTCCCACTAGCTTCATTCAAAGCCTGCGCAAAACACACTGCACAAGTCAAAAAAACAACAAATAACAGAACAGAAATTTTTTTCATTTTTTCTTACCTCCTTTTTTAAAGAAGCCCTTTTTAAGAAAGAAATTAAATAAAGAATTCAAGAAGAATGTTGCAACAGCCAGTAATGCCAACGTGCCACTAACCGGTAAATTCCACAGCAAAGCCAACAAATATCCAGCCACAGACAATACCAAGCCTGTGACGGAACTTTGAAAAAACAACTGCTTTAGACTCTTTGCATTTTTGTTAACTGCCACCACAGGGAGAACCAAAAGCGCATCAATCAAAAGCGCTCCCAAAACTCGCATTGCTACTGACACAATCAACGCAGTTATCAGTACCATAACAGTGTTATGGGCTCTAACCGGCACTTTCATAGACAAAGCTATGTCTTTATCGAAAAACAACATAGTTATTGGTCTAAAAAAAATAGCTACATAAGAGATTGAAAGGACTCCCAAGATTGTAAGTAGAATTAAATCCATTCTAGTAAGTGCAAATGGACTTCCCCAAAGAACTTCCAGTGTATCTTTTGCAGGCACGTCAAAAATATGGCTCACAAGAGATGCTAACCCCATAGTACAAACCATCATGGCGGTACTTGAAACAGAAAGCGTGCGTCCCTCCTTATTTAGGCGTACCATAATTAGCACTAAAATCACATTCAGCGGAATCACAGCAAGTAGCATAGGGATATCCAGCACCACAGCAGCAATCCCTCCCAAGATAACACCATGCATTAACATATATCGCATTGGAATAAGGCCATTTTGCACTACAATCACGCCAGCTACAGGAAAAGAGATGCCACTAATAATCATTCCAATCAACCCATACAAGATGGGCTTGAGCGCCAATAGCGATATTATTCTCTGCACAACGCCCCCAATCTCACAATTGGCCAGCCCAAGGCCTGTGTTAACTGCGTATCATGCGTCACCACAATGGAGGCCATATACTCTGGAAGAGCGTGCATCATTTGCACAAATTCCTCCCTGAACTCCACATCTAAGAATGACGACGGTTCATCCATCAACAACAAATTCGCATCCTGACAAAAACACCTTGCAAGACTTACCCTCTGCTTCTCCCCTCCCGATAAATCTCCAAAACGCCTGTCTGCCAGCTGACTCACCCCTGTTTCTTGCATTGCGAGCTTCACACGCATTTGCTCTTTTTTTTCCTGCTTGTAAAGCCCCATGGCCACCACTTCATATACCGATATTGGCGCTTTTGTCTCTGCAAAACCTTGTTTGCAATATGCTATCCTAGTATTACTTGAGATTTGTATTTCTCCGTTGGTTGGTTTTATGTTTCCAAGAATTGTCTTAAGAAGTGTTGTTTTCCCACAACCATTTGGCCCTTCAATTACAATCCTTTCACCTTCTTTAAGAGCCAAAGAAAATTCCTTAATTACAGGCGTTGAGTTATAAAACACCGAGATGTTTTGTATTTCAAGAATAGTGCATACGGAAGGGCTTACAGACAATTCTTCATCCTGTTTCTTAAAAAATAATGCCCTCATGGCGCACTTAAGTACATTAAGTTTGGGGTTCATTCCCAAAATAGGCCTTCGTGACCTATAAATATTTTGTTATTTCTAGGGCCTTAAGTCAAGATGTCAAGAGCATCTTCAATATACTCGTTTAGACTCATTGACTTAACGCCAGATACCGTTACACATTTATTTACAGGAATAAGAATTTTATGAGCATTACTTGCCCCAATAGCTCTAGCCATCTCTGGAGTTATTTCCCCAAGCATAGAATCTGCCATAACAATACCAATTGGACCAATAATGTAAGAAGCATCTCTACAAGCAACTACCACCGGATTTTCTCCTGTGGCACCTTGCCTTGCTCCTCCCTTCAACATATTTGCCGTGGCTGTAGCATTTGTACCAATACAAATAAGATTATCCTGCAATCCTTTTGCAATCAATTTTTCAACTATTGCTCTTCCAATACTTCCGCCCTGACCATCTATAACTACAATTTTAATGCTCATACTCATAATCCTAGTGGAGTGTGTCAGTAAAAGTCTACTTTTTTGGGCAAAAAAGGGTCAAAAAAGTAGACTTGTATACCTAAACGGCCTAAAAAAGGCTCTTTAAGTAGACTTTTCAAATTTTACAAGTTAGAGTAAACTAACTAAAAACGATAGGAGTCAAGTAATGAAATGGATTATTCTAGTTTTATTCTATTTTTTATATTGGGGAATGTGCGTTCTAGGTACAGGAACTGACAAGAAAAATCTTATTGGATTACGATCATATCCGGAAACTGTGCAGTCACTCGTTAGAAAAAGACTTTCAAGTGAAGCTCCAAAGGAAAAATCCATCGCTTCAATTTTGTTGAGCAATTTGGTTTTCTTTACCCTTTTGTTTTCTATCCTTGGATTTGTTTTCAAGAAAAGCCTCGCCTTTGACAGCTATCTTTCCGCCTTCTGGTATTTTCTCCTATTTGGAGAAGGGTTAGGAGTCTTTGATCTTCTCATCATTGACCTTCTTTGGTGGCGCAATACAAAACGCATACGTTTCTCTTTCCTTCCAGAAAAAGCCCCCTATCAGAACCCTTCCAAACATATTGACTCTTTTCTTCGTGGCATTCCGCTATTTGTAGCCGTTGCTGCCCTAAGCGCAGGCATAGTTACCCTGATTTAAGAGGAATTCATCTGCATGAATAAATACTTAGCAGAAACAGAGATGCTGAATTTTTCAAATCCAGCAATACAAAAACTCATTGAGGAACGTCAGTGGCGAAATTTAGAGGAATCTAAACGTATAAAAGCTATCTATAACTATGTTCGAGATGAGATATTATTCGGATACAATACCAATGATAATATTCCTGCATCCAAAGTACTTGCAGACGGCTATGGGCAATGCAACACAAAAGGAACTCTATTCATGGCACTATTGCGAGGTTGTAACATTCCTTGTCGTATTCATGGCTTTACAATAGATAAAAAACTCCAAAAAGGGGCAATGACAGGGCTTGTGTATGTACTTGCACCCAAAAATGTTTTCCATAGTTGGGTTGAAGTATATTTAGACGGTGTGTGGTATGAACTAGAAGCGTTTATTTTGGATAAACCTTACTTAACTAGATTGCAGATCTTGAACCCCAATTGCACGGGAGCCTTTTGTGGTTACGGCGTGGCTGTGCCGGATTTTCGCCACCCCATAATTGATTTTGACCGCAACAATACCTATATTCAAAGCGAAGGAATAAACCAGGACTTTGGTGTGTATGACAACCCTGACGAACTTCTTAAAGAGCATCATCAAGAGATATCACCGCTTAAAGCCTTTGTGTACCGGAACTTTGGCAGACATCTAATGAATGCAAATGTACAAAAAATTAGAAATAACTGATATTCTGTCATAAAAAGGAAGAATTGCGAATGTTTGAAAGCATTCCAAGAAGCAAACACTCTCTCGTCTCTTGTTTCTATTGAATTTTTCTAATAACATCCTCAACTTTGGCTATTGTTTCATCCACTTGTCGTGAGGCATCACTAAGCCTACTTTGAACTATAACGTCTGCGAAGAAATTATCCATCACATCAAACACTGTCAAAAAGCTTCCAATATCGATATCTAAAAAATATGAAAGATCCTTAAGTTCACGACTGAATATCTGTAGGTCATACCTTGCTCTTGAAAGTGCCTGTCTGGCGTTGTCTATTTTGCAATGCTTAAGAACGGAAACAAAAGTACCACCACCTAACAAATCCCACCATCCAAGACCTTTAGCTGTTGATAGGTGCCTCTGTGCTTCACTTAAAGAGTTTAAAGCTCTATACCCGGCATCAAGGGCCTCTTTCTTTTCTTTGTCGTAATCCATGATAAAATATTAACACTTAATTTCAATTTCGCAAAATCCCCAAAAGATATAAGACTATCGTGGTAGCCTTTCATCCATAGCATCCTATTACAAACAATAAATAAGCTCTCCCCTCTTTATGTCTCCAAGGTTATAGTAACGTCATCCCAAAGCTACATCTAAAGCCATCATAAGGCTAAAACCAACAGAAAAGAAAACTGTGCCAATATTTGAATGCTCTCCTTGTGACATTTCTGGTATAAGTTCTTCTACCACAACATAAATCATAGCTCCAGCAGCAAAACTTAACAAATATGGCAAAGCTGGAATAATGAAATGAGCAAAAAGAATTGTCAAAACAGCTGCAATTGGCTCCACAACGCCAGACAGAACTCCACCAAGAAACGCTCTACCTTTTTTCTGTCCCTCAGCCTTTAGGGGCATAGAAATAATTGCTCCTTCAGGAAAGTTTTGAATTGCAATTCCAAGAGACAAAGCAAGTGCACTTGCTGCAGTAATTTGCGTGTTCCTAGACAAGAATCCTGCATACAATACACCAACAGCCATCCCTTCTGGAATATTATGAAGGGTCACAGCCAAAACCATCATTGTTGTACGACTCAAATTACTACGCGGACCTTCCGTTTCATCACTTCCAACATGAAGGTGAGGAATAACATGGTCAAGGATAAGCAAAAACAAAACACCAAGCCAAAAACCAATAAAGGCCGGTAAAAAAGATAACTTTCCCATGTCCTCTGATTGCTCAATAGCTGGAATAATAAGACTCCAAATAGAAGCTGCAACCATCACTCCTGCGGCAAACCCAGCAAGAGAGCGTTGAACCAAGTCCCCAAGAGTTTTTTTCATAAAGAAAACGCAAGCGGCACCAGCTACAGTACCTAAAAATGGAATAAGTAAACCCCAAAATGTCTCCACCTCAATCTCCTTAATACACTACTTTCTTCCCAATTATAGCATGCCTTTTTCTAATAGACTGCTCTATTTAGTATCCGATTTTTTTGTAATCGCAATAAAAGTCCCAAATCTGTTTCAACTGTTTACCAATCTGTTTGGGACGTTCTTGACGTTCTTGACGTTCTTGACGTTCTNNNCGTTCTTGACGTTCTAGGGGTGTGGCCCATGAACGAAACTAAACAGTAATGGTTGTATAATGGCGTCAGGTGTGGTATTGAGGATAAATTGCGATGAGTTTGTGTTGAAAAAATCTTCTTTTTTGTGTAGATTCCTAATTGATAGTAGTTATCATTAAGATGTTAAAGGTGGGAATTTATGGAAAAAATAATGAAAAGTACACTTGAGAGCACAGTTAGCAGAACAGTTGACAGGAAGGCCTTACACAACATCACTTATGGTCTTTTTGTTCTTAGTTCAAGGAGCAAAGAGAAAGATAATGCCTGTATTACCAACACTCTTTGCCAAGTAGCGGAGAGCCCACTTTTGGTTTCAATTGCTGTAAATAAGAGTAATTACACCAATGAATTAATTCAAGAGTCCGGAATCTTTAATGTTAGCATAATAAGCACTTCTGCAAAGATGGATCTATTTAAGAGATTTGGTTTTGTAAGCGGAAGGGATGTTGATAAGTTTGAAGATTATGAGAACATCAAAAGAGCCAGCAATGGTGTCTTCTACATAACTGAAAACACTTGTAGCTTTCTAAGTGCCTCTGTTGTACAAACTGTGGATGTAGGAAGCCACTGGCTTTATATTGCGCAAGTTACTGAAGCAAAGAAGCTTAGTGCAGAGACTCCGTGTTCGTATTCTTTTTATCTTTCAAATATTAAGGGCTCAAGTATTGGAGCTAAGAATGACCAAGAGACAAAAACCGAGAAGAAGGCTACATGGGTTTGCAAGATTTGTGGCTACGTGTATGAAGGTGATCCATTACCAGCCGATTTTATCTGCCCCATTTGCAAGCACGGGGCAGGAGACTTTGAACGAGAATGATGGTCTGCTCTTATATAGATTGCCCAACAACCATTGGTAGATAGGTGTTACTTATTATGGAGCTAGAGCAGTCAAAGGAATAACAAAAACGCCATCAGGTCTTTGGTAAGCAGCACTGGACATTCCACATAAAACACAAAGCATTTTGGGCATCTTACCATTAGTTTCTTCTTGAATGCTCTTCTTTATCTTTATCACTTTCTCAATTTTTT
>CAVJIN010000004.1:0-71142 GCA_963649615.1 bacterium
AGAAAGGCCTTGTCTTGATGAGCCCAATGTCACTTTTTTTGCAAAAAATGCTTCGATTATGATACAAAATGTACATAAAACCGCACGAATGCTGAAATATGTTACAATTGCTCTCATTACAAGCTATCTAAATCTGTTAGAAAAAGTTTTAAAAAACAAAATAATTGCTTAAGAAATCTAGAATTAGTGCTACGCCAGTTTTCATGCTAGCAACATCAAGCCACTCTTCTCTTGTGTGACAACCCCCGCCCTCTGCTCCTGTTATACAAATTGCAGGAATTCCTTTTGAAAGTGGAATGTTTGCATCTGTTGAGCTTGGCACAAAGAAAGGATCTCTTCCAGTAATTTCTTTAACTGAGCAGGTAATCATGTTCACTAATTCTTTAGCATCTTCAGTTTCTGGTTCTATTCCTACAGGTCTATCGCCAATCTTTTCAACTTCAATCTCAAGTCCCATAGCTCTATAAGCTTCAATGACAGCGTTGAAAATTGTTTCCATTTTCTCAAGACATATTGCGTTTGAAGATCTGTACTCGTAAAGCATGCTTGCTTCTTGAGCAATTGTGTTTACTGATGTTCCTCCCTGAATAATTCCAACGTTGTAGCTGGTCTTGCTATTACCTTCAACAGGAACTTTTACGCCATAAAGCGTTGTTATAATGCTTGAAAGATATGTAATTGCATTTCTGTTGCCAAAATTAACAAAAGAATGTCCTCCTTCTGTTTTGACAGTAACTTTGTATCTGTGGGAACCAACACCTTCTGTGACAATCTTGTCAAAACTTGTTCCATCAACTGTAATGAAGTGCTTAATTCTATTCCCATAGGTATTAATGATTTCGCGACTACCTTTTAAGTTTCCAAGTCCTTCTTCACAGGAGTTTGCAACAAAGAGAATTCCATATTTTGTAGGAATATTGTTTTGCATTATATAGCGTGCTGCAATAACCATTGATGCCAGATTGCCGGTATCATCAGTAACCCCAGGAGAGAAGAATTTATCATCTTTTTCTGTAAAAGGCATTGGCTCTAAATCAGGGAAAACTGTATCCAAGTGAGCCATTATTACAATCAAAGGAGAGGTTTCGTCTTTTACGTTATAAGAGCAAATGACATTCTTTGCTTTATCTGTGGCCACATTTTTTCCACCATTAGACTTAAACCAAGCCATCATATATTCATCGCGCTTATCTTCAAGTCCAGATGGTGCCGGAATTGCACAAAGATCGCGAACAAACTGTTTTGCTAGTTCATGAGATTCTTCAACATAAGATTTCATTTCTTCTGTAAGCATAGGAGGTCTCCTTTTTCTTTTGTTGAGGATTTTAGACAACAAATCAGAAACAAGCAAGATAGATGGTTTACAAGTTGTGCTCTGTTTGGATAGTCAAAGTAATTCTTTCCTTTTGCATTATAACGACTGTTTTTTTTGAGCGAGTTTGATAAAAATTGACAACATGTTTACAAGATGTTTAAAATCAAAGCAAAGAGGTTGAAAAATGATTACAGTCAAAGATGGGGTCTTCCACTTATTAACACCAAAAACATCATATATTTTCAAAGTTGGTGAGTGTGATATTCTTGAGCATTTGTATTATGGAAAACGTTTGGATTGCTTTAATGTAGACTTACTTTCAAGTCATCAGGAAGTCAAGTTTGCAGATGCTGTAGCATATAATAAAGACCACAAACTCCTTTTCTTGGAAAATCTAATGACGGAGTTTTCAACTGAGGGACGTGGGGATTATAGAATGCCTGCAATGAAGGCCTCTTATGATAATGGGCATTGTGTTTTAGACTTTGTTTATGATTTATATGAAATCAAAAAAGGGGCTCCATTTATTGAAGGCCTCCCTTGTGCCTACGGCAATGATTTTGAGACTCTAATTGTCTCACTAAAAGAGAAAGTACTTCCTTTAACTGTAAAGCTTTATTATGTAGTAAGCAATACAACTGACGTTATTGTTAGGTTTACTACAGTAGAGAATAATGGAACTGATACCATCTATGTTCAAGCTTTAGCTTCACTTCAATTAGATCTTCCAAATCCAGATTGGAATTTAATTACCCTTGATGGTGCTTGGTCTAGAGAGCGTTTTATTCAAGAGGCACCTCTTAGGCAGGGAATTCATATTAATGACAGCAAAAATGGTGCCAGTAGCGCCATGCATAACCCCGCTATTGCTCTGAGAAGTCCAAAATCCACAAACTTTAATGGCGATGTCTATGGGTTTAACTTGATTTATTCTGGAAATCATCAGGAATCAGTTGAGCTAAGCAATTTTGGACGAGTAAGGGTCCTAATAGGGATTAACCCACAGACATTTACTTGGAAGCTTGAGAGCGGAAGTAAATTTTCAACACCTCAAGCAGTCATGACTTATTCTAATGAAGGTCTAAATGGCATGAGCCAGCAAATGCATTATTTTGTCCAAAACTGTATTTGTAGAGGTTATTGGAACCACAAAGAGAGGCCAATTCTCATTAATAACTGGGAAGCAACAGGGTTTAAATTTGATGAGAAAAAAATACTTGAGCTGGCTGACTGTGCAAAAGATCTTGGGATAGAGCTTTTTGTGCTTGATGATGGATGGTTTGGTAAGCGCAATGATGATACTACCTCTTTAGGAGATTGGACTGTAAATAAAAACAAACTTCCAAATGGATTATCGGGTCTTGCAGAGAGTATCCACAGGAAAGGAATGATGTTTGGAATTTGGGTTGAGCCTGAGATGATTAGTGAAGATAGTGATCTCTTTAGAGCGCACCCAGATTGGAGAATTTCAATTCCAAATAGAGAGCCGGGAATAGGAAGAAATCAGTACGTCTTAGATTTGACTAGAGAGGATGTTACAGACTATATGATAGCCTGTATCTCTAATGTCATTGAAGATTCTAATGCAGACTACGTGAAATGGGACTTCAATAGGTTTATTTCTGATCCCAATACGCAAGGCCCTAATCAATACTTTATGGGAGAATTTTTCCATAGATATGTGTTGGGTTTTTACAAGGTCTTAGGCACTTTGGTGGATAAATATCCAAGAATTCTTTTTGAAGGCTGTTCTTCCGGAGGCAATAGATTTGATCTTGGTGCTTTGTGTTATACTCCTCAAATTTGGGCTAGCGATGATACCGATGTTTTTATGCGTCAGTATATTCAAGATGGAACCAGTTTGTTTTATCCTATTTCTTCAATTGGAGCTCATGTTTCAGATTCTCCAAATAAGCAGACAATGCGAATAAGTTCAATTGATGATAGGTTCAATGTTGCTGCCTTTGGGGCTTTTGGATATGAGTTGGACTTAACAAAACTAGGAAAAAGTGAATTAGAAGCCATCAAGAGACAAGTTGAGTTCTATAAGGAAAACAGAAAATTGTTCCAGTATGGGAAATTCTCAAGAGTATCGGATTACGGTGAAGGTAAGGGACAGCTGTCTTGGGCTGTGACAGATGGCAAGAAGACTGTCTTTCTAAGAGGGTTCATGCATAACCTTCCAAGCCAGCCAAATGACAATAGATTAATTATTCCAATTGATGAAATGTCCAACGAGGATGTTTCAAGTACTTGGTATTGTCTGAGCAAAAGGCCACAGCTTATTGATAAATCTAGATTTGATGAAAAGAAGGCGAATCTGATTGAAGATGGACAATATACAAGTGAATACAGTGTAACAGTTCCTGGCGGGCAACTTTCTTTTTCTGGCATTTTATTAAATCAGCGTTTTGCAGGAAATGGCGATATTCATCTAACAAGAATTTTACCAGATTTTTCAACAGAGCTTTATCTTGTTGAGAGATTATGAGCGACTTTATTGAAAGAATGGTAGTTTTCAATCAAAAGTGAATAAAAACTTGACATATAATCCTCAGCGTGTTTTAATCAAGTTGTCACAAATGTTACAAAAAGGTGAGATTTTCTCGGGAGGGCGTGCTATGAGTGATGTTTTAAACACAATCAAAGCCGGAAAAGTTATTGCAATTGTTAGAGGTATTCCTAGTTCAGATATTGTTAATCTTGCAACTGCTATCAAGAAAGGTGGAATCAATTGTATTGAGATTACCCTTGATCAGTCATCTATAAAGGGAATTGAGGATTCCTTAAAAGGAATTAAAACACTGTCTTCTATTGAAGGTATTTGTGTTGGTGCTGGTACTGTAATGACAGTTGAGCAGGTTCATCAGGCTGTTGAAGCTGGCGCTGAGTATATCATTTCTCCAAACGTTGATGAGGAAGTTATTAAAGAGACTAAAAGACTTGGAAAAGTTTCTATTCCTGGTGCTATGACTCCAACAGAGGTTGCTTTTGCTTATAAGTGTGGTGCCGATATTGTTAAGTTGTTCCCCGCGGGAGTTCTTGGTGTTTCTTATATCAAGGCACTTCGTGCTCCTTTAAAGTATATTCCAATGACAGCGGTTGGAAGTGTAAATCCTGCTAATTGCAAGAGTTTTATTGATGCTGGCTGTATTGGAATTGGAGTTGGTGGAAATCTTGTTAGTAAGGCTTTGGTTGAAGCTGGTAAGTTTGATGAAATTACAGCTGTCGCTCAAGAATATGTAAAAGCATTGGAAGGTTGATGTGAAAAAAATACTTGTTACCTCTAGATCTTTTGGCAAAACCTCTGATGTTTCTATTAACATGTTAAAAGAAAAAGATTGGCAGATTGATTACATGACTACCAACTTTGACCAAGCTAAGTTTGAACAGGAAATGCCAAACTACCAAGCGTTAATCATTGGAGCACATCCATTTCCGGCTGAACTTTTCAATTCCTGCCCCAACTTACAAATAATTTGTAAGCATGGAGTTGGCTTGGACAATATTCCATTACAGGCTGCAAAAGAGCACAATGTTATTGTTACAAATGCCCCAAATACTAATTCCGATGCCGTTGCTGATTTTACTGTTTTGATGATGCTTGCTTGTGCAAGAAATTTTGTATACTCAGTTGACGCTTTGAGGGAGAGAAACTTTGTAGCAAATATCGGGGTGGATGTTTGCAATAAAAAACTGGGCCTTCTTGGTTTTGGGCATATTGCAAAGAAAGTGGCACAGAGGGCTCATGGATTTAATATGGAGATATCTGCTTATGATCCGTATGTTAGCCAAGTTCCAGATGAGTTGAATTATGTAAAGCTAGTTTCTTATGATGACGTTCTCAAAAACAGCGATTTTATTTGCGTGCATCTTCCTTTGACGGATGAGACAAAAGGCATGATTGGAGCCAACCAGTTTAAGCTTATGAAACCTACAGCTCGGTTGATTGATACTGCTCGCGGAGGCCTTGTTGATGAAAAGGCTCTATATGAAGCTATAAAGAATGGAGTTATTGCCGGAGCTGGTTTGGACGTTACTCTTTCAGAGCCAATTGAGGCAGATAACCCACTTCTCACACTTTCACAAGTTATTATTACAAATCATGTTGCCTCTTACTCTAAAGAAGCTTTAGATGCAATTAGCATTATTTGCGCAGGTAATGTAATTAAGGCAAGTGAAGGCAAAGAAGTACTGAATAGGGTTGTTTAGGGCAGTTTTGCAAAAACCTCTTTAGATCTATTTTGCTATTACAAGACGTATTCCCAGTCCTCGGAATGCGTCTTTGTATTTTTCGTCAATATCACTATCAGTTACAACTACGTCAATCTTGTCCCAGTTGGAAGTGACTACTAATTTTCTGTTGTCAAATTTACTACTGTCTGTGACTAAAATAACTTCTTTTGCCCTGCTAATTATTTTTGCTGTTAAAGAAGATGCGGGAACACAGAAATTAGAAATACCATTACTTATGTCTGCGCCAGCCGTTCCAATTATTGCCTTATCAAAGAAATAATTTTCTAAAGCTTTTTCCGGGATGGCTCCAAGAAAAGACTGTTGTGTCTGTAGCAACTCTCCACCAAGGCAGGTAACAGAAATTGTTGGCTCTGGGGTATTACTAAATTCGTTCAAAATAGTAAGATTGCTTGTTACAACCAAAAGGTTCTTTTTATTATGAAGATTTTTTGCAACTTCTTGAGTTGTGGTTCCAATATCCATGACAATGCATTCGCCATCTGAGATTAGGTTTGCAGCTTCTCTACCTATTGCTTTCTTTTTTGAAGTATTTGTATCTGAGCGCATTGCATATGAAGCAAGTTGAGAGTCATTAATAGCAACAGCACCACCATAAACTCTGTGAAGCAATTTTTGGTTTTCCATTTCTGTTAAATCTCTTCTAATTGTGGCAACAGAGGCGCCAAATTTCTCAACAAGTTCGCTAATATTTACTGTTTTTTGTTCTTTTATAAGATCTAAAATTCTATTACGTCTCTCAGAGCTGAGCATGTTTTTTTCCTTTTTTTAGTTTTTTTGCTTCCAACAAAAATATTATAACAGAGGTTGTGAAAATTTTCATTATTTTTATTTTCTATTGATAAAATGTTTTTTACATTTTGCACAATATGTAATTTATTTTGTTAAACTTGATACGGATCTTGGCTTAAGTCCGTCAGGAATAGGACAAATATAACCATTTTTTGTTTTTTGCTTAAACTCTTCTTTTGCCTTGCAAACAATTGAAGGGTCTTCAATCATTTTCACTGCAGTTTGCGCAAGTACCTTGGCACACCAAAGAGCAGTATCAACGGCATAATCCGTCTTTCCTTGTGCTGTTGCTTGCCAGCTATGCCCTAGAGTGCCTTTTACCCATGTAGCTCCAAGGATTTGTGCTGTAGGACAAATCCATGAAACATCTCCAACATCTGTAGATCCTGTGCTCAAAACCGCATTGGGTTCATAAGGAAGAATTTCGTTCATTAATGGATTTTCTTTGTCAGCCTCTGAAGAATCAGAAAGTGTCTCTGATAGTTCTTGGGCAAGCTTATACTCTTTCTCAGAAATAATTGGTTGTTTTGTTTTTTCTGCAATTTCTTGTATTAAGCGTTGCATTGTGTCATTCATTACAAGGCCGGAGCACCCTTTTATAAACTCATGACTTGCTTTTGTTTCCGTCATCAAAGCTGCTCCTTCCGCAATCTTATTTATTCTTTCGTATATAGTTACAAGCTGTTCCACATTAGGAGCTCTCATAAGATAAAGCACTTCTGCATGAGGTTGTACAACGTTAGGAGAAATTCCACCTGTGTCTACGATTGCATAGTGAACTCGTGCTTCTGGAATAATGTGCTCGCGTAGATAGTTCACCCCAACATCCATGAGCTCTACTGCATCTAAAGCAGACCTTCCTAAATGAGGGAAGGCGGCTGCATGGGCTGCAATTCCATCAAATTTGTAAAGAATCTGATAATTTGCAAGGGAGCTATACGTTCTTACTTTGCATGTTGCACTTGGATGCCAAGATAAGGCAAAGTCTAGCTTATCAAAAACACCATGTTTTGCCATGAATGCTTTGCCTGAGCCACCTTCTTCTGCTGGACATCCATAGAATATAACTGTTCCATCTTTCTTTGTTGTCTCTAAATACTGTTTTACTGCCAAAGCAGTTGCCAGAGAACCAATGCAAAGCAAATTATGTCCACAGCCATGTCCATTGGGTTTTCCATCTGGGGTTTTTGTTGGACAATTAGCTACTTGGCCAAGTCCTGAAAGTGCATCAAACTCTCCAAGAATACCAATTACTGGAGAGCCTTTTCCAAATGTCCCGCTAAATGCTGTTTTGATTCCTGCAAGGTTTGTTTCTACTTCAAATCCATATTGTTTTAGTGCATTGATAACGCATTCGGATGATTTATATTCTTCAAAAATGAGTTCCGGATTGTCCCAAATATAGTCAGATATAGCTTTGAGATCATCTCTTTTTTCATCAATTATGTGCAGGTAATTGGTCATATTTACTCCAAAGAAAGCTTTTTTACTATGATAGCAGAAAAGAGGTGCTTTGCAAGCAAATATGAGCGATATTGTTGAATTCTTTATCTTTTGAATGAATATTGTGAGATTTTATTTTACAAAAACAACATTAATACGATACAATCGCTCATAACAAAAAGAGGTTGAATTATGATTGATACAGCAAAATCAATGACGGAGCGTATGAGCCTATCCGCCATTAGAAAGTATAATACTGAGAACACCAAGTACAGCTATAGAATGTCAATTTTGCTAGAGTCTTTGTACAAGGCTTCTCAACTTCTTGAAAATGAAGAGCTCTACAATTATGTGAGTAATATGCTTAACTATTACATTCCAGAAGACGGGGTGATAAGTACTTACAATATTGAAGAATATAGTATGGATCAGGTGCGAATGGGAAATCTGATTATTGAGTTTTATAAAGCAACTGGTCAAAAGAAATTTAAAACCGCGTTGGATATGTTTTATAAGCAACTTCAGGGACAACCTAGAACTCTATCTGGTGGTTTTTGGCACAAAAAGAAGCATGAAAACCAGATGTGGCTTGATGGGCTTTATATGCAGGCTCCTTTCTATGTTAAGTACACAATGGAATTTGGTGGACTAAAAGAGTGCTTGGCTGATGTTGTTCATCAATTTGAACTCGTTTATGAAAAAACAAAAGACGAGAAAACGGGTTTACTTCATCATGGCTGGGATGAGTCTTGTCTTAGTCCTTGGTGCGATCCTAAGACAGGTAGGAGCCCAGAGGTTTGGTCTCGTGCACTTGGCTGGTATGTTATAGCTTTAGCCGATTTACTTGAAATTATTCCTAAAGAATATAAGGAATATCGGGATAGGCTACTTAAATTGGCCTTAGCATTGGCCCCCATAGTGTTGCGCTATCAAGATGCAGAAAGTGGGATGTGGTGGCAAGTGATGGATAAGCCAGCTGTGGGTGCGAATTACTTGGAGACATCGGCTACGTCTATGTTTATCTATTTCTTTTTAAAGATGAATAGACTTGGCTTTTTGGATGGCTCTTACAAAGCGTGTGCAAAGAAAGGATTTGAGGGGATGTGTGCACGGGAATTGACTTGCGACCAAAATGGCGAGTTGCATTTACATAATACTTGCAAGACTGCGTGTCTTGGATTGGCTAAGGATAAAGAGCCAGTTAGGAGTGCTAATTTTGTGTACTATACGGAGTACGAGCAAAGAGTTACGGATAACTTGCACGGGGTGGCAATGTTTATATGGGCTGCAATTGAGTTGGAGTTTGCTGATAAGTTGAAGGAGGAAAGAGCATGAAGCTTACATTTTTGGGTGCTGGTAGTTCTGTTTTTTTACGTAATGTTGTAGGTGATTGTATGCTTACTCCAGGTTTGGAGGCTATGGAATACGCACTATATGATATAGATAGAGAGCGTTTGAACGATTCTTTTTCAATTTGTTCTGTTTTGAATAAAAATTTAAATGAAAATAGGTCAAGAATTAAGGCTTATTGTGGCTTATCGGAGCTAGATGAGGCTTTAAGAGGTGCTGACTTTGTTTGCAATGCCATCCAGGTTGGTGGGTATGATCCAGCAACAAAAGCCGATTTTGATATTTGCAATAAGCATGGTTTGAAGATGACTATTGGCGATACGCTTGGTCCTGCTGGTATATTCCGTGCGCTTAGAACCATTCCTGTATTGGAGACTTTTGCTCAAAAGATGGAGAAGAATTGTCCAAATGCTTTGTTTTGTAATTACACTAATCCAATGGCTATCCTTTCTGGTTATATGCAACGTTATACACCAATTAAGACTGTTGGCCTTTGTCATAGTGTGCAGAGAGTTGTTGCTAGTTTGCTTAAAGGATTGGATCGTCCTGTGAAAGGTAAGATTACGTATAAAGTTGCTGGCATTAATCACATGGGGTGGCTACTGGATGTAAGAGAAGATGGTGTAGATATTTATCCAGAAATTAAGAAACTTTCTTTGGAAAAAGCTCCAGCTAACGACTTAGTTAGGCATAAGATAATGCAATGTTTTGGATATTATATAACTGAATCAAGCGAACATCTTTCCGAATATCTCCCATACTTTATTAAGAAAAGTTATCCTGAATTTATAGAAAATTATAATATTCCATTAGATGAATATCCTCGAAGATGTATTAAAAATATCGAGAAGTGGGCTAATATGCGTAAGGAGTTGGTTGAAAATCCAAATCTTACCCACGAGAGGTCTAATGAATATGTATCTTTGATTATTCAAGCGGTAACAACCAATGTCCCTTATGAATTTAACGGTAATGTTATTAATAACGGGTCAATTAAGAATTTGCCAGATGAAGCTTGTGTTGAGGTTCCTTGTATAGCAGACGCACATGGCATAACTTCTACAATTGTTGGCTATCTTCCAGAACAATGTGCTGCATTAAATAGAACAAACATTAACGTTCAGTTAATGGCAATTCAGGCGGCTCATACAAGAAGTAAAGAGGATGTTTATAGAGCAACTATGTTAGATCCTCATACTGCTAGTGAATTAAGTTTGGATGAAATAAAAATACTTTGTGATGATTTGTTTGAAGCTCATAAGCAGTGGATAGGTGAGTATAGATAAAAATATAAATGAGGTTTTGAAGAGGTTTTAAAACCCCTGAAAACCTCAAATCTTTACAAAATCTTTACAAAAATCAGCACGTATTACTTTGCAATATGGGATATTATACTGTTTAAATAAGCGAAAATGAGCGAGTTTATATAAACTTAAACAAAAACGAATAAAAACTTGACATATTTGCAATCACGTGTTTAACTATCGTCTAAGGAGGCTCTGTATATGCATAACAAATTAGTTGTTATATCTATGGACGCTATGGTTCAGCAGGACTTAGAGGTCATGAAAGATATGCCAGCTGTTCACTACATAATGGAACATGGATCATATGTAAAAGACTTTAGAAGTATTTATCCCACTGTAACCTATCCTTGTCATACTACAATGTCTACAGGTTGTTATCCTTGGAAACATGGAATTACAAGTAATGAGCAGATTATTCTTGAAGAGGGAAAAAATCCAGTTGCAAGGTGGCATAGATTTCACAAAGATGTGAAGGCTGAAGACATAATTGATGTCTGTAAAAAGGCCGGGTATACAACTTCCATTGTTGGTTGGCCCATTTCAGGTAATCATCCCAATGTTGATTATCTGGTAAATGAAACTTGGCCTGAAAATAAAGAAGAGGATTCTCCAGAGGATTGGGAGAAGGCTTATCTGGCATCTGGAACTCCTCAATGGCTTTATGACGAAATTGTTAAAGACAAAATATGGATGCGTCAGGGAAGAAAGCAACCAAGTAGTAGTTATTTTCTTGTAAGAATTGCCTGTGACATAATTAGAAAATACACACCGGATATTATGATTATCCACGTTGGAAATCTTGATCATTTTAGGCATGTAACAGGTGTTTTTTCTACGGCAACAAAGAGGAGCCTTTCTGATACAGATGCAATGGTTCGTATGCTTTTTGATGCAACAAAAGATGCTGGCATTTTTGAACATACAAATTTTGTTGTTACTTCAGACCATGGGCAAATGACATGCTCACGAATGGCATATCCTAACGTTTTATTGAAAGAAAAAGGTTTTATTTCTACAGATAAAGATGGAAATATCACAGATTGGAAGGCTCTTGCTTTAGGCGAAGGTATGGGTGTTCAGGTTTATGTTAAGGATCCAAGTTGCAAAGAAGAGTTGTACAAAGTCTTAACAGAAGCTGCAGAGTCTAATATGCATGGTTTTGAAAAGGTTTATACCGTTCAAGAAACCAATGCTACAGAAAAACTTTCAGGGCCTTTTGATTTTGTTCTTGAGACAGATGGGTATACCAAATTTGGATTTGACTGGAACGGAAAAGAAATTGAGTCTTTCCCTATGGGCTTGTATGAAGCAGAACGGGGTGGACACGGTTTTCATCCAGACAAGGGGCCTAGACCTGTATTCCTTGCAGTTGGACCTGATATTGATGAGAAAAAAGTTATTGAGCACGCAACGCTTGTTGATGGTGCTCCAACATATGCAAAAATCATGGGAGTTTCATTGAGTAATGCGGATGGACACCCTATTGATATAGTAAAAAAGGAGAGATGAGATGGGTCAAATTGTATTCAAAAACATCTGCAAATCTTTTGGTGAAACAAAAGTCATTGAAAATTTGAACTTGGAGATTGAGGACGGAAAGTTTACTGTTCTTATTGGTTCTTCAGGTTGTGGAAAAACAACTCTTTTGAGAATTATTGCCGGGATTGGTCCTGCTACTTCTGGTGAAATTTACATTGATGGTAAGGAAGTTTCTCAAGTTGCTCCTGCAAAGCGTGATATTGCCATGGTTTTCCAAAACTATGCCATATACCCAACAATGACTGTTAGACAGAACATTGAATTTGGCTTGAAGAACAGAAAAGTTCCAAAAGAAGAAAGAGAGAGACTTATTAGAGAGTGTGCAGAAACTGTTGCTATGACGCCTTATCTTGATCGTAAGCCTAATGAACTTTCTGGAGGTCAGCGTCAGAGAATTGCACTTGCTCGTGCTATGGTTAAGAAACCAGCTGTATTCTTGATGGATGAGCCATTGTCGAACCTTGATGCAAAACTTAGAGCTGCAATGAGAGTTGAGCTCAAGGAGTTACATAAGAGACTAGGTTCCACTTTTGTATATGTTACACATGACCAAATTGAAGCTATGTCTATGGCAGATACTATTGTTCTTATGGAGAAAGGTGTTATTCAGCAAATTGGTTCTCCAGAAGATTTGTATTACAATCCAGCAAACGTCTTTACCGCTAGGTTTATTGGAACTCCTCCAATGAATATTTTGGATCTTGGTGTTGATGGGAACAAACTTGGCTTCCGTCCAGAAAGTATTAGGCTTACAAAAGAAAAGCCTACTGACAAATGTTTTGTGATGGAAGGAACAATTGTTACACGTGAAATGCTGGGAGATGACACTCAGTATAAGGTTTCAGATGGCAACGTTTCCGTTATGGTAAAAATACCAATGCATGATTTTAGGGTTGATGAGAAAGTTTGGTTTTCTGTTGTGCCTGAAGGTATGTATTTCTTTGGCTCTGATGAATTGAGAATTAATAAGGAAGATTCAAGATTTCAAAAATGTTTTGAAGTCGCTTGTGGAGGGGTTAAATGAAAGATCTTTCCAAAACTGTTAAGCCCTTAAACATAGTGACGTGGTTTGGAATAGTCCTTTTTGTTGCTGGTTTTTATGGGCTGAAAATTAAGACTGCAAATGCACCGGTTCCTGAGAATGCTTTTACTTCTGCTCTTGTTAATGGTAGATTTGCCTTTATTAGTGTAGGAATTGTGATATTTTTCACTTCAATTTTCTATGGAAATATTGCATTTAATGGCAGATTTAGATGGGGTGATTTTATCCCTTATTTGTTTATTCTTCCTGCAATTACCTTTCTTACTATTTTTGTGGTCTATCCTTTGATTAACCTTATATATCTGAGTTTGTTTAAAGGAAGTATTCTGAACTCAACAAAAAGGTTTGTAGGATTGCAGAATTTTAGAAATCTTAGAACTGATATAAATTTTTGGGCATCAATTAAAAATACTCTAATCTATACTGCTTCAATAGTTGTAATTGAGCTTTCTCTTGCTGTTCTTTTTGCGCTTTGGGTGTTTAAGGATAACAAAGTAAACCGTTTTATGCAGATTTCAATTTATGCACCACACTTAATTGCATCAATATCCGTTGCCTTTGTTTTTAGCTGGATGTTTAACTCTCACTCCTATGGTGCCTTCAATACTCTGTTAGGAGTTTTTGGAATTGCCCCAGTTGAATGGTTGGATTCTTCAAAGACGGCTTTAGGATGTATCATTTTTGTTAGCCTTTGGAAGAATGTTGGATACCGTGCAATAATTATTTTGTCTGCAATGAAGGCTATTCCTTCTGAAATTTATGAAGCAGCAGAGCTTGATGGATCAACCTCTTCTAGGACTTTCTTCAAGATAACTTTACCAATGTTAACACCACAATTGTTCTTCCTTTTAATTACAACTACAATTGGTTCATTTAAGGTTTTTGATGTTGTTAATATCATGACAGATGGTGGTCCTGGAACATCAACAGAAGTCATTACAAGATATATATATCATCTTACAAATGTCTCTAATAATACAATTGGTGATTCTGCTGCAGTTAGTATTGTATTTGTCATTATTCTTGGTTTCTTATCAATCTTCTATTTCCGTATGCTTGATAGGAAAGTTCATTACGAATAGAGAAAGGGGGAAAATAGAATGACAGACTTTCAAAAAGCACGAACACGTCAGATTGTTTCTGGTGTAATAAAAGTAATTTTTACACTTATCTTCCTTTTCCCTTTTTGGGTTTTAATTACAACCTCATTTAAAACTCAAACGGAGACTATGGCAAATTCATATTCTCTTTTTCCAAAAACTTGGACTTTGGCAGGATATAAGTATTTTTTGGTCGATTTAAATTTAAATATTTGGTTGTATTTGAAAAACACTCTTGTTGTAACTGCAAGTGTTATTGTTCTTCAACTAATAGTTGCTATTCCTGCTGGTTATGCTTTTGCAAAACATGAGTTTTATTTTAAAGGTTCCTTTTTTGCAATTGTTCTATCTGCTCTTATGATGCCAAGTCAGGTAACTTTCATTACTACTTATATGGTAATGGCTAAAGCAAAACTGATTAATACGCTTTGGCCTCAGATTTTACCTTTTGGTGCATATGCTTTTGGAATTTTCTTATTGCGTCAGAATTTTAAACAAGTATCAAATGAGATTATTGAAAGCGCAAGACTAGATGGAGCTAGCGAGTGGAAGTTACTTGTTTCAATTCTTGTTCCAATGATGAAAGCAACACTAGTTACTCTTGCCTTGTTCTCTTTTGTTGGACATTGGAATTCCTATTTCTGGCCGTTGGTTATAACTCAGTCCGACAACGTAAGACCGCTTTCTATTTTCGTTAAACAGGTTTCTTCAATGACTCCTGATGGTGAAGGGGTTAAGTGGAATGCCGTTATGGCTGCAAACCTTGTTTTTATTGCTCCAATAATGATTGTTTACATTATTGCTAATAAAAACATCGTTAAGACTTATGGATATAAAGGTGTTAAATAACAGCTTTGCTGTTGAAGTATAATAAGGGGGCTTTTATGAAAAAAAGTTTAGTTTTAGTTCTTGTTGTTCTCCTTTCATTTTTTGCTGTTTATGCAAATGGCGCTTCGGAGACAAATTCTTCTACTGAAGCAGAGAACAAAGAACCTGTTGTTGTTAATTTCTGGCATAGTTTAAATGTTGGAGCAAATGCAGATACTCTTAATGAGATTATTGAAGATTTTAACAATACAATTGGAAAAGAAGAGGGTATTGTTGTTGTTGGAACTTATCAAGGTGGCTACACTGACATTAAGACAAAAGTTCTAGCATCATTAGCTGCAGGCGAAGAAGTTGCTCAGATTGTTCAAGGAGAAAGATCCAACAACATTCCTACATACTGGGATGAGGGTATTCTTTGTGACATGACAGAGTATATAGAAAATTCTGATGTTATTGATATGGATAACTTTGTTGATGCTTTAACAGGTTTCTCATATTCACCAGACGGAGAAATAATTTCTCTTCCATTTATTAGAACAACATTTAATCTTTTTTATAACAAAGATTTGTTTACTGAAGCAGGATATCCAGAGCCACAGAGTTGGGCAGATGTAGAAGCTGCTGCAAAGGCTATTACAAAGGTTTCTGATAATGGTACGGTACTTGTTTCTGGTTTGTGTTTCCATCATGATTTCTCTGTGGAATATCCTATTTGTGCTGCAATTGGCTCCGAGGTTATTTCTGATGAAGGAACAAATCCAGTTATGTTGACTGATGGTTCTATGTTGGAACTTCTGACATGGTGGAAGAGAGGTATTGACGAAGGATGGATTTCAAAATACCCAACATCAAATGGTTCTTCTGTTATGTCTTCTGACCTATTTAATGGACGTATTGGAGCTTTCTTGAATTCTGCTGCTAATACAGGTTCTTATGTTCAAGCAGCTAAGGAACTTGGTTTTAATCTAGGTGTTGTATCCTTCCCTGCTTGGTACAACGGAGTTAGGAAGGTTCCTCTTAGCGGTACAAACATTGCAATGATTGCTGCTTCAAATTCTAAAGAACAATTGGATGCCGCTTGGAGATTCATTGAGTTCCTTGAATCAGATGAACAGGTTACAAAGATTGCAAAGACTTCTGGTTGTGTTGTCTCTACAAAGTCAGCAGCCGAGAGTGATGAAATGCAGGCATATTGGGCAGAGAACCCAGAATTTAAGGTTGGTTATGAAGGAGTTTTAAATTATGGTTGTGAACTTCCTTTCTCTCTTTATAAACCAAACCTTCCTGGTTGTATAAAGGCCCCTCTTTCTGCTCTTATCCTTGAAGGAAAAGGAACTCCAGAATCTGCAGTAGCTCAGATGGTTGAGAATGCATCTAAGCAGTTCCCAAAAGTTGATAGATAAGAAGATTTTCTAGTATAATTAAACTGCACCTAAGGGTGCAGTTTAATTTTTTCAAGAGAGATTTTAGAAAACTCAAAGAGGAAGAAATGGCTAATAATGGCGAAAAAGTGACTCGTTCACCATGGTTGTATGATGTGAAACCTTTTAACATTGTAGATAATGTTTATTATGTTGGAAATAAATCTGTATCATCGCATTTGTTTGATACAGGAGAAGGGCTTCTTCTGTTGGATACGGGTTATTTGCAGACTGCTTATTTACTTTTGGAATCTATAAGAGAACTTGGTTTTAATCCAAAAGATATTAAGTGGATTCTTCATTCTCATTGTCATTATGATCATTTTGGAGCAACTAGACTTATAGTTGAGAAATATGGCGCCAAAACCTATATGCCAGCGGTAGATATTCCATATCTTGCTGAAACTCCAGTTTTAAATTTGACTACAAGAGCGGGTTATAATTACGAACCACCATACGACACCTATTTTGATGTTGATGTTCCTGTAAATGATGGAGATATCTTAACTTTTGGAAACACAACAGTTAAGGCTGTAGCTGCTCCAGGTCATACTCCTGGAACTATGGCATATTTCATCACATTGCCATGTGGATTAATTGCTGCAATGCATGGGGGATTGGGTTTAAATACGCTAAAGTCTAATTTTATTAGTGAATTAAACCTAGATTCTAAATGTCGTCTTGATTATGAGAATACTCTAAAGAAGCTTAAAGGCATTCCTGTGGATGTTGTGCTTGGCAATCATCCTGGACAGTCTGAAACTTTTGAAAAAGAAGCTCTAGTTGGAAAAGTTGACGGGAATCCTTTTGTTGATAAGACCTTCTGGGATAAGATGTTGGATTTGCGTCTTGAAAAGTACTATGAAATGATTGCTTCAGATCCTATTAAATAGAAAAGAACAAAAGAGAAGGGGCTGTAACAAAAATCAGATTTTCTGACAGGCGTTACAGCTCCATTAAATGGCTTAAATCAGTGTTTCTGTTGAGTTGGTCCATAATTTGCTGCACCGGTATAAGGTACGTCCTCAGGTTTAGGAAGCACAATTGGTTTAGTCAAATCTCTTTGGTAAAGTCTTAAATGTTCTCCGTGAGGCAGGATGTCAATCACATCGCAACCACGCCATATGACCTGATAATCTCGTCCTGCAACATGTTCTTTCTTTGTGATAGTACGTAAAGGATGGCGAAGTTCTAGGGTATCGCCCACTTGAAGAGCATCAAGGCCAAAAAGATCTCTCTTGTGTGTTCCTTCAACTTGCTTACCATTTAAATACAACTTCACATTCTTGCCCATCCAAGAATACAAACGAAAGAAAGCTCCGCTTGACTCTTTAAGAGTAATAGAAATTCTTCCGTGCTCTGGATATTCCATTGAAAGCTTAAAGGAAGAGGTTTCCTTATCTAATGGAATGTTCACACACAAAGTATTATTTTCTTGTGTTACAGCTATATCCCACACCAACTTTAGTGCAGTAGGAGCCATACCAACACAGCACCCTGCAATAGAGCGGAACTTACTTAGGGAAATACTATTAGGTAAAGACCCACCAGTAAAACCACCAATAATACGCTTGTCTATATTATGATATGTGATTCCGTTAGAATCTGGAAGGGTGTTATCAACTACCACATACGTTGCAGATGTAATCTGATTTTCAACCAATTGGTTTCTTGCAAATAGGTTTATATCGTTCCAGTATTCAGAGTAGCCTGCTTGAATTAACTCCCAAGCACAGCAAATCATGTCTCTAATACAGCATGTTTCACAATGCTCCTCTTCCATAGGATGCCATTGGGCATATTCAGGAACCCATCCAAAGGAGGATGAGATAGAGCGAATATAATCGTAAATACCCTTTCCAGCAACAAGATAACTTTTATCTCCAGTAACTTTGCTTAAACGAACCAAGCCCATAGCTACCCAACCGGCAGAATGTACATGCCCAAAAAATTCGTATCTATAATTGAAATAACGAGATACACCTAAAAGAAAGTTTGCTAAACCTTTTGCAAGATCCAAAGCTACTTCATCTCCCTTTATTTCGTATCGTTCAACTAGTGCCCTTAGCATAATAGCATTACGAATAGCCTGTTCACCTCTACCAGTATGACGAGTAAGATCAAACCCTCCATTTTTTAAGTAAACATCATTAGGAAATTCGTAGATAGGAAGAGGCTCAGGAGTATCGCCAGACCAAAAGGTACGAACCTTACGCTCAATCACAATTTCTCTCATTCCTCTTACAAGTTCAGATATCCGCTTCTCAATTGCAGGGTCGTTTGGAAACTTACGGCTAAGTCTATTTAAAGCAGGAAGAATATAGCCCATTTCATGGAAGGAAGAATGTATTGTATGTGTCCATGGATATGGATGATGAAACCTTAGACCATGTTCTCCCCAGTCTGATAGAAGGAATTTTTGGAATCCAGCAAGAACTTCTGCTCCTTCATTGGTGCCCAACATCTCACGTATGCTATCTAGGCCCTCGTACCAAGAACCTACAAGTTCTGCATCGTCAACACGACAGTGAGCTGCTTCAGCTGGTTTTTTGTTTGGAAGTACCAACCAATAAGGTAAATAACCTTCTGCTGAATCTACCATTGAGGTTATATAATTAAGTGATCTTTTTGCACACTCAAGTGGTTCAAATTTTTGATACCTTGTCATAAATTTCTTACAAAAACCTCTGCTAATTAGATTACAAACTGAGACAAATATCTCATTGAAAGCTCAAGACTCTTAAGTTTGTCTTCCTTTGAACCTTCAAAGGCACGGTCTTCAACTTCTAGGCAAGCGTATCCATTAAATCCAATATCTGTGAGAGCAGATACGAACTTTCCCCAGTTTACATCTCCAAGTCCTGGTAGTTTGCCAGCTGTGTACTGAAGTGGATAGGCTAAAATTCCGTATTCTGCAAGCTTGTCTGGATAAACTTTCATATCTTTGAAATGTACATGGAACATTTTATCTTTGAACTCGTAAATTGGTTTTATATAGTCCAATTGTTGCCATACGAAGTGACTTGGGTCAAAGTTAATTCCAAAGTTGTCAGAGTTGATTATATCAATAATCTTTCTCCAAATGACGGGGGAATTGAAGAGATTCTTTCCGCCTGGCCACTGATTCTCATCAAACAGCATAGGGCAGTTTTCTATTGCAATCTTAACGTCTTGATTTTTTGCATATTCAACAATTGCAGGCCATACTTTTTTGACTTCTTCTAGGTTGTCTTCAACGTTTTTGCTGGGGTCTCTGCCAATAAAAGTTGTAACCATGTTAACACCAAGTTTTTTGCTTGCATCAATTACTTTATAAAGATGTGAAAGAATTGCTGCTCTTTTTTCCAAATCTGGCTCTAAGGTGTTTGGATAATATGCAAGAGAAGAAATCTCAACGTTGGATTCTTTACATTTATTTAGAATGTGTTCGGCTGTTTTATCATCTAGATTATCAACGTCAATGTGGCAAACTCCGCTGTAACGTCTGTCTGCTTTCTCATGTGGCCAGCATGCAACTTCAACACATTTATAGCCATACTTTGCTGCTGCGTCAATGACTTCATCAAATGTAAATTCACTCAAAAGAGATGTAATAAAACCAATTTTCATACTAGGCTCCTTATTATAGGTTGCAGGAAATAGATTTCCCTGTTTTTGATGATTCAAATGCAAGATCAATAACTTTCATTACTCTAAGAGATTCACTTGGCTTAACTGCTAATTCTGCCTTGCCGTTTAATACATCCAAAAAGTTGTAATAGAAAGACTGCCAATTCTGAGATACTGCAGGAACAGTAATTCTCTTTATTGTTTCTTCCGGTCTTGGTTGCATAGTTCTTGTTGCAGAGGTTGTCTCTTTTCTATGGTCTAAAGGTCCTTTGTAATTGATAAGATATGGAGACCAATCAACTTCCTTCATAATGCCTTGAATAATTTGTCCTTCACCGTTCAATTCTTTTATATCAAGGCAACCTTCATCTCCAAGAACATGCCAACGTGGATATTGAATAAATGCAGAAGTAAAAGTTTCAACAAGGGCAGTCATTCCGTTTTCAAAATTGAGCTCGATAATATCGTTGTCATCTACTTCATAATTAACGTTATAAAGGTGGGCATAAACCGATATTAACTTAGAAGGAACAAGTGTCAAAATTTGGTCAATTTGGTGTGGGCCCCAGTCAAGAAGCATTCCACCACCATGTTTTTTCATTCTTCTCCAGTCGCTAGGAATTCCATTGCTTCCGTCAACACGGCTTTCAATTCTGAAAACTTTTCCCAGTTTGTTTGAGGAAATAGCGTCTTTAACCATAAGAAAATCGCCATCATTTCTTCTGTTCTGATGGACTGTGAAGATTTTATTATTCTTCTTGCTGCATTCAATCATTTGTTCAAGCTCATTTGCGTTCATAGAAACGGGTTTTTCGCAAATGACGTTCTTTCCCGCATTAAGAGCAGCTAAAACCAGCGAAAGATGATAATCGTTAGGAACGCTGACAATAACTGTGTTAATGCTGTCATCCTTAAGAAAAGCTTCAAGAGTAGCATAAGCTCTGAGTCCAAACTTTTGTGCTGCTTCTAATCTTGAAGGGTCTGTGTCGTAGACAGCAAGGACCTCAAAATCTTCTGTGCTAGGAACTATCCACTTATAGTGATAGTAGCCCATGTACCCAAAACCAATAATACCAATTCTTACTTTTTCCATTGTGAAAAATTCTCCATTTTTTTCAGAGCCTTATCTTGTACTCTCTCTTATAATCAATTCAGTGGGAAGTAGTAGATATCTAGATTTGCTTTCCCCTTGTTCAATCAGTTCAATTAGCATCTCACAACAATTCAAGCCCATTTGATAGCAAGGTTGTCTGACAGTTGTCAAAGCAGGCGTTGTCATTCTTGCAATATCTATATCATCAAATCCGATAATTTCTATATCTTCTGGAATTTTAAGCCCATAGCTTTTTGCAACATTTGCAGCGGCAACTGCTACTATGTCACTTGCTGCAAATACAGCATCTGGCTTCTTTTCTTTTGAAAAGAGCGTGTGAGCTACAGAATAGGCAATGTCATAATTAATGTCTGAAAGAGAAGTAACCAATTGAGGAATTATTTTTTTGTTTGCTTTTTCTAAAGCAATTTCAAAGCCTCTTAATCTGTCAATTGCATACCTGTAGGAAAGAGGGCCATTGATAAATGCAATTCTATTATTTCCATGTGATAAAAGAAGTTCTGTTGCTCTTATTGTTGCTTGAATGTCGTCAATTGATACATATGGAATACTTCCCTTGGAACTCTTTTCACCACATTGAACAATGGGAACTAAGTTTGTGATAGCCTTCTCGTTTTCAAGGTTAATGGCTGAAATAATTCCTGCAGCGTTAGTTCTTTTTACAATATTAACTAACTCTTCTATAGGAGAATCTGATGCGCTTTCATGAAGAAGAATAGAATACTTGCAACAAGACGCTTTCTCTGTTGCTCCTCTAATCACCTCAGTGTAAAAACGGTTTACAACAGATGGAACTTCCAGGATTATTAACCTGCTTTTTCCTTGACCTGTCTGTTTATTTTCTGGAATCTCATATCCAAGTTCTTTAATTGCTTCGTTTACTTTGACAACAATGTCCTTGTTTACAGCCGGGTTTCCTTTGATGATGCGAGAAATAGTTGCAATTGATATTCCTGTTTTTTTAGAAATGTCTTGATAAGTAACTTTTTTCATTTGGAACCCTCTCCTTTTCACCGGCTATTATAACATAGTTGTGAAAAAAAGCACTATTTTTCTTTCAAATTTCAGAAAAAACTTGTTAAAAATGTGTAATTTTCTTGAAAATGGATTTTTGTGGTGGTATTCTAAGAGGGCTTAGTAAACTCTAAGTTGTGTGGAATACATTGGAGGAATAAAAATGGATAAAAAGCTTCGTATTGGTATTATTGGATGCGGAGGAATTGCAGAAAAGAAACATCTTCCTGCACTTAGCGCATTGCCAGAACTTTGTGAAATAGTAGCATTTTGTGACACTATTAAAGAGAGAGCAGAAAAGGCTGCAAAGCAATACGGTGGTGCAGATGCAAAAGTCTATGAAGACTACAAGGAACTTTTAAAAGATAAGTCAATTGATGTTGTTAATGTCTTAACGCCAAATAGATCTCACTCTCAAATAGTTGTTGATGCGTTTGCTGCAGGCAAACATGTCATGAGCGAGAAGCCAATGGCAGCTTCAAGTGAAGATGCCCAGAAAATGTTAGATGCATGGAAAAAAAGTGGAAAGAAGTTCACAATAGGATATCAAAATAGATTCCGTCCAGAAGTTTGGTCCCTTCACGAGGCTTGCGTTAACGGAGAACTTGGAGATATTTATTTTGCTAAAGCCTATGCTCTTAGAAGAAAAGGTGTTCCAACTTGGGGAGTGTTCCTTGATAAAGAAAAACAGGGCGGCGGTCCTTTAATTGACATTGGAACTCATGCCTTGGATATGACTCTTTGGATGATGAATAATTATGAGCCTGTCAGTGTTTCAGGTCAAACCTTCTATAAAATGGCAGATCAACCAGATGCAAACCTCTTTGGGCCGTGGGATCCAAAAAAATATAATGTTGAAGATTCTGCCTTTGGTTTTATTAAATTCAAAAATGGTGCTGTTGTAATGCTTGAGGCTTCTTGGGTTCTTAACATAGAAAAAGGAAGAGAAGCTTCTACCTGTTTGTGTGGAACAAAAGCTGGTGCAGATGTTTATCTTGATGGTGATATTTGCTATCACAGAACAAATCATGGTTTGCTTACAGATGAGCATAACGCAGAAAAGGGTGGTGTTGCTTACTTTGATGGAAAAGTAGTAACTCCTGCAATTAGAGAGGCAGATCAGTGGCTTAAGTGCATTATTAATGACACTGAACCTGTTGTTAAGCCAGAAGAGGCCTTTACTGTAACAAGAATCTTAGAAGCAATATACGAATCTGCTAAGACTGGAAAGGAAGTTCTTCTTTAATTATAGAGGTAAATCATGAAAGTAGGTGTGCAACTTTTTTCTGTTAAAAATGCAATGGCAGAGAATCCTGTTAAATGCCTTAAAGATGTGGCTAAATTGGGATTTAAGTATATTGAGCCAGCAAATTCAAATGCAGACAAAGACTTTGGAATTGGCCTTGGAATGCCGGCTAAAGAATTGAAGAAGTATTTGGATGATTTGGGTTTGCAGGTTGTAAATTCTCATGTCTCTCCGTTGGATGAAGAAAACGTTAAAAGAGTTATTGAGTATCACAAAATTCTTGGTAACGATTGCTTAACCATGCCAATGATGATGTATTCAAGTCACGATGATGCACTTAGAGTGGCTGAAAAACTTCAGAAAATTGGTGAGATTTGCCATGCAAATGAAATGCATTATCTGTATCATAACCATTACCATGAATTTCAAGTTCTAGGGGGTGAAACAGTCTACCAAACGCTTGTTGAAAATACCTCTGCAGATGCTGTTAGCTTTGAGCTAGATGCTTTTTGGGCTATTCGTGGCGGAATGGATGACATTGCTCTTATTAATAAATTGGGTAATCGTCTTAAGATGGTTCACTTTAAGGATTTTTCCAAAACCTGTAAGCAACCTCTTAATATGTTTGAGGTTGTAGATCCCAAGGCTAATATCACAAAAGATTTTTATATGTCTAAGCGCGATTTTACTGCTTTTGCTGAAATTGGCGATGGTATCTTAAATCTCCAAGCAACTATTGATGCCGTGGCAAAGAATGGTAATGTGGAATATATGATTCTTGAACAGGACAGAACTCAAATGCCAAGCGAACTTGATAGTTTGTGCAGAAGCATACAAGGAATGAAATCTCTTCATGGTTTAGAATTTTAAGACGATTTTTATAAAAAAAGCCCTTCTCTTATCGAGAAATGCGAAAAAGTTGAAGGGTTTCAATTTTTTTATTGAAAAAAGTTGAAGTGTTTCATATTATTTTTATATGTATAGAAAATTCATTGAAACATTACAGCAGTGGGAAAGACAGAATACTAAAGAACCTTTAATGGTTGTTGGAGCAAGGCAAGTTGGAAAAACCTGGCTTCTTAAAAAATTTTGTTCCGAGACATTCTCTAATTATGTTTATATTAACTTTGAAGAAAATCCTTCTTTTTCTACTGCCTTTGATGGCGCTCTTTCTCCAGAAACAATTTTGCAAAATCTTGGAATTATGCTAGGAAAAAAGATTTCTGCAGAAACAGCAATTTTTTTTGATGAGATACAAATTTGCGAAAAAGCTATTAGCTCTTTGAAATATTTTTGCGAAGCTGATGCCAACTATAGAGTGCTGTGTGCGGGAAGTCTTCTTGGTGTAAAGCTTAATAGATTTGATAAATCGTTTCCTGTTGGAAAAGTGGCAATAAGGACCATGTATCCAATGGATTTTGAAGAGTTCTTAATGGCCTGTGGAGAAGAAGATTTACATGATATTATTCGTGAATATTATGCCAAGATGAAAGCATTACCAGAGGGTATACACCAGAAGGCTTTGGACCTATATCATCAATATCTTTTTGTGGGAGGAATGCCTAGGGTTGTGAAAGAATACATAAATAATGGGAAAGATGTTCTTGTCCTTGATTTTGAATTGTTTAACAGTCTTCAAAGTTCATATTTAGCGGATATGGCTAAACATGTTAACTCTCCTGCTGAAAGTTTAAAAATAATTGAAGTATATAATTCTATTCCAAGACAGCTAGCAAAAGAGAATCCCAAATTTATGTATAAAGAGGTAAGACAAACAGCAAATAAACGAGATTTTCAATCTTCAATAGATTGGCTTGTAGCTTCAAATTTGGCATATAAAGTGTGTGATTCTGTTACTATTGCAAGTCCATTGAAAGGATATGAAGACACAAATAAATTTAAACTCTATTTATCAGATACTGGTCTTTTGTCTAATATGTGCCATTTAAAGTTCTCAGATATAGTTGCAACAGAAAACAATATTTATAAAGGTGTTGTAATTGAAAATTATGTAATATCTCAACTAAAGGCCTCAGGTAAGTATTTTTGTTACTATAAGCCTTCTGATAGTATAGAAATAGATGTGGTTTTAGATTCTTCTATTGGAATTATTCCCTGTGAGATTAAGGCTGGAAGGCATACAAGATCTAAGAGCCTGTCAAATTATTGTGAAAAATACTCTCCTCAGAAAGCAATTAGACTCTCTGAGCTTAATTTTGGACAAAACGGAATATTACATTCAATTCCTTTGTATGCTGTTTGTTGTTTATAAGAATTTTACGAAAAAACTGCATTTGTGAAATATGGATAGGATGTATCTGAAACTGTTTTAGACCCCTCAATGTCATAAACAGTGGCTCCGTTTCTTTTGAAGATAATTATTTCTGGCTTCAGAGTGATGGACTGAGGAAAATCTGAAACATCTCCTTGAAGTCTTTTTAGAAGGAGCTCCGCTGCTTTTTTCCCAATTTCTGACAAGGGCTGAGAAACCGAATAATGGCAATTTTTTAGAAGAGGGAAGTAATGCAAAAAGTCAAAAGTTCCAAAAGCTATTTTATTGTAAATTTCTGCAGGAACTTTTTCATAAAGATATGCTGTGGCCCCTAGGTGGGTATTATCATTTACACAAAAGAAGGCATCTGGACAATTGGGTTTTGAAAGAGCCTTTTTCATTAAATTCCAACCACCTCTTTCAGTCATCTCTCCAAAGAATATAAAACTTTGATCAACTGGAAGGTCCATTTCTCTAAAGGCATCCAAATATCCTTGATATCGTTCTAAGGCAGTAGGGATGTGTTCGTCGCCACCAAGAAAACCAATGCGAGTGTGGCCTTCTTTTATGAGTGCTTTTACAACTTCTTTTGTACCCCAAATACCGTCTGTATGGACAGAGTCAAGATTAACACCTGGCAAACTTCTGTCTACTAGAATTAAAGGAATTCCTGTGTTCTTGGCAATTACAAAGTGTTCTCCTGCATCGCTAACAGGGATTACTACCAAAGCATCCACGTTTCTATTGATCAAAACTTGTAATTTTTCCTTTTCTCTTTCTACTGAACCGTTAGATGAACAAAGCATCATTGAATAACCCTGTTCAGCTAATATTGTTTCCATTTTTTCAACAATGTAAAGGAAAAAGGTTGTTCCAAGTTCTGGGACGAGTACGCCTACAGTTTTTGTAGATTTTGTTTTAAGCGCACGAGCAACTTGGTTCTGAATATAACCAAGTTGCTCCATTGCACGTATAACTTTGATTCTTGTTTTATTACTTACACTTTGTCCGTTAAGAACCCGTGAAACGGTAGCGGTAGATACTTTTGATAGAGATGCAACATCTTTGATTGTAGCCATAATAAAGAAAGATTCCTTTGCAAATCTGTCAGAAATATTATTTTATCCACGTCTAGCGTATTTCTTCATATCCATATAGACTGCAACGACGATTATAAGTCCTTTTACAATTTGTTGCCAGTAGGAATCTATTGCTAAATATGTCATTCCGTAGTTAATAAGTCCCATAATGAAGACACCTATCATCATTCCGCCAATAGTTCCAACGCCACCACTTTGAGAAACACCTCCAACAGTTACTGCCGCAATAGCATCAAGTTCCATGTTTGCTGCCGTCAAAGAGTTTGCAAGACCAACTCTTGCGCTTTGGAGAACTCCAGCTATTCCGTACAAGAAGCCTGCAATCATGTAAACTAAAAGGAGATTCTTTTCAACACTAATACCAGATACTCTAGCTGCCTGTGAGTTTCCACCAATGGCATATAGGCTAGAACCAAATTTAGTATGGCGTAATATAATCCAAACAATTACTGCAATGATTATGATATAAATTCCAAGATACGGGAAAGTTCCAAATATGTTTCCTTGGGAGATTTGCTTGTATTCTTTCTTAAGAGAACCTACAACTGCTGCATGTGTATATAAGAGTTGAATACCAGTAGCAATAGATTTTGTTCCAAGTGTTGCAATAAATGGAGGAAGCTTACCATAAGCAATAAGCCATCCGTTAACAAGACCAAAAAGAGTTCCAGTTAAGACGCCAGCTAAAACAGGAATGATTAGAGCAAATTCTTTTCCCGGATACATTGCACTTGAATAGTCAACAGTCTGTGCAAAGGAGGCTGCAACAGATGCAGACAAACAAACAATTGCACCAAGAGAAAGGTCTATTCCTCTTGTAATTATAATCATGCCAACACCCAATGCTGCAAAAACTCTTACTGACTCAGCAACAATTAAGTTTTTAATTGATGGCCATTGAAGAGTTCCACCATTTGTTAAAATAGCAAGAAACAAAAACAGGGCAACAAAAGTAATATAACTTGTATATTTTGAAGAAAAATCCTTTACTTTGGTTAAGCTCATCCTTACGTTATTTTTTTTGTCCATGTTCTCTCCTTTTAGCAAAATTGTGTTGCTAGTCGCATAATTGCTTCTTGACTAATTTCATCATGTTCAAGTGTGCCTGTATGGTTTCCTTCACAAAGAACCATTATTCTATGACTCATTCCAATGAGTTCAGGCATTTCACTAGATATCATGATGATGGATTTTCCGCTCTTAACTAATTCGCTCATAATTGTGTAGATCTCAAATTTAGCACCTACATCAATTCCTCTGGTTGGCTCGTCCATGATAAGAATATCTGGAAGAGTCATAAGCCATCTTGAAAGAATTACCTTTTGCTGGTTTCCTCCAGATAGGTTTTGAATAAGCGTTTCCATTGATGGAGTCTTGGTTTTAAGAGTTGAATTATACTTTTCTGCATCATTGTTTATACGTTTGTGATCCAGCAATTTGACATTATTTTTGTAATTTGACAAAGAAGCGATTGAAGTGTTCTTAGTTATAGAGAGAAGAGGGAAGATTCCACTGCCTCTTCTATCTTCTGTAACAAAGCCTACGCCTTCTGCAATCAAATTTCTAGGTGTAAGTTTTACAACCTTTTTCCCTTTGACATAAACTTCACCTTCAGATATGTCTCTAACACCAAAAATAGCCTCTACAAATTCCGTTCTTTGAGCACCAACAAGGCCTCCTATTCCAAGGATTTCTCCTCTATGCAACTCTAATGATACATTCTTAAAGGAACGAGGATTAGGGGAAGAAAGACCTTTAACTTGCAACGTAACTTCTTCAGAGGTACAAGGAGGAACTTCTGGGAATCTTTGTGTTGATTCTCTTCCTACCATATTGGATATAAGTTTATCCGTTGTCATCTCACATATGGGCCAGGTTCCAATCATTTTTCCATCACGCATAACAGAAACGCAATCAGAAATTTTAAAAATTTCTTCCATTTTGTGAGAAATGTAGACTATAGCAACGCCTTTTTCTCTTAGATTGTTGATGATTTCAAAAAGGTGTTCAACTTCATTCTCTGTAAGAGAACTTGTTGGCTCGTCCATCACAACGACCGATGAATTATAGCTAACAGCTTTTGCAATTTCACAGGCCTGCTGATTGGAGATTGAAAGATCCTTCATCTTTATCTTTGGGTCTATTTTCATGCCCAAATTGGTTAGAACTGTTGCAGTATCTTCTATCATTTTCTTATGGTCTATCAAGCCAAATTTGTTCACTGGTTCTCTTCCTAACCACATGTTTTCTGCTACAGTTCTTTCTGGGACATTTGAAAGCTCTTGATGAATCATTGAAACACCAGTTTTTAATGCGTCATGAGATCCAGAAAAATGGCATTCTTGGCCGTTAACTTTTACAATACCCTTGTCTTCTTTGTAAATGCCAAACAAACATTTCATAAGGGTTGATTTTCCGGCACCATTTTCTCCCATAAGGGCATGTACCGTGCCAGGTTTTACTCTAAAGGTTACATTGTCTAGAGCTAAAACACCTGGAAACCGCTTTGTGATGTCTAGCATCTCAATAGCATATTTTTCTTCCACTGCTTTCTCCTTTTTTCTCCATTTTGCAATGACCTTGCATCCTTCAAACTCTTTGCAAAATAAAGAAAACTATAACGCGAGTTGGTACAAGACCAACTCGCGCAGTAATCACATTTCCTAAATAAGGCTTATAGATAATCCTTATAGTTTTCCATTGTAACTGGTTTGAAAGGAACCAAATAGCACTGAGAAATGATAGCTGGATCATTTGCTGGCTCTTCGTCAATTGTTGCAGTTGCTGGAGCAATTCCACCAGCGACAAAACCGTCTGGAGAATTTCCCTTTGCTATGTTAAGAACAATCTCAAATGCTGTTGTGCTTTGGCCAATGGCATCCTGAAGAACTGTTGCATACATTTCTTTTCTGTCAATTGATGCACAACCAGTTGCTGTTGCGTCAACACCAAGGACTGGAACCAACAATCTTGTGCCATCAGAAGTATCGGTCTTTACTTTTCCGTTCTGAATGAGAGATTCAATTGCACCAAGTGCCATGTCATCATTCTGTGCTACAACAAGGTTGTACTTGCCATCAAATGCTGTAACCCAAGCATCCATTTTCTGCTGTGCCTGTTCTGCACCCCAGTTAGCTGTGTCTTCAGCAACAAAGTTTACTTTCCAACCCTTTGACTCGAGTGTGTTAACAAAACCAGCTCTTCTGTTTACCTGTGCTGGGTGTCCAAGCTGTCCGTTGAGATACAGGACGTTAATTGTCTTGTTTGGAGCTTTTTCTGGATACTTTGTGAAGTATTCAATAGCAATCTCTGCCTGATACTGACCTGCAACCTGTTCTGGAGAAGAAGCTAAGAAGAAGTTCTTTCCAACTTTGAGAGCAGCAACAGATGGCTGAATGTTAGAGAATGCTGCAGCACCACCAACAGCGTTAATCAATTCACACATTTGCTCTGTTGCAGAAGTATCTTGTGGAATAATTACAAAATACTTATAGCCCTGAGAAATGAGGGTTTGAAGCTGTGTGAGCTGTTTGTCAACGTCACTGTTAGCATCCTGTACGTTTAAGTCAACTCCTGCTTTTTCAGCAAGAACCTTGAGGTTGTCTGTGTAGTCTCTTACAAAAGTTTCGTTAAGGTTTCTAATAAGAGCACCTACTTTGATCTTTTCTGCCTGTTGGCTTTCCTGTGCACCTTGAGCAAAAACCAAACTAACGGCAATTAAAGCAAACAAAAGAATCATCGTCGCTTTCTTCATACACTTGTTCTCCTTTTTCTTTTGGCATGAACCATGGGCAAACTGCCCATACATAGATTATCACAGCACAAAATTGGACTTGTCAAGAAAAAAAGTAAACGATTACATTTCCGTACTCTTTTTCTCTTTCCCTTACGTTTAGACCCTATATATATAGAAGGGCAGACTAAAACAGCATTTCAGTGTGGGATTATTTCTGTTGTTAATTTACTGTGAAACAACTCCTTTTTTAAGAATTACATTGGCATAAATGCTTGTTTCTCCTGTTGCAATGACAGCATAAGCTTTCTTTGCTCGTTCATAGAACTCAAATCTGTCAATGTATTCTAAATCTTTAAATCCTTTGTCTCCATTTTGTGCAATTTTCTTAAAATCCTTCCAAATTGGAATTTCTAAATCTTTATCACAGCTCATTTTTTGCATTAGGATAACGTTTGGGGCATACGTATCTAAAGGCATTACCTTTAGAATTGCTTCCAAAACCTCTTTTGCTCCGTGCCCATCTAATCTAATTAGATTTCTAGCATAGTTTGCAGCTGGAAAGTTTCCATCTCCAATAACAATCTCATCACCGTGACCCATTTCCATTAAGATTTTTAGAAGATCCGGAGCCAATATTGATGGAATTCCTTTTAACATTTTAGTCCTCCTTAAAAATAAAAAAAGCTTGCGTGTAACCGTTTACTGTGAGATACTCATATGTGGAACAATGTAAACGTTTACATAAAATCTTACCATGGGAGAATAGTTATGGCAAACAAAAAAGAATCTACAATTAGAAATGTTGGTTCAGAGTTTAGGTATAAAGGAGATTTACCAAAACTTGGAATTCGCCCAGTAATTGACGGAAGGCAAAAAGGAGTTAGAGAGTCTCTAGAAGAGCAGACCATGAAAATGGCACAGAACGCTGCAAAACTCATCTCTGAGAATGTTAGACATTCTAATGGCCTGCCTTTAGAGTGTGTCATTGCTGATACCACTATTGGTGGAGTTGCAGAAGCTGCCGCCTGTGCTGAAAAGTTCAAAAAAGAAGGTGTAGCAATAACCCTTTCTGTTACCCCTTGTTGGTGTTACGGAACTGAAACAATAGATCATGACCCACATACTGTCAAAGCTGTCTGGGGTCTAAATGGAACAGAAAGACCGGGTGCTGTATATCTTGCCTGTGCTTTGGCTGCATATTCACAGAAAGGTCTTCCTGCCTTTGGAATTTATGGACATGATGTTCAGGATAAGGACGATTATGTAATTCCTGAAGACGTAAAAGACAAAATCTTACGGTTTGCTAGAGTTTCTTTGGCTGCAGTGACAATGCGAGGAAAGAATTACTTGTCTATTGGTGGCTGTGCAATGGGTATTGCCGGTTCAATTGTGGACCAAGATTTCCTACAGGCATACCTTGGAATGGGCACAGAAGCCATTGATATGTGTGAAATTGAAAGAAGAATTGAGGAAGGAATCTACGATCCAGAAGAATTCAAAAAAGCAATGGATTGGGTTCATGAATACTGTATTGAAGCTCCAGATAAAGTTAATACAGGTAGTTGGGCAAGAAGTGAAGAGCAGAGAAAAAAGGATTGGGAATTCTGCGTTAAGATGGTCATGATTGGCAGAGATCTTATGATTGGAAACCCAAAACTTAAGGAGATGGGGTATCCAGAAGAGGGGAATGGTCACAATGCTCTTTATGCAGGATTCCAAGGCCAAAGACAGTGGACAGATCACTGGTGCAACGGTGACTTCATGGAAACAATGCTTAATACTTCTTGGGATTGGAACGGTATTAGAGAATCATTTGTCTTAGCAACAGAAAATGATTTCTGCAATGGAACTGCAATGCTTTTCTGTAAGCTAATAACTAATAAGCCAGCAATGTTCAGTGATGTAAGAACTTATTGGTCTCCAAAAGCATGCGAACGTGTTACGGGCTGGAAGCCTGAAGGGCTTGCAAAGAACGGATTCCTTGATTTGAGAAATAGTGGAGCAACAACCCTTGATGCTGAAGGAAGCATGGTTGATAGTGAAGGCAATCCTTGTGGTAAAGAATTCTGGAATATAACAGAAAAAGATGTCATTGAATCAATGAAAAATGTTAAATGGGAAGTTGCAAACGGACCTTATTTCCGTGGAGGTGGATTTAGTTCATGTTTCCTTTCTAAAGGTGGAATGCCTTGTACAATGATTAGATTAAACATGATTAAGGGCCTTGGTCCTGTAATGCAAATTGCAGAAGGCTGGACCTGTGATCTTCCATTAGAAGTACACGAAAAGATTGCTGCAAGAACAGACCCAACTTGGCCAAGTACTTATTTTGCTCCAAGAATTACTGGAGAAGGTGCTTTCAAGGATGTTTATTCTGTCATGAATAATTGGGGTGCCAACCACGGTGCTATTGCTTATGGACATGTTGGTGCTGACATTATTACTCTTTGCTCCATTCTCAGAATCCCAGTATGCATGCATAACATACCTGAAGAAGACATCTTTAGACCAAGTTACTGGAATGCTTTTGGTGAAGACAAAGAAGGACAAGACTATAGAGCATGTCAGGCTCTTGGTCCTCTTTATGCAAAATATTGAGATTTAATTTAAGGAGGTATTTGCAGCTGCAAATACCTCTAAAGGAGTTTTTATGGCCAGTCAAGTTGTGATGCCAAAGCAAGGTAACAGTGTTGAATCTTGTATCATTGTTGAGTGGAAAAAAAAGGAAGGCGAGCCTATTTCAGTGGGCGATATCATTTGTGAAGCAGAGACCGATAAATCAACCATAGAGGTTGAGTCTACCGCAGAAGGAACCTTACTTAAGTTATTATATGAAGAAGGGGACGAGGTTCCTGTTATGTTGCCTATAGCTATTGTTGGGCAAGTTGGTGAAGATATAAGTGCTTTGGCACCCAGCTCACAAGGAGCAACTTCACAAGCACCAATTTCACAGGCCATAAATGAAAACTCAAAAGAAGAACCAAAGAAAGAAGCAGAGGCACATGTTGCACATACTTTAAGTACTCAAGATTTAAGAACCCAAGAAGCTGTAGGTTCTTCTCCACGAGCAAGAAACCTAGCTAAGGAAGCCGGGCTAGATATATCTTCAATTCCGGCCTCTGGACCAAAAGGAAATGTTGTTGAAAGAGACGTAAAGGAAGCAATGAAGAGGACGCAACCTTTAACTCCACTTGCCAAGGAATTTGTTGCATCTCAAGAAATTGGTAGTATTCCAGTTGTGGGCCATGGCATTGGAGGCAGAATTCTTGCAAGTGATCTTTGCAAGGCTCCTGCGTCAAGTTCTTCCTGCACGGAAGCAACAGCTTCATGTGAATTTGAAGATATTCCAGTTAAGGGCATTAGAAAGGTCACAGCTTCACGCATGTACCAGTCTCTTAACAGCACAGCACAGCTTACCCTCATGACTTATGCCGATGCCAGAAAGCTAAAAGCTTTAAGAAAAGTTTTTAAGTCTGCAAACGAATCTTTGCAAGTTGGTGCCATAACAATAAATGACCTAGTCATGTTTGCTGTTTCAAGAACGCTTGTAGATTTCCCAAATTTGAATGCACATTGGTTGGGCGATAAGATTAGAGTGTTCTCTAATGTCCATCTTGGAATGGCTACAGATACAAAAAAGGGCCTCATGGTTCCTGTAATTAGAAATGCAAATCTTCTTACATTAAAAGAAATTAGTATGGAATCTAAAAGGTTGGGTTCTCTTTGTCATGAAGGCAAGGCTCAACCAGATGATTTGACAGGTTCAACCTTTACGGTTTCAAACGTTGGATCCTTTGGCATTGAAACATTCACTCCGGTTCTAAATGTTCCAGAAGTTGCAATTCTTGGAGTTGGAGCAATTGTATTAAAGAATGTTGAAGAAAATGGAGAGACAGTTGTTAGGGAGAGTATTGGTCTTTCTCTTACTATTGATCATCAAGCTGTAGATGGTGCTCCAGGTGCAAGATTCCTGAAGGCATTGTGTGAAAACATAGCAAATATAGATGTGCTATTGGCATCGGTTTAAGGTGGTAGTTTATGGAAAAGTATGACCTTATAGTTGTAGGAGCTGGCCCTGGCGGATATGTTGCCGCTCAGCGTGCAGGAGAGCTTGGAAAGAAAGTCCTTCTTGTTGAAAAAGAAAATTTGGGTGGGGTGTGTACAAATAGGGGATGCATCCCAACCAAGAGCTTATTAAATAGTGCAAAACAATATCTTCATGCAAAAGAAGCCCTGAAGTTTGGCGTTCATTGCCAAGATGTTAGTTTTAATCTCTCAGAGGCAATGAAGTGGAAGATGGAAACAATTGAGACTCTTAGAGGAGGAATTGCCTTCCTAATGAAGTCAAACAAAGTTGATGTTGCTTTTGGAGAGGCTGTCTTTGAAGACAATCATCATGTAAAAGTTAAAGATGCAGTCTATGAGACTGATTACATAATTCTTGCAACAGGAAGTTCTCCTTTTATTCCTCCAATTGAAGGATCAAGAGGGGCAAATGTTGTAACTAGTGATGAAATTCTTGAACTCAAAGAGATTCCCAAAAGACTTGCTGTTATAGGTGGAGGCGTTATTGGCATTGAATTTGCATCGTTTTTTTCTTTATTGGGAACAAAAGTTGATGTAATTGAAATGATGCCAGAGATCCTTCCTATGATGGATGGGGAATTCTCTAAGATTTTAAGAAGAGAAATGAAGACTGTAGATTTTCATCTTGGCTGTAAAGTCACAAAAGTTATTGAAAACGGTGTTGTTTTCCTTAACGCAAAAGGTGAAGAAGAAAAAGTTGAATGTGATTTAGTGTTAATGAGTGTGGGAAGAAGGGCAAATATAGCTGGTCTTGAGCCTCTAAACCTACACATAGAAAGAGGCGCAGTTGTAGTTGATGAAACCATGCAGTCAAATGTTTCAAACATTTATGCTATTGGAGACATAAACGCAAAAAGTCAGCTTGCACATAGTGCATCTAGAATGGCAGACGTTGCTGTTGACAATATTTTTGGCAAGCATGCTCAAGTTATGCGCTACAATGCCATTCCTTGGGCTGTTTATGGAAGCCCAGAGGCTGCTGGTTGTGGTTTAACTGAAAATGCTGCAAAGGCATTGGGAAAACAAGTCAAGTCAGCAACTGTTCAAATGAGAGCAAATGGAAGGTTTTTAGCAGAGAACGGCAAACGTGCTACGGGTCTTGTAAAAGTTGTTGCAGAATCTGAAACAGGCGCAATTTTAGGTGTTCATTTGCTTGGACCATACTCAAGTGAGATGATCTGGGGAGCTAGTGCATTAATAGAAGCCGAGCTAAGAGTTCAGGATGTTGCTGAGGTTGTGTTCCCACATCCTAGTGTTTCTGAACTTATTAAAGATGCGTGTAGCGAAATTCTTAGGGGGTAACGAGATGTCTAAATATGTTGAGGATTTTAAACCTGCAGAACTCAGGAAGGCAGAGGTTGTTAAAGGTAAGGATATTCCTGTAAACCAATACAAGAGTGATTTCAAGAAAGAACTCAAGAAATATGGAAAAGAACGTCTTATAAGAGTTTACTATGACATGCTTGTCATAAGAGAATTTGAGACAATGCTAGACAGCATAAAGAAAGAAGGTGTCTATCAAGGGGTTAAGTTTAACCACAAAGGACCTGCCCATCTTTCTGCTGGTCAAGAAAGCGCTTGTGTTGGACAAGCTATGAATTTGGGACCAGAAGATTTTATTTTTGGTTCTCATAGAAGCCACGGTGAAATTATTGCAAAGTGTTTGTCTGCAATTGAAAAGATGGAAGACAAAGAAATTGAGCAAATAATTAAAGAGTTCAATGATGGTGAGACCTATGCTGTTGTTGAGAAATACTTTAAGGGCAAGAACGTAAAAGACACAGCAGAGAATTTTGTTCTTTATGGTGCTTTGGCTGAAATTTATGCAAAGCGTACTGGTTTCTCCAGAGGGCTTGGTGGCTCAATGCATACCTTCTTTGCCCCATTTGGCTCTATGCCTAACAATGCTATTGTTGGTGGAAGTGGAACTATTGCATTTGGCTCAGCGTTGTTTAAGAAAATTAACCATAAGAAGGGAATTGTTATTGGCAATATTGGTGATGGTGCTATGGCTAGAGGTCCTGTTTGGGAAGCTTTGGTTATGAGTGCTATGGATCAGTATAGAACCTTGTGGAAAGAAAACCCGGGCAATCCTCCATATATGCTCAATGTGTTTGACAACTTCTATGCTATGGGTGGCCAGCCAATTGGCGAGACCATGGGTTATGGAATGCCTGCAAGAGTTGGTCTTGGGGTAAACCCTGAGGGAATGCATGTTGAACGTGTAGATGGCTTTAATCCTTTGGCAGTTGCAGATGCTATTGAACGCAAGAAAAAACTTCTCCTTAAGGGCGAAGGACCTGTGATGCTGGATACTATTACATATCGGTTTAGTGGACACAGCCCATCAGATGCAATGACTTATAGGACAAAAGAAGAGCTTGAAGCGTTTAAAGAACAGGATCCAATTAAAGCATATGGGCAATATCTTGTTGATAATGGCCTTGTAGTGGATGAAGACCTCAAGAAAATGGACGAAATCATCAAAGATAAGATGCACACAACTATTTCAATTGTTGTGGATGATGAAATATCTCCAATTATTGAGCCAACTTTCATTGAAAATGTTATGTTTAGCAATACAAATACCCCGGCCATGCAAGAGGGAAAGAGTGAACTTCTTCAGCCAATTGAAGAAAATCCACGTGTTAAGCAAATTGCAGGAAGAAATAGATATGCTTTTGATGAGAATGGAAAAGCGTATCCAGCTGCCAAGCAGTATCAATACAGAGATGCTGTCTTTGAGGCAATGCTTCATAGATTTGTAAATGACCCTTCAATGATAGCATATGGTGAAGACCACAGAGATTGGGGTGGGGCTTTTGCTTGCTATAGAGGACTTACAGAGCTTCTTCCTTATCACAGGTTCTTCAATTCTCCAATCAGTGAGGCTGCAATTGTTGGTAGTGGTGTAGGTTATGCAATGTCTGGTGGACGTGCCGTTGTTGAACTTATGTATTGTGATTTCTTGGGGTGTGCAGGTGACGAAGTCTTTAACCAAATGCCAAAATGGCAGGCCATGAGTGCCGGAGTTCTTAAGATGCCTCTTGTTTTGAGAGTTTCTGTTGGTAATAAGTATGGTGCTCAGCATTCTCAGGAATGGACGTCAATGGTTTCATGTGTTCCTGGTCTTAAAGCTGCATATCCAGCAACTCCTTATGATGTAAAGGGTATTTTAAACGTTGCTCTTAGAGGAACAGATCCATTTGTATTCTTTGAGAGTCAAAAACTATATGGAAAGGGTGAAGAGTTCCACAAAGAGGGAGTCCCTGAAGGTTACTATGAAATTCCTGAAGGTGAACCAGATGTAAAACTTGAAGGTGATGACATTACAATTATTGCTTTAGGCCCATCTCTTTATACTGCAATGTCAGCTGCGCAAGAACTTACTAAGTATGAACTTAAGGCAGAGGTCATAGATCTTCGTTGGATAAATCCTCTTAGATATGAGAAGCTTGTTGCCTCTGTTAACAAAACTGGTCGTTGTGTTCTTGTTACTGACAGTGCAGAAAGAGGTAGCTATATGCATACTGTTGCATCAAATCTTGATAGACTCTGTTTTGGCAAACTTGATGCTCCTTGTGTTGTTGTTGGCTCCAGAAACTGGATTACACCTCCTGCAGAGATGGAAGAATATTATTTTGCTCATACCGTGGATATTCTCGATTCTATACATGAGCAAATTATTCCTCTAAATGGATATATCCCTAAATCAAACAGAAATGATGTGGAGTTCCTTAGAACTCAAATGAAGGGAGTTTGATGATGGAATCTTACAAGACTCTACAGCCTGATTTAAACGATAAAAACTACGAAAAACGTATTCAAGTTGCAAGAGTCTTGGGTAAAGAAATCCAAGACGGACGTCTTACAAGAACTGTTCTAGAAGAAGTGAACAACCATGTTCACACAACCTATTCTTTTTCTCCATACGAGCCTGCTCTTGCTGCTTTCAAAGCATGGGAAGCAGGCTTGGGGATTGTTGGCTCTATAGATCACGACAGCATAGGGGCCGCACGGGAACTTCTAGAATGTACACAATACTTTGGATTAGCCTCAACAGTTGGCTTTGAGCTTAGAGCTAGTTTTTTGCGCACCCCATTTGGCACTAATAGGCTTAACAATCCCGATTCTCTTGGCCTTGGATACATGTGCATACATGGTATTCCCAACGGAAAACTTGATGCCTGTAGGGATTTTCTACGTCCAATTTGTGAAGCGAGAGGACTGCGCAATAGACAGATGGTGGATAAGTTAAATTCTCTAGGCCTAGGTTTTAATATAGACTACGAGAAAGAAGTTCTTCCTTTATCAAGGCATGAAGAGGGGGGTTCAGTTACAGAACGCCATATTCTTTATGCTGTGGCTCTTAAGCTAATTAATAAGTATGGAAAAGGGGAAGGGATAATATTGTATTTGGAGGATTCCTTAGGCCTTTCTTTGCAAGAAAAGCAAAAAAGATATCTTTTAGATACAAATAATCCGCATTACGCATACGACCTTCTTGGTATTCTAAAAAGCAATCTTGTTTCTTCCTTTTTTATTCAACCAAATGAAAAAGAATGTCCAGATGTCAAGGAAGTTGTTTCCTTCTCTACTTCTATTGGTGCTATTCCCGCCTACGCTTATCTTGGTGATGTAGAAGACTCTAAGACTGGAGATAAGAAAGCTCAGCAATTTGAAGATTCTTACATAGATGAGTTTATCCCATATCTTTCAAGCATTGGTTTTAAGGCTGTGACTTTCATGCCACCAAGAAATTCAGAGGCTCAAATAAAAAAGATTGTTAAACTTTGTAGAGAGAACAATCTTATGCAAATAAGTGGTGTTGATGTTAATTCTAGTAGGCAAAGTTTTAATTGTCCTGAACTTCTGAATCCCGCATGTTCTCATCTTGTAGATTCGGCTTGGGCATTAGTTGCACATGAGAAGTTATCAACTATAAACCCAAATTATGGTTTGTTTTCTAATTCCAATCCAATGAGAGATTTGGATTTGGAAAGCAGAATAAAAAAGTATGCGGAGCTTGGAAGAAAGCTTAATCATTTTAATGTTTTAGAAAGTGCAAGAAAACTTTCAGAGGGGGTATTATGGAGCATTTAGCAGCATATATAAGAGGATTAACTTTTAATGGAAGTAGGTGCCTTTTTGTTAAGACCCTTGAGATGAATTTGGATAAAACAACACCCTCATTATTACTTAATGGTGAAAAAAATGAGTGGAATAAAGCATTTGGGGACTTTATTTCTAAAGGACACTATCCTGCAACAATAGCAGTAGAGGGTTCAGATTTAGTTTTTGGACTTGGTTCTACGTACAATGAAGCCTGTAAAGGAGAAGGAGTTTCTGTCAAACCTACTAAGGATGTAAAACTTGGCCGTGACAAAGTTGTCAGTGGAAAAGTTGCTCTTGTTACAGGTGGTGCTCAAGGTTTTGGAGAAGGCATTGTTAGAAGTCTTGTCCAAAATGGAGCTTTTGTTTTCATTGCCGATATGAACATTGAAGGAGCAACACGTCTAGCTAATGAATTAAATGAAGAGGCAAAAACAACAGTTGCTCTTGGAGTTGCCGTTAATGTCTGTGATGAAGATGCAGTAATAAAGATGATGGATTTTGTAGAGCAAGAAACTGGCTCGTTAGACATTTTTGTAAGTAATGCGGGTGTTTTAAGGGCAGGTAGTGTAAAAGAAATGCCTCTCAAAGATTTTGAGCTTGTTACAAACATAGACTATAAGGGCTTCTTTATTTGCGCCAAACATTCCAGTAGACAAATGGCAGTACAGCACGAGGCGGCAAAAGATCTCTTGACAGATTTAATAGTCATTTCTTCTAAGAGTGGGCTTGAGGGTTCTAATAAAAATGGAGCCTATGCAGGAGCAAAATTTGGTGTAATTGGATTGGCTCAGAGTTTTGCGTTAGAACTTGTAAAAGATGGAATAAAAGTTAATGCAATATGTCCAGGAAACTTCTTAGATGGTCCACTTTGGAGTGATCCAGTCAGAGGATTATTTGTTCAATACTTGAATACCGGAAAAGTTCCAGGAGCAAAAACAGTTGCAGATGTAAGAAAATATTACGAGTCCAAAGTTCCAATGGGAAGAGGTTGTACTTCAGATGATGTAATGAGGGCACTTTTTTACATTGTGGAGCAGGAGTATGAAACAGGCCAAGCCGTGCCAGTTACTGGCGGACAAGTAATGCTTAACTAGGAGGATTTTATGGCAGTAAAAACTACAGCAATTAGACTTTACGGTGTAAACGATCTTAGAATGGAAACCTTTGAGTTTCCAGAAATAGCAGAGGACGAAGTTCTTCTTGAAATAGTTACAAACTCGGTATGTATGAGTGACCACAAGGCTGCAGAGCAAGGGGCCTCGCACAAAAGAGTGCCCAACGATATTGCTCAAAATCCAATAATTGTTGGCCATGAATTTTGCGGTAAGATTGTTCAAGTAGGTAAAAAGTGGGCCGGCGATTATCAGGTAGGACAGCTCTGTTCTATTCAGCCAGCAATCAATTATAAAGGCATGATGCGTAATCCTGGCTATAGTTTTCCATACTGCGGAGGTTTTAGCACGTATGCAATAATTCCACCACACATTATAGAGGGTGGTGGCCTTCTGAAATACAACGGAGAGGCCTTCTACAAGGGATCTCTTGCCGAGCCAGTAAGTTGCATTGTTGGTACTTTCCATGCAATGTACCACACAAAAGAAGGCTATTATGACCATGAAATGGGAATTGTAGAGGGCGGAAATCTTGCAATTATTGCAGGTGTAGGGCCAATGGGCCTTGGGGCTATAGACTATGCCATTCATAATCCAAGAAAGCCAGGTCTTTTGGTTGTAACGGATATTGATGATGCTAGACTTGCCCGGGCAAAAGAGCTCTTGTCTGAACAGGAAGCTGCACGCAACGGGGTGAAGCTGGTCTATCTGAACACAAAAGACGTTGCGGACCCAGTTAGTGCATTGCGTGGTTTGACAAAAGATGATCATGGCTACGACGATGTCTTGGTCATGGCACCAGTAAAGCCTCTTGTAGAGCAGGCCGATTCCATCCTCGCGCATGACGGTTGCCTTAATTTCTTCGCCGGCCCCAACAAGACCGATTTCTCAGCAATGCTAAATTTCTACAATGTCCATTATGCTTCTCATCATCTTGTTGGAACTAGCGGTGGAACTACAAGTGACATGGTTGAAGCTCTTGATATGATGTCAAAGGGACAGTTAACTCCATCTTCAATGATTACACACATAGGAGGGTTAGACGCTGTTTCATCTACAATAATTAACCTCCCTTCAATTCCTGGTGGAAAAAAACTTATCTACACACATATCAGAATGCCTTTAACTGCTATTGCAGACTTTGAGAGTAAGGCAAAAGAGAATCCTTTGTTTGCAGAACTCGATAGAATTGTCAAGGGACATAAAGGGTTATGGTGCGCAGAGGCTGAGAAGTATCTTCTTGAGAACGTATAGGTGCGTATTTAGGAGCGTATTTCATGAAAAAACACATTGCCATTGATTTGGGTGCAACAAGTGGAAGAGTTATAGTTGGAAATCTAGAATCATTTGAAGAAGTTCACAGATTTACAACCCCTAATTGTGATGTTCTTGGAGAATATTATTGGGATGTCCACGGCATCTATATGGAGATTCTACAAGGTCTAAAAAAGTGCTTTGATAAATATGGGGATGATATTGTAAGCATAGGGATAGATACTTGGGGTGTTGATTACGGTTTACTTGATGAGAGTGGCGCTTTGGTAAGCCCTATCTATCACTACAGAGACTCAAGAACTCTTCCTGTAATTGACAAGGTAATTGAGATTGTCGGCGGAAAGGAAAGTTTGTTTGAACAGACTGGAATCTCTATTCAATCTTATAACACAATCTTTCAATTATATGCACACAAGTGCAATAGACCAAAGGATTTTGAAGCAGCTACTCATTATTTAAGTGTTCCAGATCTTCTAAATTATTGGCTTACTGGTGTTATGTGTAATGAATTAACTCATGCTTCAACTACACAATTGCTTAATCCTCATACCAATGATTGGAACTGGGAATTGATAGCCAAATTAGGCTTTAATGAAGCAATTTTTGGCAAGATTGTGCCTTCCGGGGCTATTGTTGGGACATTAACAGAACGTTTACAGAAACAACTTGGAGCACCTTCTAATGTTGTAGTTGTAGCAACTGCAGCACATGATACTGCTAGTGCGGTTGTTGCAGTTCCTTGTGTAGATGAAGAGTATCCGCTTTTCCTTTCATCTGGAACTTGGTCAATTTTAGGCGTTGGTTCAAAAGATCCTATTTTGACAACTCAGGCATTGAAGGAAGGCTTTTCGAATGAAAAAGGCTTAAAAGGCGAGACCTTATTTTTACAGAATATTGTTGGGATGTGGATTCAAACCGAATGTGTTAATTATTGGAAATCTTTAGGACAGAATATTTCGTGGAAGGATTTGGATGCTCAAACCCGCGAGGATACCACTTTTAATAGCTACATAAATCCATTGGACGAAAGGTTTATGGCTCCAAATACACACGACAATCTAATGACTGATAGAATTGTGAAATATTGCGAAGAAACACATCAAGATGCTCCACAAACTCAGGGACAATTTATGCGTGCTATTTACAGAGGTCTTGCTATTACATATGCAACTGCAATTAAGAACATAGAAAAAATTGTGGGAAGAACCTTTAATTCTATCTATATCATTGGCGGTGGATGCAAAAATGAAATTCTTGATGAATGGACAGCCCAAGAAACTGGTCTTTGTGTTTACGCTGGACCTTCTGAAGCTACTTCTATTGGAAACATTTTAACTCAAACCTTGGCTTGTGGCCTTGTTTCTTCTCTGGAAGAAGGGCATAAACTGATTCAAAAAGCACAGAACGTAAAGGTTTTTTCAGCTCATTCGTAATCAAAGATGGTTTTGCTCTTGATGTACTTGCTAAAATCGGTCTTCCACGTGTGGTGGATGGCGCAGTCGTCGTAGGTGGAAAGTGCGTCCTTGTCCATGTCAATGACTATCATTAAGTCAAAGCGGTTGGGCCTGTCAATGCAGGAAGGATGTAGACACACGCCGTGAATGCCCTCAATTTTTGTAAGGCCTTGAAATAGTTCAGAGGCCTCTTTTATTATTTGAGATTTCTGGGATGGATTGATATTGTCATTAAATTTAACAATTATGTGGTGGAGCATGATGTTTCCTTATAAAAAGAGCCTCCATTTACAGGAGGCCCTAACGTGTGATGAGGTAATTATCTCTTGTTGAGAGCTTGATCTACTGCAACTGCAACAGCTACTGTAGCACCAACCATTGGGTTGTTTCCCATTCCAAGGAAGCCCATCATCTCAACGTGTGCTGGAACAGATGAAGAGCCAGCAAACTGAGCATCTGAGTGCATTCTTCCCATGGTGTCTGTCATGCCGTAAGAAGCAGGACCGGCTGCCATGTTGTCTGGGTGAAGTGTTCTTCCTGTGCCACCGCCGGATGCAACTGAGAAGTACTTCTTGCCCTGTTCAATGCATTCTTTCTTGTAGGTTCCTGCAACAGGGTGCTGGAATCTAGTTGGGTTTGTGGAGTTTCCTGTGATGGAAACATCAACGCCCTCATGATGCATGATTGCAACGCCTTCGCGGACATCGTCTGCACCGTAGCAACGCACAGCAGCTCTTTCGCCCTTGGAGTATGCAATTTCACGGACAATGTTCAGTTTTCCTGTGTAGTAATCAAACTGTGTCTGTACATAAGTAAAACCATTGATTCTGCTAATGATTTGTGCAGCGTCCTTACCAAGACCATTAAGGATAACTCTGAGAGGCTCTTTTCTTGCTTTGTTGGCATTCTTAACAATACCAATTGCACCTTCAGCAGCGGCAAAGCTTTCGTGACCAGCAAGGAAAGCAAAGCATTTTGTTTCATCTCTGAGAAGCATTGCGCCAAGATTTCCGTGTCCAATACCAACTTTTCTGTCGTCTGCAACAGAACCTGCAATACAGAAGCTCTGAAGCCCAATACCAATAGCTTCAGCTGCTTCAGCTGCGGTCTTTACGCCTTTCTTGATAGCAATTGCTGCACCAACTGTATAAGCCCAACCTGCGTTATCAAAAGCAATTGGCTGAACTCCCTTTACTATGTCATATGGATCAAATCCATAGTCGTTGCAAATTTTGCGGCACTCTTCAATGCTGCTGATTCCGTACTGTGCAATGACTTCGTTTATATGATCTACTCTTCTTTCGTAACTTTCAAATAAAGCCATGTCAGTCCTCCTTACTCGTGTCTTGGGTCAATGTACTTTGCAGCATCATCCCACTGTCCATAGTGGCCCTTTGCTTTTGCGAGTGCATCATTTCCACTGAGTCCCTGTTTAATGAACTCCATCATCTTGCCCAAGTTGACAAATTCATAGCCAATGATTTCATCGGCACTGTTAAGAGCAATCTTTGTTACATAGCCTTCTGCAAGCTCAAGGTATCTTGGTCCTTTTTCCTTTGTTGCGTACATTGTACCAATCTGAGATCTGAGTCCCTTCCCAAGGTCTTCAAGGCCACCACCAATTGGAAGTCCACCTTCAGAAAAAGCTGTCTGGCTTCTGCCGTAAACAATTTGAAGGAAAAGTTCTCGCATTGCTGTGTTGATTGCATCGCAAACAAGGTCTGTGTTCAGAGCTTCAAGGATTGTCTTTCCAATGAGGATTTCTGATGCCATTGCAGCAGAATGGGTCATTCCTGAGCATCCAATGGTTTCTACAAGAGCCTCTTCAATGATTCCATCTTTAATGTTGAGGGTAAGTTTGCAGGCACCCTGCTGTGGAGCGCACCAGCCAACACCATGAGTAAGTCCGCTGATGTCCTTAATTTCCTTGGCCTGTACCCATTTTCCTTCTTCTGGAATTGGAGCAGGTCCATGATATGCACCCTTTGCAACAGGACACATATGCTGTACTTCTGTTGTATAAATCATCCAAAATCCTCCTGATTTCGTTTTCAATTTCTACTTAGTTCAATGTATCACATAATGGAAATTCTGTCTTTATTTATGTCTCTAATTTTATGGGAAATAGTGAGAAACTAATATATTAGTTTTTTGAGGATTTCTTCATGCTGTATATAAATATTTTTGTTTACAGCAGGTTTTCCGTATGTTATATTTTTTTTATCGTCAGGTGGCGAAACACACAAAAAAGGAGAAAAACAATATGAAAAAACTGTTTGTCGTATTGGTTGTCGCGCTCGTTGCTCTTACAGCAGTATTTGCTCAGGGAGCACAGGAATCAAGTGTCAAGACCTACAAAGTAGGCGTTGCAATTTATCAGTTTGATGATAACTTCATGACACTCTACAGAAACGAGATTGCTAACTATTTCAGCACTCTTGAGACAGATACTGTTAAGTACAATCTTACCTTCGTAGATGGAAAGAATGACATGGCTGAACAGACCAACCAGATCAACAACTTTATCACACAGGGTATGGATGCAATCATTCTTAACCTCGTTCAAACTTCTTCAGCAGATGCAATTATTGACATGATTGTTGCAGCAGACATTCCATGTATTCTTATTAACAGAGAACCTCTTGCATACGACAAGGATGGAAACACTCTTGACGAGCAGTATGAAGGAATTCTCAACAATGCAAAAGTTTGCTACGTTGGTGCAGACGCAAGACAGTCTGGTTCTTTCCAGGGCAGAATCATTGCTGAACTTGACAACCATGGTGATATCAATGGTGACGGAGTCATCTCTTACATCATGATTGAAGGTGACCCAGAAAATATTGATGCTCAGTACAGAACAGAATTCTCAATCAAATATCTCACAGATGCAGGCTACAAAGTAGAATGTCTTGATGATCAGGTTGGTAACTGGGCTCAGGCAAAGGGACAGGAACTCTGTGCTAATGCTCTTGCAAAATATGGCAACAAGGTTGAAGTTGTATTCTGTAACAATGATGCTATGGCTCTTGGTGCAGCAGCAGCTATTCAAGCAGCTGGTAGAACAGTTGGTAAGGATATTTATCTTGTTGGTGTTGATGCTCTTGCAGAATGTGTTGAAATGGTCAATGAAGGAACAATGACAGGTACAGTTCTTAATGACCACATTGGTCAGTCACATAAGGCAGTTGACGTAACAATTATGGCTCTTAATGGCAAGGCCATTGATAACTATTACTGGGTTGACTACGTCATGGTCACAAAGTAATTTATTGTCCTAAAACTTTTTAAAGTTGTGAAGGCGGGTGAGAACATGTTCTTACCCGCTTTTGTAGAATATAAGAGGGTTTTGCAAAGAGTTTTGCAAGAACTTCATAAAGCAAAGGAGGGTTGAGGAAATGTCAGAATTCCTCCTAGAAATGCGTGATGTTTGTAAGGCTTTCCCTGGGGTTAAAGCTCTAGATCATGCACAACTTAGGCTTCGTGCTGGAAAAGTCCATGCCCTAATGGGTGAAAATGGAGCCGGAAAATCTACTCTCATGAAGTGTATGTTTGGAATATACAAAATGGATGAGGGAAAGATTCTTATTGATGGAAAAGAAACTGAAATTAAAGATCCTATGGACGCTTTGAAAAAGGGTATTGCAATGGTTCATCAAGAACTACAGCCAATACCTGCAAGAACCATAGGTGAGAATATATTTCTTGGAAGATATCCAATGAAAAAAGCTCTTGGATTTATTCCAATGGTTGACCATAAGAAAATGTATGAGGATACAGCTACTCTTCTTAAGAAGGTCAGGATGAATTTTGATCCTAAAGAGAAAGTTGGAAACCTCAGTGTCTCTCAAATGCAATCTGTTGAAATTGCAAAAGCGGTCTCTGCAAACTGTAGAGTTTTGATTCTTGATGAGCCAACTTCTTCATTAACACAAAACGAAGTTGATGCTCTTTTTAGAATCATTGAAGACCTCAAGGCAGAAGGTGTTGCAATAGTCTATATCTCGCATAAGATGGATGAAATTCTTCGCATTAGTGACGAAGTGACCATCATGCGAGATGGTAAGTACATTGGAACATGGCCTGCTTCTGAACTTACTAATGACTTCATCATTACAAAAATGGTAGGTCGTGAACTTAGTAATCTCTATCCAAAACGTGAAAATGTTCCAGGTGAGGTAGTCTTTGAAGTTGAAGATTTTACTTCTATTAACCCAAAGAGCTTTAGGCACGTTACTTTCAATCTTCGTAAGGGTGAGATTCTTGGAGTTGGTGGCCTTGTAGGTGCTCAAAGAACAGAACTTATGGAAGGTTTGTTTGGAAGACGTAGTCATACCACAGGAACTATTCGCTACAAAGGTGTGGAGTTAAAAATTAACCGCCCAAAGGATGCAATTAACCAAGGAGTTGCAATGCTTACAGAGGATAGACGAGGAACCGGCATTATGGGAGTTCTTCCTGTGTCTGACAACATTTCAATTGCATCTTTGAATCATTATACCTACTTTAAAAACGGAATTACTCTTAACTTGGGGAAAATTGAGGATCTTGTTGAAGATAATGTAAAAAAAATGGAAATTAAAACTCCTTCAAGTAAGACATTAATTAAGACTCTTTCTGGTGGAAACCAACAAAAGGTTCTAGTTGGTAGATGGCTTGCAAATGACCCAGAAGTTTTAATCTTGGATGAACCAACAAGAGGTATAGATGTTGGTGCTAAATATGAAATCTACTGTATCATTGCTGATCTTGCAAAACAGGGCAAGAGTATAATTATGATTTCAAGTGAGATGAGTGAACTTATTGGAATGTCCGATAGAATCATGGTTATGTGTGATGGTAGAGTTACTGGTTTTGTAGACGGCAAAGATGCAACCCAGGAGAATATTATGACTTATGCTACCCAGTTTGGTAATGATTAGGGAGTTAATATGGAACTTAAAAAGAAAAATACATTTGGTAAAATTTTTGGACTAGCTAAAGCAAATCCAATTGTCGTTCTTCTGATTTTGGCCTCAATTTTTGTTGGCTGTACGGTAGACAACTTCTTTTCTTGGGGAAACCTTGCCAATCTTATAAGCAACACAGCTGTTAGATTTCTCATTGCCCTAGGTGTTTCAGGTTGTCTAATTATTAAAGGTACAGACCTTTCAGCTGGACGCCAGGTTGGTTTTGCAGCATGTCTTGCTGGTGTTCTAATTCAGAGAGGAAATTATACCGGACGCCTTTATAAAAGTATCCCAGAGATGAATATGTTTGTGGTTCTTCTCATTGTTCTTGTTGTTGGGGCCATCTTTGGTATTGTGAACGGATTAATTATTTCCAAACTTAAGGTTCCTCCTTTTATTGCAACGCTTGGAACTCAAACCATTATTTATGGAGCTGCGCTCATTTTTACAGATGCTCAACCTATTGGAGGGTTCCAAAGCAGTTACATTTCTCTTATTACTGGTAGAATTGGTAGTGCTAAGGGCTTCAACATTCCATATCTTTTGTTTGTTGCAATAGCATTTGGCATTTTATTTTGGTTTGTTTTTAATAAGACAACCCATGGCAAGTACATGTATGCTATTGGTGGAAACGAAGTTGCCGCAGAGGTTTCCGGTGTAAATACTGGCAAAGAAATTATACGCATTTACACTGTTGCTGGTCTTATGTATGCACTTGCTGGGTACCTACTAGCAGCAAAGTCCGGTGGAGCTTCTGCCTCTATGGGTTCTGGCTATGAACTTGAAGCTATTGCTGGTTGTACAATTGGTGGTGTTTCCACTACTGGTGGTATTGGTACTATTCCTGGAATTCTTGTTGGAGTTTTGGTCTTTGAAGTTTTGAAGATTATTCTCCAGTTCCTTGGTGTAAACCCATACTATAACTACATTGCACAGGGCTTGGTTATTGTTGTAGCCGTTGCTCTTGATGTTCGCAAGTACATTGCAAAGAAGTAATTGTTCAGGAACAGTGCTAAAATAATTTGAACTTTTCTAGAGGTTCTTGTAAATTGCAAGAACCTCTTTACAATTTTGTTTTATACAGATTCTTTTCTGTGAAGTTAATCCTATAGAATAGAAGCATTAGAATACTACATAGAATCCATCCAAACGGATATCCCATTGAAATTGGAATGACTGTATTGCTAATAAAATTAGACATTATATAAAGATAAAGTTGTCTTGCAAAAACAAATGAACCTAGCATAATTATCATTGAACTTGTAGACTTTCCTGCACCTCTTAGAGCTCCGCCAAAGATTTGGTTGAAACAACAAGCTACATAGAAAGGTGAAATCATTCTTAAGAACATAGTTCCATATCTGATAACCTCAATCTCGTTGTCATCAATGAAGAATTTAACAAGCTTAGGGGCAAAAATCATGACTGGTATAATTAGAACAATGGTACATGCAATAGAAGAAAATAGAGCTGTTCTAACACCTTTTTTTGCCCTTTCTGTAAAATGTCTTCCTAAGTTTTGACTGACAAATGTTTGTGTTGCCAACGCCAAAGATTGCATAGGCAAAAATAGCAATTGGTCAAGTTTAGAGTATGCTGTCCACCCTCCCATGCAGTCTGCCCCAAAGAAGTTGATATACGATTGCACAAAAATATTGGAGAATGCTGTAATTGACATTTGAATTGCAGACGGAAGACCAACAAGGATAATGCTCTTTAAAAGCTGAAAATCTATGCATATTTTTCGGAAAAATAGCCTTACGCTTGAGTCTGTTTTAAGCAACAAGATAAGGACTAAAATTGCCGATATCATCTGAGACAAGATAGTCGCATAAGCAACACCAGCTGTTCCTAACTGAAAATTTATTACAAACACTAAATCTAAAACAATGTTCAGTAATGCCGATATTACTAAAAAAATAAAGGGTATGATTGAGTTTCCTACCGCTCTTAGTATTGCAGAGCCCATGTTGTATAGCAATAGTCCGGAAACGCCAGCGAAGTAAATTGATAGATAAGTATACTGTTCACTTCTGACTTCTGCGGGAGATTTAATTAGATTTAACAAGTACGGGGTGAGCAATAATCCAAGGAGAGTGAAAACCACACATAGAATGAGCGTTACCGCAACAAAGGTATGAACAGCTTTAGAAACTTTTTCTTTATCTCCAGCTCCAAAATGTCTAGCAATAATGACACAAGCGCCATTAGAAAAGCCTGTGAAAAATCCAATTAGCGTGTTGATGATTGGATTTAGAGTTCCAACTGCGGAGAAAGCGTTCTTTCCAACGTAGTTTCCAACGACCCATGTGTCTACAGTGTTGTAAAGTTGCTGAAAAATGTTGCCAAGTAAAAGAGGTGTGGCAAAATTAATAAGGAGAGTTATTATCTCTCCCTCAGACATGTCTACTTCAGTTTTGCTTGCATGAAGCATTCTTCTTTTGATAAGTGTATTACCCATGATCCTTTCGCTCTTCTCTCTTGATTCTTTACATTTTAAACATTTAAGCAAGTGGGTTTTTTCTTTTTGTTCTCTTTTTATGCCCTTTTTGCGGCCTAAAATTTTGTTGCATTTTGTTGCATAGTGTAGTAGGCTAAATTTAGCACGTTAGAAAAAGTAACAATGGAGGATTGTTTTATGAAATATGGACGTACTTTCAATTTCTCGGCTGGTCCTGCAATGATGCCAGAGCCTGTCTTGGAAGAGATTCGCGACGAAATGATGAACTACCGCGGAAGTGGCATGTGCGTTATGGAAATGAGCCATCGCTCAAAGGTTTATCAGCAGATTATTGATGATGCTGAAAAAGATCTCAGAGACCTTATGGGTATCCCAGATAACTACAAAGTTCTCTTTATTCAGGGTGGTGCAACACTTCAGTTCTCAATGATTCCAATGAATCTTATGAAGAATGGAAAAGCTGTTTACATTGAAACTGGTGCATGGTCAAAGAAAGCTATTGCAGAAGCCAAGAAGGTTGGTGAAGTTATTGTTGCAGCTTCTTCAAAGGATAAGAATTATACATACATTCCAGATTGTTCAAATTTGGACATCCCAGAGGATACAGACTACGTCTATATTTGTGAGAACGAGACAATCCATGGTGTAACATGGCATAACCTCCCAAATACAAAGGGACATGTCCTTGTTTCTGACCAGTCATCAATGTTCCTTTCAAAACCTTGTAATGTTTCAGACTACGGTTTGATTTATGCTGGTGTTCAGAAGAACGTTGGTCCTGCTGGAATGGTTGTTGTAATTATCCGTGAAGATCTCATCAGAGATGACCTCACAGATCTTCCTATCTATCTTCAGTACAAGACACATGCTGACAACGGAAGCATGTATAACACACCAAACTGCTGGGCAATTTATTGTTGTGGTAAGGTCTTTAAGTATTTGAAGAGCCTTGGTGGTCTTGAGGCAATGAACAAGATTAACGAAGACAAGGCAAAAGTCTTCTATGACTTCTTGGATTCTTCAAAGATGTTCAAGGGAACAGTAGAGAAGAAAGACCGCTCTTTGATGAATATTCCATTTGTCACAGAGAGTGCAGAGCTTGATGCTCAGGTTGTTGCGGCAACAAAGGCAGCTGGTTATGACAATCTCAAGGGACACAAGTCTGTTGGTGGCCTGCGTGCTTCTATTTACAATGCAATGCCAAAAGAAGGTGTAGTTGCTCTTGTTGACTTCCTTAAGGATTACGAAGCAAAGAACAGCTAATTTAGTTAACTGCTCAAAAGCAAAAGGCTACATAAAACAGTGTTTTTAGGTGTTTTATGTAGCCTTTTTACAATTCTAGTGCGCGATCTGCTCTATGCCTGTGCCCTACGGGCTTCCAGCTCCTTGCAAATTCTATCGTACTCAGGTTCATCAAGCTTGTAGTGCTTCTTGTAAAGGAAATATGAAGCAAGCATGAAGATTAAAGGTACAATGGTGATACCAAGAAGAAGTCCATTTGTTTGATTTGAGCTAATTCCAGTCAAGATCTTCTCAATTGCAGAAAGCTTGTCTGTATCGGAGATGAGGTTGCGTGCAGCCTGGTTCTCAAGGTCTGAAATCTGATTAGTGTATTTAGTAACTCCAAAAATCAAATAGGTTGCTGTGGTAATGACAACAACTAAAGCACTACCCATCTTTGTGAAGAATGGACGCAAAGAAGAAATGATAGCTTCATTTCTAGCTCCATACTTGTATTCATTATACTCAACCGTGTTAATAATAGAAATCATCATGATTAAGTAGAAGCAATACATACCAAAGTTGGAGAGCATATAGCCTATAGTGATGAGGTAGAACTTAAGCATGACTGGTGGGAGGGCAAGACCAGCAATAAGCATAATTGCATAGCCTACAATTGAGATAATTTGCATAATGCCCATGAGTTTCTTACGTTGAATGTGTTTTGATATTGTTGGATAGAATACCATTAAAATAGCGGTTGCAGACATTCCTATTGTTGTAAACAACGAATAAAGGCCTCCGTTGTACCCAAATTCAAGGTAAATATAGGTTGAGCCAATTCCACCAAGAACAAGGCCACTTCCAATCTGCTGAAGCAAGAAAATTAGAGAAATCCACAAAAGTTGGTCATTCTTTGCAATGGTATTGATAATCATTTTAATGCTAATCTTGGGAGCTGGTTTGGACTGGTCATCTCTATTTTCCTTAACTCCAAAGAAAATAAAGCAGAGGAAAAGAGGAGAAAGAACACTAATAACAATGGAAATAATTCCATAAGCTGTAGCAGTACTTCCACCAATTGTCATAGCTCCTGTTGTAAGCATAGGAATCAGAATTGATGCCCCTGTTCCGCCAATTCCTGCAAAAAGTGTGGCTCTAGAGGTGAATTGGTCTCTTGTATGACCGTCAGAGGACAAAGCTGGAATCATTCCCCAGTAGGAAATATCGTTCATTGTGTAGGTGATGCTGTATGCAAAATAAAGAAAACCAAACAACCAGACAAAATTCCAACCTTGTAGTTTGGTGTTAAAAGCAGTAATAACAACAGCCATTGTGCTAATGGAACCTGCAAGGAGCCAAGGTTTGAACTTGCCCCATTTAGTTCTGGTTCTTTCAATTATGTTCCCCATGATAGGGTCATTGAGGGCGTCAAAAACACGAGCACCCACCATAATTGCTGTGATAGCAGTCAGTTGAGCTGCTGTAAGCTGTCTTGTGAAAAGAATGAAGGTGAGAATAAAATTTGTGAACAATTGGTACACCATGTCTCTTCCAATGGTACCAATAGGAAATAACAATAGATTTTTCTTCACCTGTTTCTCGTTCTCCATGTAAATAATCTCCTATTTTTCTTCTGTTACTATGGTAATGCAATTTCTACAAATAACATTATATTTTTTTCCATTTTGTGCAATTTTATAGTTATTGTCTCTTGTGCAACCTTTACACGAAAGCCCCATTCCGTGATGACGCATGCAAACTCTACTTATAAACAACGGCACCTTGAATTCATTGTCCCAGTTACCAAAGCGCTTTTCATATGAGCCAATTAAATTGGGCAATTCTTCCTTTAATGCCTCATATGCCAGTGCATTGGTTGTGTAGAGGAAGATATCGGCAAATACCCTTGTGTTTGGATGTTGTTTTGCCCACTGCACCTGTGCAATATTATTTATCCCTATAACTATGTCAGGAACTTCTTTAATTTTCTCATCTAATTTTGAAAAGTATTCCCCTTCATTAAACATTATTGGACTTAAAGGAAGAAACGCAACATTCTCCACATAAGTAATATTGTCCCAAAGGCCAAGTTTAGAACGGTTTGGAAGGGAGAAGTTTTCGTTGAAATATAGAAAACTTGGATGTTCAAGTAGTGATTTTTCAAAAAAACTGTCTTGGATGGCGTAGAATTCACGACGTACTTGCTTTAACACAGAAAGAGGGATAAACGGGCTTTCAAATCCAGATTGGTTTTCAATGAGGATATTGCCAGCAGTGAAAAGGCTTTTGTCGGAGGATTGGAAGATTTTCTCAAAATTACCTTTTAGATCTATTTTGTTGTTCGCAGGTTGCATTGAACAGTCAAAGATCTTGCCATTAATGGTAATTGAGTTTGGGGTCAGTAGAATTTGAAGATCTATTGGTTTTTTATATTCATTAATGTTTTCAGATAGCAATGGAAGATTTTGGTTGTGCCTTGATGTGCAAAAAACAGGGGTTCCAAAACCAGGTTTTTTCGTAAAGTTTGAAGTGGGGAAGTTTATTGTTGTGGTTTCTCCTTCGCCTATAAAAGAACGGCCACCTTCTATAAATGATACCCCAAAACCGCAACTTTCCATTGATTTTTCACCCTTTGACACCACTAACAGGCCATCACGTAGAGCAACAGGTTTTGAGAATCTTATTATGGCTTTAGAGTTTAAAACCTTCTCAATTGTTCCAATTTGAATGCCTTTGTGAGAAGGGTAGGAAGAACAAACCATGTTTTCAGAATTGAAACTTCCATTAGTTTTTGTGTTAAAAAAACCAGTAGTAGTCTCGCGAGAGAAAGAAGTTTGCATACATTCTTTTGCCCATTGAACTTCTTTGTTAGACTCATCTAGCCCCTCAAGGATCATGCTATAGAATTTAGCACACCAATAAACGTACTCAGGGCCTTTCATTCGTCCTTCTATCTTTAGGGAGTCAATGCCAATTTCTTTGTATTTTTGTACAAGACTACCAAGACAGAGATCTTTCATGCTAAAAAGCCAACTAGAATTACAATTGGAAGCACTTTCTTTGGGATTAGAGAACCAAGTTCTACAAATTTGGGCACAGGCTCCTCTGTTGGCACTTCTACCTGTAATGGTTTCACTTGCCATGCAGAGTCCAGAAAATCCGTAACAAAGTGCACCATGAATGAAAACCTTGAGCTCAATATTAGGGCAATCTTGACGTATTTTCTGTATCTCTTCAAACGATAATTCTCTAGACAAAACAACCCTAGTAAATCCTAAATCTTGAAGTTCTTTTACTCCTTGTGTTGTATGAACGGCTAGCTGGGTTGATCCGTGAAGTTGAAGATTTGGAAACTCATCTCTTATAACTTTTGCAATACCAAGGTCTTGAACAATAATGCCATCTGGTTGAAGATAGTCTAGCTGTTTTAACATTGAATAGGCTTGTGGTAATTCGTTATCATATAACAAGGTATTTAATGTGACATAAAACTTTTTGTTTTGGAGCCTGCAAGCTTCTTTAAGCTTTCTTACATCGTCAAATGAGAAATTAACAGCGCCCTTTCTAGCTGAAAAATCTTTAAGTCCAAGATAAACAGCATCTGCTCCGCCTTTAAATGCATAGAGGGCACATTGCAGAGAACCTGCTGGAAGAGCCAACTCTGGCTTAGTAAAACTGCGTTTCTCTGTTTCTCCTGACATTTGAGACCCCTCTATTTAGTTTTGTTTTTTAGGCGTTGGGATGATTGTACCACATTTTAGATTATAATCCTTGAACATAGGCAAAAAAAACATTAAATTTCTTGTGTGGGCTTAATATATGTGGGCTTAATATTATAAGGGCTTATCCGTGGTCCATAAGGTCCATAAGGAGAATATTTTAATGACAGTCAACGAAATCAAACATGCTGGTCTCAAAAAGTGGATAGAAGACTTTGCTGCTCTTACTACTCCTGAGAAAATCCATGTCTGTAGCGGATCTAAGGAAGAATATGATTCCTTGATTAATCAGATGGTGGATAGTGGTCTTGCAACACGCTTGAATGAAGAGAAGAAACCTCACAGCGTACTTTTCCGTTCAGATCCTTCTGATGTTGCTCGTGTTGAAAAAAGAACCTATATTTCAAGCTTAAAGCAGGAAGATGCAGGTCCAACTAACAACTGGATTGAACCTCATGAGTTAAAGAAGACAATGACCGCTCTTTACAAAGGTTGCATGAAGGGTCGTACTCTTTATGTAATTCCATTCTCAATGGGACCTGTTGGTTCTGAGTTTGCAAAGATTGGTATTGAACTTACAGATAGCGAATACGTTGTTTGCAACATGATAATCATGACTCGTGTTGGTTATAATGTTCTTGATCAACTTGGTACAGATGGCGAGTATGTTCCATGCTACCATTCAGTTGGCAAGCCTCTTGCAGAAGGTGAGTCAGATCATGGTGTATGGCCTTGTGCAGACATGGATCACAAGTACATTGCACATTTCCCAGAGACAAGAGAAATTTGGTCATATGGTTCAGGTTACGGTGGAAACGCCCTTCTTGGTAAGAAGTGTCTTGCTCTTAGAATTGCTACAGTTCTTGCTAGAGACGAAGGCTGGCTTGCAGAGCACATGCTCATTCTCAAGCTTACAAGCCCAGAAGGCAAGGTTCGTTATATAACAGCAGCATTCCCAAGTGCCTGTGGAAAGACAAACTTGGCTATGCTTATTCCTACTATTCCAGGATGGAAGGTTGAAACCCTTTCTGATGATATTGCATGGCTCCGCTACGGCAAAGATGGCAGACTTTACGCTATGGCAGTTGAGACAGGCTTCTTTGGTGTTGCCCCTGGCACATCAGCAAAGAGCAATTACAATGCTCTTGCAGCAGCTTCCAAGAATACAATCTTCACAAACGTAGCTCTTACTGAAGATGGAGACGTATGGTGGGAAGGAATTGGATATGATGCTCCTGGCAAGCTCATTGATTGGCACGGAAACGAATGGATTCAGAACAAGGAAGACAAGGAACAGAAACCAGCTGCTCATCCAAATTCAAGATTCACAGCCCCTGCAAATCAGTGCCCAACTCTTGCAAAAGAATGGGACGATCCTCATGGAGTTCCAGTATCAGCTATCCTCTTTGGTGGTAGACGTCCTAGCACAATTCCTTTGGTTCATATGGCTAGAAACTGGACACATGGAACATTCCTTGGTTCAATTGTTGGATCTGAAGTCACAGCAGCTACACTTGATGTTGCAAGTGGCATAAGACGTGACCCAATGGCTATGAAGCCTTTCATTGGTTACAATGCAGGCGATTATTTTAAGCATTGGCTTGATGTTGGTAAGGCTGCAAAGGATCAGAGCCTTCTTCCAAAGATTTTCTATGTCAACTGGTTCCGCAAGACTCCAGAAGGCAAGTGGCTCTGGCCTGGCTACGGCGACAACAGCCGTGTCCTTAAGTGGATTTTTGAGTGCTGTGAAGGTACTGCAAAGACAGTTGATACTCCAATTGGTATCATGCCAACAGTTGATGCAATTGACAGACCAGAAGGCGTAACAGAAGAAGACATGAAACAGCTTCTTACTGTTGATGTTGAAGGCTGGCTCAAAGAAGTTGACGATATTCGCAACAACTACTACCCACAGTTTGGTGATAAGCTTCCTAAGGAGCTTTCAGATATGCTTGACACTCTTGAGGCAAACCTCAAGGCTGCAAAGTAACTGCACCATTAAGTGCTTGTAAGCACTATTAAATAAAATAAAAGGCCATTGTTTGTAGGGTTTTTCTCCACGACAGTGGCCTTTTTTTGTGGAGATATTTCTAATAAATCCAAAATCTCATATAATCTAATTCAAGGTGGCTTTGAAAAAACCCAAGGAGCAGATATGTTGAAAAAAGATATTCAAGAACGTTTTTTAAGATATGTACAAGTTGATACCATGAGCGACGAATCAATTGCAGATAAGAAGCATCCATCCACAGAAGGACAATGGGATTTGCTCAGAATGCTTGAAAAAGAGCTTAAGGACTTGGGCATTCAGGACGTAGAATTGGACCAGTATGGCTATTTGCTTGCACGCATTGACGCTACACAAAAGGGCCTTCCAACAATTGCATTCTGCTCACATGTTGATACTGCCAATGACGTAGATGGCAATCACGTTAAACCACGCGTCATTGAAAATTATGATGGCAAGGACATTGTCCTAAGTGAAGATTATGTAATTAAGGTTGCAGATAACCCAGAGCTTAACGGCTACGTGGGCTCTACACTCTTTACCTCCAGTGGCGACACTCTTCTAGGTTGCGACGACAAGGGCGGTGTTGCTGAAATCATGGCAGCCATTACCTACTTGATGAAGCATCCCGATATTAAACATGGCCCAATTGAAGTTCTTTTCTCACCAGATGAGGAAACTGGTTGTGGTATGAATTTCTTTGATGCAAAACGCCTTAATGCACAAGCACTATACACCATAGATGGAGGAACTAGGTATGAGGTTGAGCTAGAATGTTTTAATGCTGCAACTGTCAAAGTTCATTTTTCTGGAGTCTCCTATCATCTAGGTTCTGCAAGAGGAAGAATGGTTAATGCACTTACAATGGCAGCAGCCTTTATCAACGCAATCCCGCAAGCAGAAAGCCCAGAAGCAACAGATGCACGTTACGGATACTACTGTGCTCAAAGCGCAAGTGGAAACGCAACAGATATGGATGTTACTGTCTATCTCAGAGATTTTGATTATGATCAACTTCTTAGAAGGATTGAAGTACTCAAGAATCTTGGCAAGACAATTGAAATGCTCTATACCGGTGGAAAAGTTACAGTTGACGCTAAGATTAGCTACCTTAATATGGGAGAGGCTGCAAAGAAAAATCCAAAGGCTGTTGATGTAATTTTTGAAGCCGGAAAGGTTCTTGGACAACCTCTTACAACAGCAATTATTAGAGGTGGTACAGATGGCTCTCGTATTGCTGAAATAAAAGGTATTCCTTGCCCAAACCTCTATACTGGTGGACATAATTTTCACAGTAGATTTGAGTGGGCTGCATTGGACGCTATGAAAGACAGCGCACAATTGATTGTTGAAATTATCAAACAGTGGGCAAAGGACTCTACTGTTTAATATGGTTAATATGGGAAAAAGGCTTTCTGTCATAGTTTTGATTCTTTTCTCTGTTTTAAGTTTTGCTTGGAGCGCCTCCATAAGTTATGTTTATGGAAATACTGTTTCATCCGTTGATTTTGAAGAACTTCCCAAAGTTGGGACTTTATTCAAAGATAATAATAACAATGTCCTGATTGTTAGTAATAGTAGTGAAAAAGTTGTAGTCTTTGATAGGATAAGCACTCGTTCTAATATAGAAGTTGGAAGTCAATTAACCAGTTGTGGCAGACAGAATTTATTTTTTCTTAGAACCTCTTTAAATCATGCAAGTCTAGGATGGTCTGTTTCTACGAATCTTTATCCATTAAAGCCTTTGGTTTTAACAGGTGCTGCTTTTTCCTTTAAGTCTAATAGTTTTAATGGAGTTTATATTACTGTTGGTTTTGAATCTGATGTTGTTCTATCTAAACTTTGGAATACCCATTTTACCCTCATTGAGGATGGTGGTTTTACAGGTTGGTGCACAGCTGGAGTTCTTCTAAAGGATAGCGTTTCGTTTATCTGTTGTTATGGCCTGTCCTATAGACATTTTATTGGCTCTTTTAGATGGGAAGTTGGGTTGTCTTGGATACAAGTTCCCAATGGCTTGAAATCTTATTCTCCTTTTGTGGGAGTGGGGGTGAGTTTATGAAAGAGGCCAAGAAAAGGTCTGTGTTAAAGGGCATTTTCATAACTCTAATTCTCATTATTGCTTTTTGTCTTACTGGATGTACTTCTGTTAAGGCTCTAGTTAAGTCCAGTTTTTCTGGACTTCCTATTTGGGTTTATAATCCTCAATTTGGAGTGGATTCTTCGAGAGTTTCTTTTGTGGGGCAAGGAAGAGCGGAAACAGAGAGACAGGCAGAATTGCTTGCATACTCTGACATTATTTCTCAGCTTTCTTCTTATCTTGGTGTTTCTCTTGGTCAAGAACAATACAGGGAATTGAGTGTGCTTGGTACCATAAACGAGTTTCAACTGACTGTCTATGACATTTCTAATGCTTATGTGGAAGGTCAAATTGAGGTTTATGTTAGAGTTGTTGCAGATTCCGCTTTACTTATAGAAGCTAGCTCGGAAGAAACAATCAGAAAGAATGAAACATCAGAAAAGGTTGAAAGCTTAGTTCTTCAAGGGGATGAATACATTAAAGATGGTCAGGACTTAAAAGGAGTTTCTAGTTATTTACAGTCCATGATTTTATCTTATGAACAAGATTATATTTTAGAAGAATACTCTTATAACACAATTTGCGAAGAGGTTAAGGATATACTTAATTCTATATCTATTACATTGATATCTCAGGACAAGGAAAATGCAAATTGTACGGTGCAAGTTACAAGGAAATCGGTATTGGTGTCCTCTAGAGTAAAGACTGCAGATATTAAAGCTTCGTACGAGGCTATAGATGTCACGGGGGCGCTTTACAGTGACGCTTTCATTTATTCAACAGATGACATGGGCAATGTGGCTTTTAGCTCTCTCAATTTTACTATGGTGAGAGAAGGCTCTGTGCTGTTTAGTCTGGATTTGGATGATGAGCTTAATGCTCTAGAGTCTTCCACGAATGCAAATACCGCACGTGAATTGAAAAGTTTGGTGGACTCTAAGACTGTGAGCTTTGATTATGACCGTAAATATTCGTTGGGTACTATTGCAGTTGCGGTGGTTGAGCATGATTTGATGGGCTATATTACAGGAAATAAGAACACAGCTGACTACATTGTGTTGTGCCTGACTTCAGATGGTGCAACTGCGCAGGCATACTACGCCCTTTCAGATCAAGAAGCCGATATTCTTTATGACTACGTGCAAACTCGTGGAAGTTGCGATTGTCTTTTGGTGTGTAGATTTGGGCAAACTAATACTATAGAGTCTTCTAATGGCATATTTGTTACTGTTGAAGGTACAGGGATTCTGTATAGTACAGACCTTTCAAAGGGAATTCAAACCCTTTATGAGAGCGGAATAATTTATGCCTCGGGTTCTGGTGAAACACAAGAAAATGCTACTTCTCAGGCTTACTTAAAGTTAGCCGATATCATTTACTCATTATTAAAGGCTGTTTATGTTTAATTTAATTAGAAGAACTCCGTTAGAAGAATACAACGGAGATGGCTTGTTCTATGTCCATGAAAAGACGGGCATGGAGGTTTTTCATATAAAAAACAAAGATCCTGAATTAACCTGTAGTTTTATCTTTTCAACACCGTCTGAAGATGACAAAGGGGTTGCTCATATTTTGGAACATACGGTTCTTTCGGGCTCTGAGCGTTACCCGGTTAAAGACCCATTTAGCTTAATTCAGCAATCCAGTCCTAATACTTTTCTAAATGCAGTGACATTTGGGGATAAGACCATGTTCCCGTTTTCTTCTCCTTTGAAGAAAGATTTTGACAACCTATTTGACTTGTATGCAGATAGCGTGTTTGCACCACTTCTGAGGAAGAACTCTTTTTACCAAGAAGGAATTAGGCTATTTGATTCTAGGCCCGATGGTGTTGTCTACAACGAGATGAGCGGATCTAGTGACAATGAAGACTCTATCTTACAAAATGGCCTTTGTAGGGTTTTATTTGAGGGAACTCCATACCAATATGTTTCAGGAGGAAACCCTCTTGAGATAATTACATTAAGCTATGAAGAATATCTTGCAAGATACAAAAAATGGTACAGTCCAACCAACTGTAAATTGTTTCTGTTTGGTGATTTTGATACTAAGGAATATTTGGATAAGTTAGAGAACAGATATCTTAAAAAGGCAGAAAAAGGAGAAAGTTTTATTCCTAAATGGGAAAACTATCTGCAACCACAATTAAAAACAACGGAAAAAGTGGCGTTTTGTCCTTCTAAAGAAGCTTCAAGTGTTGTGCTAAGTTGGCTTACTACTTCTTCAAGTGACCCGCTAGAAATTCTTACTCTTTCTATTCTTGTTGATATACTTCTTGGAAACCCTGGGGCTCCTCTTTATAAAGCAATAGTTGAGTCTGATTTAGGTGAGGATTTGAATCCAATGAGTGGAACAAATCCAGATTGTCCGGTTCTTACTTTTACAGTAGGTTTTACAGGTGCAAAACCAAACAAAGCAAAAGAAATTGAGACTTTTTTGTTAGAAACACTGGCTAGGTTTGTTAAAGATGGCCTGCCAAAAGAAGATGTGGCTGCGGTAGTTAAAAGAAATGAGTATAAACTTCAAGAAATTCCTGAAGGTTCTGTTCCTTTTGGGCTTGGTACTTGCTTAAAGGCCGCTAGAACATGGCTTAGGGGTAAAACGCCGGAAGAGGGAATTAGAGACTTCCAAAGGCTAGAAAAATTTAAAAAGTTAATGGAAAGTGGTCATTATCTAGAAGATTGGATGCAAAAAAATCTTTTGGATAATCCTAGACGAGTTCTTTTTAGTACTGTTTATGACCCAAACTACCAAGAAAGAATCAAGGCTGAAGAAGCCATTAAAATTTGTCAAATGCCTATTCCTTCAATGGAAGAAAAACAAGAGTTTGAGACTTTTGTAAATACACCAGATTCTCCTGAGGCTATAGCTACAATTGGCCACATTAATAGAGATGATATTGTTCCTTCTTCTCCAAATTTCAAACATAAAATTTATAAAACTGAAAATGGAGCTAGGCTCTATGTTTTGCCTTTGTTTACAAGGTCAATTGTCATTCTCAAACAGTTTTTTGATGTCAGAAATCTAAATGAAGAAGAGCATAAACTTTTACCCGTTTTGACTAGGCTTCTGAATATGTGTGGAACTTTCAAACACAGTTATTCTGAGATTGGAACAGCCTTAAAAATGACTACTGGAGGGTTCTCAATTAATCTAGAAAACGGTAGGACAGCAAATGAACATAAGCCCATAAGTGGGGTTGTTGTAAAAAGCAAGTTGTTACGGTGTGATTTACCTAAAGCACTGGATTTAATTGACGAAATTCTTCTAGATGCAGACCTTAAAGATTGCTCAAAAATTAAGGCTGTTCTTACAGATATTTTAACAGATTACAAGAACAACTATACATACAATGCTAGCTCATATGCTTCTCTTAGTGCTGCAAGTGTGTTATCGGCTACAGCTATGGAAAGTGAGTATTCCATGGGTACAAAGAGGTGGTTCTTTGTTCAAGATTTAAAGAATCAAGTAGAAGATAATCCAAAGGCTATGAAGGCTTTGTCAGTACGTCTTACTAAGCTATACAAGAAGATATTTACTCAGAAGGCAATGTTTGTTCATATGGGTTGTGAAGAGCCTACAGACGAGTGTTCTCAACTTGTTTTACAGCATATAAATAAGTATCCAAAAGGTAAGTTGGTAAGGATTTCTAATTATTATGCTAACTTCCAAAATCAGATTAAGGAAAATGTGAAATTAAGTAGGTGTTTTGAAGTGACATCGGGCCCGGCTTTTAATGCAATTGCTATTGGGTTAGCTGAGCTTACAAAGCGTGAAAAAGTTGCAGCTGGGCTGTTAAGTGACTTAATGACATCGGGATATCTATGGAATACGGTGCGGGGGAAGAATGGCGCTTACGGGGTGTCGTGTAGCTATGACGAGATTGAGGGGATGATGATGTTTGCGTCCTACAGAGACCCGTGCATTGAGAAGACGTTTGAGGCGTTTTTGGAGTCCTTGGAGAGTGGTTTTAGTGATGAAGAGATTGAGTATGGGATTGTGTCGGCGTTAAGTAGGGATATCTTGCTGCCGTATCCTCAAATGCGTTGTCAAATAGCGTATAAAATGCTGGTGGGAAAAACTAGCTGGCGTCAACATGTTGAGCGCATGGAAATTCTGAAGACTGTTACGAGAGAAGACCTAAAGGCGGTGGCGAAAAAGATTCTTCAAAGGAGCCGGAAACAGCTTGTGAGAGTGACTATTTGTGGGCAGGAAATGTTACAAAGACAGGATCTAAAAATGGAGTTTTCTGAGTACGTGAAGCTACCAATTTGAGAAGCTATTTGATAATGACTTCATGCCTTGTTTGATATATAATGGTGAGAGGTTTTTACAGAAACCTTGTAAAATTGGAGGCCATCTTTGAAGTATTTAGGAGCTATAGACCAGGGTACTACAAGTACCAGATTCATTCTCTTTGATGAAAGTGGAAAAATACGTGCATCTCATCAAATTGAGCACGTGCAAATATTCCCTAGGCCCGGTTGGGTGGAGCATGACCCATATGAGATTTGGGATAACACAACAGAGACAATAGTGAAAACTTTAAGAATGGCTGATGCAAGTGCAGAGGATATTGCTGGTGTTGGGATTACAAACCAGAGAGAAACTGTCATTGCATGGAATCCAAAAACTGGCAAAGTGTGGTACAACGCTATTGTGTGGCAGGACCTTAGAGGTGCTGATTTAATTAATCAAATTAAGGCTAAATGTGATGAAAACTGGCTGAAGAAAAAATGTGGGCTTTTGTTTTCTCCGTACTTTGCAGCCTCCAAGATTGCATGGCTTTTGGATAACGTTGAGGGATTACGTGCTGCAGCAGAAAATGGGAATGCCGTGTTTGGCACAATTGATAGCTGGCTTACGTGGAATCTCACAGGCAGAAAATGCTTTATCACAGATGTAACGAATGCCTCGCGTTATATGCTCATGAATATTAAAACCCTTCAGTGGGATGATGAATTACTGGCAATTTTTAACATTCCAAAGAAGGCTCTACCTGAAATTGTTCCATCAACAGGGAGAATTTATGGGTTGACTACTGAAAATGGACCGTTCCAAGGCGAGGTTCCAGTTTGTGGAATTTTGGGAGACCAGCAGGCGGCCTTGTTTGGACAAGCTTGCTTCTCTCAGGGCCTTGGCAAGTGTACTTATGGTACCGGTTGCTTCCTCTTGGTGAACACAGGAAAGAATCTTTGCTTTTCAAACAATGGCCTAGTTTCCACAGTTGCTTATAAAAAAGAGGGAGAAGAGCCAGTATACGCCCTTGAAGGTTCAATTGCTGTTGCTGGTTCTTTAGTTCAGTGGATTAGAGATAATCTAAAAATGGTCTCCAGTGCGCAGGAGTTAGATGCTTTTGCAGAGAAGGTAGAAGATTGCGGTGGCGTTTACATTGTTCCAGCTTTTGCAGGTCTTTTTGCTCCTTATTGGCGAAGTGATGCACGCGGGGTTATTGCTGGTCTTACAGGTTACAGTGATAGAAACCACATTTGTAGAGCCGCATTGGAATCTACAGCTTTTCAAGCCAACGATATTTTTAAAGCCATTGAAGCAGATAGCCACATTAAAATGCTTGAGCTAAAAGTTGATGGTGGACTTACAAACAGTAAGCCTTTGATGAAATTTCAATCCGATATTCTTGGTATTCCAGTTATAAGACCTGCTGTGATAGAAACTACAGCTCTTGGAGCTGCCTATGCTGCCGGCTTGTCTGTTGGTATTTATCATGACCTAGACGAGCTTGCAAAGCAGTGGAAAGAAGAAAAGAGATGGGAGCCTACAATGTCTCAAGAAGACAGAGAGGCCAAGGTAAAGTTCTGGAACAAAGCAGTTGAAAGAACTTTGAATTGGACAGAGGAATAAGGACAGAAGAATAAGGACGGAGGAATAAGGATGGTGCCAACAACCCCCTTGGAGATAGCAAGAGCTGTTATTCAGATTATTCTAATGACAGCGTTTTTTTACTCAATGTATGTTTCTCTTGCACAAAACAGAGCCACGAGTTTCATACGTACAATTTTACTTTACATTTTTATCTATGTTTTGTGTCATATTCTTAAATTTGAGGTCATTGAGGGCCTTATGAAAATAATGGCCGTGCCGGCTACAGTTTTCTTGTGTGTGCTTTATCAGCCAGAACTCAGAAGGACCTTCACACCAGGTGTCAGCAGACGTGCACGTTTTTTTAGAATTGGTGGCGTGCAAACATCATCTGACCAGCTTGATATGATTCTCAATGCTTGCCAGCGTCTTGTCCAAGTAAAGAGAGGAGCCTTGATTGTATTCCCACGCAAGCTAGCTCTCAAAAACATTATAGATAGTGGTACCAAGATGAATGCCGATATCTCTAGCGCCTTAATTGTCACGGTTTTTGACCACGACACACCGCTACATGATGGCGCCATGATTATTCAGGGCTCAAAAATAATTGCAGCAGGCTGTTATTTGCCCCTATCTGTCCAGACCGATATCCGTGCATCTTTTGGTACAAGGCACAGGGCTGCTTTAGGAATGGCAGAGGAATCCGATGCCGCTGTTATTGTTGTCTCTGAAGAGACTGGTGCAATATCACTAGCCTGTAACGGAAATCTCTACTATGACCTTTCTCGCGAAGAAATTAAGAGCATGCTCATTGCTCTCTTTAATTACCTTGATGTCCAGTCTGTGGCAGTAGAAGAGGCCAGAGAGGCTAGTAAGGAATCTAGTAGGGAAGCAGGTAAGGAGGAAAACTAAAATGAGTCGGAACAAAACTTTTCAAAAAATATTTTATAACTGGCAAATAAAGATTCTTTGCTTCCTTCTTGCTGTTTTTATGTATTTCTTCCTTGGACTTATACTCCAAGAAACTAGAACCGTTAGTTTGCCTCTTAATGTTACAATGCCAGAGGGTTATAAGGCTGACAGTATTGTTCCTACTTCAGCTGAGCTTCTAATTTCTGGTAAAGAAGACCAAGTTTACATGGTAGATCTTTCAAAAGTGACCCTTACTGTTGATTTTTCTAAAGTCAGCCAAGAAGGTGTTTCTCTTGCTGCTGTTCAAATTGACATGGGAGGACAAGATTCTGTTTTGGACTTCTCAACGCTCTCTTTCTCAACAAATCCATCGCAGGTGAAAGTCTTTTTCTCTTTGGATAATTAGTGATTGGCTTTTTATGATTGGAGGTTTGTGTGATTAGTGGAATAGGAATTGATGCAGTCTCTCTTGAGCGTGTAAAAAAGCTAGACAGGCATTTTCTGGAGAAGGTTTACAACGAACGTGAACTGGAAGAATATGCCCTTTTAGAAAAAGCACATGAAGACATAAAGGCTCAATTTCTAGCTTCTCGTTTTGCTGTAAAAGAAGCCTATGCCAAGGCTCGTGGAACAGGCTTTTCTGAGACATTAATCCCACATGATATCTATGTAGAAAAAGATTCCAATGGAAAGCCTTCTGTGGGTCTTAGTGGAATTACATTAGACAACGCTCCTTGTGAAGCAATTCACCTTTCAATTACCCATGAAAGTCCCTTGGCAATAGCCATGGTAATCCTTGAAAAAGAGATAGACAAGGATAAGGAATAGGCTATGGCAAGAAGTGATTGGAAGCGCCCTACAGAGTTCTCTGCTCCTGAAGGAAGACGCCGTGTTGCCATGGAACTTTCCTATGATGGAAGAGCTTTTAATGGCTGGCAAACGCAAAATAATGGAATTTCTGTACAGGAAACGCTAAAACAGGCTATTGTTCAGTTTTTGGGAGATGAAAATGTAGTTGTATGCGGAAGCGGTAGAACAGACAGTGGAGTTCATGCCAAAGGACAGGTTGCACATGCAGAATTTAATACTTGTACCATTCCCGCTAAAGCTTTTACTTTTGCCTTAAATGCCATTTTGCCACGTAGTGTAAGAATTGTTAGAAGCTGGGATTGTGGTCCTGATTTTCATGCTCGTTACAGCGCCATGGCTAGAGAGTATAGATACTTTGCTGTTCAAGGTCTTAGGCATGACTGTTTTACAGATGGTCTTATTTCTAGATACAAAGAACTGCCTTCCATTGATGTTTTGAATTCTTATGCCTCCCAATTGATAGGAACTCATGATTTTACAACTTTTGCTTCTGCAAAAGATGATTGCCCTAGTAAGGTTAGAGATATTTATGAATCTGTTTTTTATTGGACTTCTTCCATGTATGAAGATAAAGTCTTGTGTTATAAAATTTGTGGAAACGCTTTTTTATATCACATGGTAAGATCTCTTGTTGGTTCTATGATTTACATGGGACTTGAAGGTTATAGTGTATCTGATTTTGGAGATGCACTTGAATCTTGCGATAGAAGCAAGGCCAAAAAAACAGCGGATTCAGATGGGCTATATCTGTGGCGAGTGAGCTATGATCCTGAAGAATACAGGTGGTTTGAGGAAAAGTATGGCAAATGAGCTTGATGATAAAAAACAGGACATAAAAGAACTAGACCTCAAGAGACTGGCTCTAGAGGGCGCACTTTCAGCCACGGAGACTTTAATAAACCAGTTTGAAAACGTTGTAAGAGGTTGTTATGTTGCCCCAGAGGCTTCAAGTTCTAATTTCTCTGAGGTTTCACATAAACTATATCCAGAGCCTGTTGAGGCTTTAGATGAGATGGGGTCTTCTGAATATAAACATCGGTCTACATTCGCTATATTTGCAGAGCCGGAAAAAGATGAGCGCTGCCATATGTCAATGCAGGCTTTAATTACAGATGCTCTTTCTTGTAAACGTTGTACTTTGTGTTCAACTCGCACGAATGTGGTTTTTGGAGAAGGTTGCTCTGACCGGCCTACTGTTATGGTAATTGGAGAAGGCCCTGGGGAGACAGAAGACAATACTGGAAGACCTTTTGTTGGTAAGGCAGGAGCTTTCTTGGATAAGTGGCTTAAAGCTATTAATCTTGATAGAAATTCCAATACCTACATTACCAACATTGTTAAGTGCAGACCTCCACAGAACAGGGATCCTCTTTCTGAGGAAAAAACAGCCTGCCTTGCTTTCTTAAAACAGCAAATTGCTCTTATTCAACCCCAGACAATTTTGTGTCTTGGACGTCCTGCTTCTTCTCTTATGACGGGACAAGAAGATGCTTCAATGGGTTCTCTAAGAGGAAGATTTTTCTTTTTTGATGGGATTCCAATGATTTGTACCTATCATCCTGCAGCAGTTTTAAGAGACCTTAGTTTAAAACGTCCTGTATGGGAAGATTTGCAGAAATTGGCTCGTTATCTTGGCCTTGAGGTTATGGGTTCTAGATGATTAAGTATGCCAAAGTTTTAGTTCCAGTTCCTCTTAAACAAGACTTCTTGTATTCCTTTGATGACGAGGTTTTGAATGTCATTGTGGGTATAAGAGTAATGGTCCCTTTTAGCTCTAGAAAAGTGCAAGCTTATGTAATTGATGTCCTAAAAGATAAACCTGAGTGTAATTTTGAGATAAAATCTGTATATAAGGCTATTGATAAAGAACCTTTGTTTGGGAAGAAAGAGTATGAACTTGCCCTTTGGATGGAGAAGTTTTATTTCTCAAGCCGGGGTGAAATTCTTGATGTAATGATTCCTGGAGGGAAAAGAGACTCCTCTCATGGGGCTTTAGATTTTGGAGAGCCAATTCTCAAGCCAGATGTTCAACTTACAGGCGAGCAAGAGGATGCTATTAAAACTGTTATGGGTGGCTCTGGAAGCCTTTATTATCTTTTTGGCATTACCGGGTCAGGTAAGACAGAAGTCTTCTTAAGATGTGCAGAGCAGGTCATAGCTCAAGGGGGGCAAGTCATTTATCTTGTTCCTGAGATAACTCTTACTCATCAACTTGCAATTCAGGTTCTAGATAGGTTTAAAAACAATGTTGCTATCCTACATTCTGGCCTTACAGATTCTCAGCGTATAGCCCAGTGGAGAAAGATCAAGAGATCTGAAGTGTCTTTAGTTATTGGAGCCAGAAGTGCTGTCTTTGCTCCTTTTGAAAACCTAAAGATGATTATTATAGATGAGGAGCATGAGAACTCCTATAAGAGTGGAAATGACCCTCGCTACCATGCAAGGCAGGTAGCACAAAAAAGAATAAGCGATTGTCATGGTAAACTTCTCATGGGTAGTGCTACTCCAAGTCTTGAGGCTTGGCATCTTATGAAAGATCCTAGCAAGATGACTCGCATAAATCTAACCAAACGTGTTGGTGGTGGCTCTGTTCCGGGTGTTGAAATTGCAGATATGTCAAAGGAAGAAGGTATCTTTGGAAAGGTTCTCCAGGCTCAAATGACTAGGACTTTAGGCTCAGGGAAACAGGTTATCTTGTTCTTAAATAGACGTGGCTATAGTTACTATTTCCACTGCAGAAGTTGTGGTTTTGAATTAAAATGCCCTCATTGTGATGTTGCAATGACTTATCATAGAAGACTTGGAACTGTGCAATGCCATTACTGTGGTTATACTCAAAAACCTATTCGAGTGTGCCCTCAGTGTGGCTCATTAGATGTCATGTACTCTGGTTTTGGCACAGAACAGGTGGAACAGGAGATAAATAGGCTCTTTCCTCAATATAAAGCTGCACGTCTTGATACTGACACTGTTGCCAAAGACCGCAAAATTATTCAAAAAACGTTAGATGAGTTCAGAGAAGGTAAGATTAACATCCTCATTGGAACCCAAATGGTTGCCAAAGGGCTAAACTTTCCAAATGTTCAATTGGTGGGAATAGTTCTTGCAGACAGTGGTCTTCTCATCCCAGATTTCAGGGCAGAGGAGAGGACCTTTGACCTTCTTGTTCAAGTTGCAGGCCGTTCTGGCCGTGCCGATACCTCTGGCAAGGTTGTGGTGCAAACTCGCATGAAGGATAATCCTGCCATTGTCATGGCCTCTCAAGGTAAGGTTGAGGAGTTCTTTGATAAAGAGCTTTCTCTTAGAAAAGACCTAGGTTTTCCTCCTTTTTCTCGCATGATAAACCTTGTCATTCGCTCTCCAAGAGCAGAAGTTGCCAAAAATTTTGCCAACACCATTGCTACACGCTTACGTGAAGTTGCCAAAAATACCCAAATTTATGGTGCCAACGAATGTCCCATTGAGAAGATTCGTGCCAACTATCGCTATCAAGTCCTTCTTAAATCAACCAAGCCTGCTGACATGCTCATTTCCCTTGAACAAGCGCTCACCGGCCTCAAAACTCCCACCTCCAC